>NZ_JBJGYT010000008.1:0-167722 GCF_054050135.1 Geodermatophilus sp. SYSU D00705 | reverse complement strand
CGTGCGGGCGCTGTAGCGCCCGCACCGCACGAGGAACGACCGCAGAGCCGCAAACGGCGCTCAGTCCGACACCGGCTCCCGGCACCCCGACGCCAGCGCGCGCTCCGCCGTCGCGAGCACCGCCACCACGTCCCGGGCGAAGCCGACGTCGCAGGGGTGCGTGCCCCCGGTCATCGCCGCCTGGCCCAGTTCGTCGACCGCCACCGACAGCGCCTCGACGGGGTGCTCGGTGTCGGGCAGCAGGACGACGCGGCCCGCGTCCCCGTGCACGTAGAACTCGATGCCCGTCGACATCGGCGCCACCGTGTGGGACAGCGTCACGGTCGACGACACCCCGGCGGAGTGCTGCAGCACCAGGTGCACGGTGTCGCCCGACCCGCCGCCGGCCTGGACCGACGTGACCGGCCCGAGCGCCGGCAACAACAGCGACAGCGCGTGCGGGCCGATGTCCCACAGTGCCCCGTGCCGCCGTCGCCAGGCGGAGTCGAAGGGACTGCCGGCCAGGGCGCTGAGCCACGTGCCCGCGCCGCCGGCGAGCATCGTCCGCCCGGCCTGGGCCAGCCAACTCGACGTCCCGGCCTGGAAGCGGAACGTGAAGAACACGACCGAGGCGACCCCGGAGGAGCGCACTGCGGTCACGACCCGGTCGGCCTCGGCCAGCGACAGCCCGATCGGCTTCTCCAGGAGCAGGTGCTTGCCGGCCGCCGCGGCCCGCTCGACCAGCCCGACCTGCACCGACGGCGGGACGGCGATCGCCACCGCGTCCACCTCGGCCAGCAGCGCGTCGAGGTCGGCGTAGCCGGGGACGTCGAACTCCGCCCCGACGGCCTTGGCCTTGGCGAGGTCGCGGCCCCACACACCCACCAGCGCCGCCGTCGGGTGCTCGGCGAGCGCTGCGGCGTGCACGGTCTGCGCCCAGTGCCCGGTGCCGAGCACCCCGAAGCGCACGGTCAGACCGCCCCGAACTGGCGGTCCCCGGCGTCACCGAGGCCCGGAACGATGTAGGCCTTGTCGTTGAGCCCCTCGTCGACCGAGGCGGTGAAGACCCGCAGCGGCAGCCCGCTCTCCTCCAGCCGCGCGATGCCCTCCGGCGCGGCGAGCGCGCACAGCACGGTGATCGAGGTGGCGCCCCGGGCGGTGAGCAGCCCGCAGCAGTGCACCAGCGAGCCGCCGGTGGCCAGCATCGGGTCGAGCACGAAGACCTCGCGGTCGACCAGGGACGCCGGCAGCGAGGCCATGTACGCCTCCGGTTGGAAGGTCTCCTCGTTGCGGGCCAGCCCCACGAAGCCCATCTGGGACTCGGGCAGCATGCCGTGCGCGGTGTCGGCCATGCCCAGCCCCGCCCGCAGCACCGGCACGATCAGCGGCGGGGCGGCCAGCCGGAAACCGGTGGTCGCGGTGACCGGGGTGGTGATGGGGTCCTCCGCGACGGCGAGGTCGCGGGTGGCCTCGTAGACCAGCATCTGGGTGAGCTCGCGCAGCGCCGCACGGAAGGCCGCGTTGTCGGTCCGCTCGTCCCGCATGCGGGTCAGGCGGGCACGGGCGAGCGGGTGGTCGACGACGGTCAGCTGCACGCGCGCCACCGTATCGGCCGGGGGCGAGCCACCGTACCGGCCAGGGCAGATCCAGCTCGGGGGAGAATGCCCGCATGACCCACGTGCTCGACCCCGACGCCCTGACGGCGGAGACCCCGCCGCGGCGCGAGCCCCTGGCGCCGTTCCGTGACGTGACCCGCTCGGACGCCGCCTTCCGGGCCTTCCTGCACGGCCTCCCCGGCGTCGACCAGGTCGGCGCCGAGGCCCGCGTCGCCGTGCTGGGCACCCGGTCGATCAAGACCACCGCCAAGGCGTGGGCGATCGACACCGCGATCTCGATGGTCGACCTGACCACCCTCGAGGGCGCCGACACCCCCGGCAAGGTGCGCTCGCTGGCCGCCAAGGCCCGCCGTCCCGACCCCACCGACGCCTCCTGCCCGCATGTCGCGGCGGTCTGCGTCTACGGCGACCTCGCCGGCATCGCGACCGAGGCGCTGCAGGGCTCGGGCATCCACACCGCCGCCGTCGCCACCGCGTTCCCCAGCGGCCGGGCCAGCCGGGCGGTCAAGCTCGCCGACGTCCGGGACGCCGTGTCCAACGGAGCGGACGAGATCGACATGGTCATCGACCGCGGGGCGTTCCTGGCCGGCCGCTACCTCGACGTCTACGACGAGATCGTCGCGGTCAAGGAGGCCTGCGGGGACGCGCACCTCAAGGTCATCCTCGAGACCGGCGAGCTGGTCACGCTCGACGCCGTCCGCCGCGCCTCCTGGCTGGCCATGCTCGCCGGCGGCGACTTCATCAAGACCTCCACCGGCAAGGTCTCCCCCGCCGCCACGCTGCCGGTCTGCCTGGTGATGCTCGAGGCGGTCCGTGACTTCCGCGCCGCCACCGGCCGCCAGATCGGGGTCAAGCCCGCCGGCGGCATCCGCACCACCAAGGACGCCGTCAAGCACCTCGTCCTCGTCAACGAGGTCGCCGGTCCCGACTGGCTCTCCCCCGACTGGTTCCGCTTCGGCGCCTCCAGCCTGCTCAACGACCTGCTCCTGCAGCGGCAGAAGCTCCGCACCGGCCACTACAGCGGCCCGGACCACGTGACGGTGGACTGAACGATGACCAGCACCTTCGAGTACGCCCCCGCACCCGAGTCGCGGTCGATCGTCGACATCGCGCCGTCCTACGGCCTGTTCGTCGACGGCGAGTTCGTCGACGGCACGGGGGAGACGTTCAAGACGGTCAACCCGGCCACCGAGGAGGTCCTCTCCGAGGTCGCCTCCGGCACCGAGGCCGACGTCGACCGCGCCGTCCGCGCCGCCCGCCGCGCGTTCACCCGCGTCTGGGGTCCGATGCGCCCGGCCGACCGCGGCAAGTACCTGTTCCGCATCGCGCGGCTGCTGCAGGAGCGGGCGCGGGAGTTCGCCGTCCTGGAGTCGCTGGACAACGGCAAGCCGATCCGGGAGTCCCGCGACGTCGACGTCCCCCTGGCCGCGGCGCACTTCTTCTACCACGCGGGCTGGGCCGACAAGCTGGACTGGGCCGGCCTGGGCCCGGGCCCGCGGCCGCTGGGCGTGGCCGGGCAGGTCATCCCGTGGAACTTCCCGCTGCTGATGCTGGCGTGGAAGGTCGCCCCGGCGCTGGCCACCGGCAACACCGTCGTCCTGAAGCCGGCCGAGACCACCCCGCTGACCGCACTGCTGTTCGCCGAGGTCTGCCGCCAGGCCGACCTGCCGCCGGGCGTGGTCAACATCGTGACCGGCGCCGGCGACACCGGCCGGGCCGTGGTCGAGCACGACGACGTCGACAAGGTCGCGTTCACCGGCTCCACCGAGGTGGGCCGCGCCATCGCCCGCGCGGTCGCCGGCACCCGCAAGAAGCTCACCCTCGAGCTCGGCGGCAAGGCGGCCAACATCGTCTTCGACGACGCGCCGATCGACCAGGCCGTCGAGGGCATCGTGCAGGGCATCTTCTTCAACCAGGGGCACGTGTGCTGCGCCGGCTCCCGGCTGCTGGTGCAGGAGTCCGTCCACGACGAGGTCATCGCCTCCCTGCAGCGGCGGATCGGCACCCTCCGCCTCGGCGACCCGCTGGACAAGAACACCGACATCGGCGCCATCAACTCCGCCGAGCAGCTGGCGCGGATCCGCGAGCTGTCCGACATCGGCGAGGCCGAGGGCGCGCATCGGTGGCAGCCGGCCTGCGCGCTGCCCGACCGGGGCTTCTGGTTCCCGCCGACGGTGTTCACCGACGTCTCCCCCGCCCACCGCATCGCCCGCGACGAGGTGTTCGGGCCGGTCCTGTCGGTGCTCACCTTCCGGACGCCGGACGAGGCGGTCGCCAAGGCCAACAACACCACCTACGGGCTGTCGGCCGGGATCTGGACGGAGAAGGGGTCCCGCATCCTGGCGATCGCCGACCGGCTCCGGGCCGGCGTCGTCTGGGCCAACACGTTCAACAAGTTCGACCCGACGTCGCCGTTCGGCGGCTACAAGCAGTCCGGGTACGGCCGTGAGGGCGGTCGCCACGGGCTGGCCGCCTACCTGAAGGGGTCCGACCAGTGAGTGAGCATCGCAGCGAGCGCCAGCGAGCGAGGAGCGGAGCGAACGGCCTCGCGGAGCGAGGGAGTGTGACCGCGCAGTGATCGGCAGCGAGCGTCTCGCCGTCCGCAAGACCTACAAGCTCTACGTCAACGGCGCGTTCCCGCGCTCGGAGTCGGGCCGCACCTACGAGGTCACCGACGCCAAGGGCCACTTCCTCGCCAACGCCGCCTGGGCCTCCCGCAAGGACGCCCGGGACGCCGTCGTCGCCGCCCGCGCCGCGTTCGGGAAGTGGTCCCGCGCCACCGCCTACAACCGCGGCCAGGTGCTCTACCGGGTCGCCGAGGTGATGGAGGGCCGGCACACCCAGTTCTGCGAGGAGGTCGCCGCGGGCGAGGGCCTGTCCGGGTCCAAGGCCCGCGCCGCCGTCGACGCCGCGATCGACCGCTGGGTCTGGTACGCCGGGTGGACCGACAAGCTCGGTGCCGTCCTCGGCGGGGCCAACCCGGTCGCCGGCCCGTACTTCGACTTCTCGCTGCCCGAGCCCACCGGCGTGGTCGCCGTCCTCGCGCCGCAGCGCTCCTCGCTGCTGGGCCTGGTCAGCGTGCTCGCCCCGGTGCTGGCCGGCGGCAACACCGCGGTCGTGGTGACGTCGAAGGAGCGGCCGCTGCCCGCGGTCACCCTCGGCGAGGTGCTCGCGACCAGCGACGTCCCGGCGGGCGTGGTGAACCTGCTCACCGGGGACGCCGGCGAGATCGGGCCCTGGCTGGCCGAGCACGACGACGTCGACGCCGTCGACCTGACCGGTGCTCCCGCCGGCCGTGCGATGGAGCTGGAGCGGCTGGCGGCGGGCAGCATCAAGCGGGTGCTGCGGCCGCCGGCGGAGGAGCCGGACTGGACCGCCGACCCCGGCCTGACGCGGCTGACCCCGTTCCTGGAGACGAAGACGGTCTGGCATCCGATGGGCGTCTGAGAGGCCCCGTCCCGGGTCCCACCCTGAGCTCGCGAAGGGTGGGGAGGACGGGGTCCTCTCTCTGGCACCCGATGGGCGTGTAGCAACCCGGAGGTGCGCTTCCAGACGGAGCGGGCAGGATGGTCGCCGTGGCCAGGCCGAGCATCGTCCCCATCTCCCTCACCGTCGACGACCGCACCGGCTACACCCTGTGGGCGCCGCCGTGGGAGGAGGACGGCGAGGAGTGGCAGGCGTTCCTCGGCACGTCCGAGGGTGACACCGCGACGGTCCACCTCTTCCCGACCCCGGCGGCCCTGGCGGTGTTCTGCCGGACCCGCACCGACCACGACCTCGCCGACCACCCGGTGTGGCCGGTCGTCGTCGGGCTCGGCGCCGCGGACCTCACCCCGGACGACGACCACCGCTACGACCTCGACGGGGTCTACGACACCGCCGCGGAGAACGCCGACCGCTGGGCGGTCGAGGAGCTGGCCGCGACCATCGACATCGTCAGCCGGCTCGCCGAGTGCCTGGACCTCGGTGACGAGGAGGACGACGACCTCGACGAGGACCTGACCGACGAGGACGAGGACCGGGACGTCGACGCCGACGTCGACCTCGACCGCCGTCCGGCCGCCGACGTCGAGCGCGGCGGGGAGTTCAGCGCGCTCGCCGAGCTGGTGGCCCGCCCCGAGATCGGCTCGCTGGGGCTGGGCGTGGACGCCTTCGTCGGCCGCGCCGGCGAGGACGCGTGGCTCGGCGTCGGCAGCGCCCTCGACGACCTCTGGGAGGACGTCCTGGAGGAGTTGTCGGCCCACCTGGACTGGACCGGCGGAGGCACCGTCGCGCTCTCCGACTACCCGTCGGCGGCCGAGCAGGGCGACGACGAGGACGACCTGGCCGACGTCGAGGAGGCTCCCGCCGCCGAGGCCGCGCCCGCGGTGACGCCGGTGAGCGCCATCGCCCGACCGGGCCGGATCGACGTCCCCGCCACCGAGGTCGCCAAGGCCGCGGAGTTCTGGGAGGGCGTCGGCATCCTGCCGGTGGAGCTCGTGGTGCCCGCCGGCGCCGGCCTGACCCTGCGCTGCTACGTCGACGACCGGGCGCGGTTCCTCGGCCGCGACGGCGAGGTCTTCCTGTTCGCCTCGCCCGACGACCTCGCCCGCTTCTGCGCCGGCGACGAGGAGCACGACCTCACCGAGATCGCGTCCTGGCCCGAGGTGGCCGGCACCGACGTCCCGCCGCTGCCGGCCGAGCAGGACCGCTACGACCTCACCGAGCTGACCGAGGTCGTGGCCGAGGTCGCCGACGGTGCTGCCGGGCTGGTCCCGCACCGCGCCCTCACCCAGCCGGTCGAGGGGGTGCAGGACGTCGCCGAGTACGCCGGGCTGACCCGCGTCGAGGCGCTGCTGCAGCCGACCGAGCCGCTGGGCCGGGCCGTCGCCCGCGCCGAGCGGGAGCCCGACGCCGCGCTGCGCGCCGAGGACGCCGCGGTGCTGCGGTCGGCGTGGGACGAGGTCGTCACCGAGGTCAGCGGGGCCCTCGTCTTCCGCGACTGAGCGGAGATCCACCACAGAACGGCAGCGGCCGGCCCCGGGGAACCGGGACCGGCCGCTGCCGTGTCGTGACTGCGCTCAGCCGGAGAAGTCCGCCGAGCGGCCGGGGCGGCCACCCTGGCCGCGGTAGCCGCTGGGCCGGCGGTCGCCGTAGGAGCGCTCGCCGTCGCGGCGCGGACGCTCGGAGCGCTCGCCCACCGGACGGTCGCCGTCCCGACGGGGACGGTCACCGTAGGGACGGCGCGGCCGGTCACCGTCACGACGCGGACGGTCGCCCTCGCGGCGCGGGCGCCGCGGACCGGAGCCGGCCGGGCGTCGGGACTCGCGCACCGGGCGCTCGATCGGCTCGACGTGCACGCCGCTGGCGACGAGCTCGGCGATCGGGGCGTCACCCGGGCGGATCCGGTCGACGGCCGGGTCCACCTTGGCCGAGCGGAACCGGCGCTTGGCCTGGCCCACCTGGTCGGGAAGCAGCAGCGAGACGACGACGCCGGCGGCACCCGCGCGGGCGGTGCGTCCCGACCGGTGCAGGTAGGTCTTGGCGTCCGTCGGCGGGTCGTAGTGCAGGACCAGCGAGACGTCGTCGACGTGGATGCCGCGGGCGGCGACGTCGGTGGCGACCAGCACCGGGCTGCGGGCGTCGGTGAACGCCTCCAGCGCGCGCTTGCGGGCCGACTGCGGCAGCCCGCCGTGGATGGCCTGGGCCTTGATCCCGGCAGCCTGCAGGTTCTCGGTCAGCCGGTCCACGCCGAGCTGGGTCCGCGCGAAGACGATCGTGCGGCCCGGGCGGGAGGCCAGCTCGGTGGCCACCTGCAGCTTGTCGCGGAAGGCGAGGCTGAACGCGAGGTGCTCGGCCGGCGGGGCGTCGTCCCCGGCGCGCTTGACCTCGTGCCGGGCGGGGTCCTTCAGGTAGCGGCGGACCAGGGCGTCGACCTCGCCGTCCAGCGTGGCCGAGAACAACAGCCGCTGGGCGTCGGGGACGGTCTGGTCGAGCAGCTCCTTGACGACCGGGAGGAAGCCCAGGTCGGCCATGAAGTCGGCCTCGTCGAGCACGGTGACGACGACCTCGTCGAGGGTCGCCTCGCCCTGGCCGATGAGGTCCTGCAGCCGGCCGGGGGTGGCGATGACGACGTCGACGCCGCGGCGCAGCTGCTGGATCTGGCGGTACATGGGCGCGCCGCCGTAGACGGTGGCGAGCTGGACGCCGATGGCCTGGCCGAGGGGCGCCAGGTTGTCGTGCACCTGCTGGGCGAGCTCGCGGGTCGGGACGAGGACCAGGCCGCGCGGAGCGCGCCGGCCGGTCTTGACGTCGGCCCCGATGCGGGCCAGCAGGGGCAGGCCGAAGGCCAGGGTCTTGCCCGAGCCGGTGGCGGCCTTGCCGAGGACGTCACGGCCGGCCAGGGCGTCGGGCAGGGCCGAGGTCTGGATGGCGAAGGGGTGGCGGATGCCGCGCCGCTCGAGGGCGGTCACCAGCTGCTGGGGCAGGCCCAGCTGACCGAAGGTGGGGCCGGCGGGGGCCTCGGCCTCGGGGGCGTGCTCGGGGGTGGTCTGGACGTCGACAGCGTCGAACGTGGTCATACGGGTGTGGGACTCCGATGCTTCTCGGGCGCGTCCCGTGGTCATGCGTGAACGCCGTCGACCGGCGTCCTCACTGGCGATCGCTCACGTCAGCTGTGACGCCCGGATCTGCACGGATGCGCTCTTACCCGGACGGACCGTCCGGAGGATGACCGGCGAGTGCCGGTGCACTCAAGGTAGCAGCGCAGGTGGTCCGGCGATTCCCGAGCGCGGGGTGGCCCGCGCCACCCTCACCCGCGGAGGGCGGCGAACCCGGGCCGGACGACGTCGGCCAGCAGCCGCGCCCGCTCCGTCTCGTCGACGAACGCCGCCCGCAGCGCACGCTCGGTGACCGTCTGCACGTCATCCCAGCCCCAGCCGAACGTGGCGGCCACGCCGGCCAGCTCGCTGGTCGCCGAGACCCCGCTCATCAGCCGGTTGTCGGTGTTGACGGTGACGGCGAAGCCGAGCCGGTGCAGGCGGTCCACCGGGTGCTCGGCCAGCGACGGGTAGGCACCGGTCTGCACGTTGGACGACGGCGCGACCTCGAGGGTCACCTGCTCCTCGCGCACCCGCTTGGCCACCGCGCCGAGCGAGCCGTCGGCGGCCACCTCGTCGGCGATGCGCACGCCGTGCCCCAGCCGCTCCGCGCGGGCGCCGTCGAGGGCGGCCACGATGCTGTCGATGCCGGCCGCCTCACCGGCGTGGACGGTGCGGTGCGCGCCGGCCCGGTCGAGCAGCGCGATCGCCGAGGGGTGGCGGTCGGGGGGAAAGCCGATCTCGGGGCCGGCCAGGTCGAACCCGGCGACCCCGGCGTCCCGGTGGCGGACGACGAGGCCCGCCACCTCGTCCCACCGGTCGTTCTGCCGCATGGCGCACAGCAGCGTGCCGACGGTGATGGGCGTGCCCGCGGCGGCCGCCTCCGCGCTGCCCGTCGCGAAGCCGTCGAGGATCGCCTCCACGGCCTCCTCGATCGGCGTCCCCTCCGCCGTGAGCAGCTCCGGCGCCATGCGCACCTCGGCGTACACGACGCCGTCCGCGGCCAGGTCGAGGGCGCACTCGCGGGCGACCCGGGCCACGCCCTCGGGCCGCTGCATGACCGCGACGGTGTGGGCGAACGTCTCCAGGTACCGCACCAGCGAGCCCGAGTCGGCGGCCTGCCGGAACCAGCGGCCCAGCTCGTCGGCGTCGTCCGCCGGCAGTCCGCGGTAGCCGCACGCGTCGGCGAGCTCGAGCACCGTCTGCGGCCGCAGCCCGCCGTCCAGGTGGTCGTGCAGCAGGACCTTCGGGGCGCGGCGGAGGATCTCGGCGGTCAGCGGTGCACTCACGGTGACATTGTCGTTCGGTCTCCGCGCGGACTCGATCCGGGGACCTGGCCGCGGTGTCCCTCAGCCCTCGCGGTCCTGCCAGCGGAAGGTGAGGGCGCAGAGGACCAGGCCGGCGACGCACCAGAGGCCGAGCACCAGCGCGACGGTGCCGAGCTCCCACGACCCCGCCGGCTCGCGGGCGGCCAGCTCCTCCGGGAGGAACACCGACCGCAGCCCCTGCGCGAGCCACTTCACCGGGAAGACCGCGGCGACGTCCTGCAGCCAGCCCGGCACCTGGTCGAAGGGCATGAACACGCCCGAGATGAACTCGAGCACCAGCGCGATCGGGGTGACCGTCGCCGACGCCGACCGGCCGTTGCGGGCCAGCGTCGACACGACGATGCCCAGCAGGGTGCACGCCGCGGCGCCCAGCACCGACACCCAGGCGAAGGTCAGCCAGTCGGTGCCCGAGGGCAGGTCGATGCCGAACACGAGGACGCCGACCAGCAGGAGCAGCGCGATCGTCGCGACCGCCACCGCCAGCACCTGCACGACCTTGCCGACGAAGTACGCACTCGCGGGCATCGGCGTCCCGGCGAGGCTCTTGAGCGTGCCGTCCGAGCGCTCCGCGGCGATGTGGATCGCCATGTTCTGCAGGCTGGCACCGACGATGCCGGCGGTGATGACCCCGGCCATGAAGTACTGCGGGAAGTCGACGCCGGCACCGAGGTCGTAGTCGAGGACCGCGCCCAGGCCCAGCAGCAGGATCACCGGGAAGGCGAGGGTGAAGACCACCGACTCGCGCTGGCGGAAGAACTCCTTGAGCTCGACACCGGCGCGGGTCAGGTAGACCCGGCCGAACGAGGGCAGCGCGGTCCGCTCGGGGGCGGCGGTGGTCACGAGTGGTCCCCGATCATCTTCAGGTAGACGTCCTCGAGCGTGGGCCGGTTGACCGACAGGTCGGGCACCTCGCCGGGGAAGCGGGCGGCCAGCTCCCGCACGAACGCGGTGGGCGTCGTGGTCTCGGCGGTGCGCCGGACGCCGTCCTCGGTCCAGCTGACGACGGCGGGTGCCGTGCCGCGCCCACCCAGCGCCGTCGGGACGGCGACCTCCGCGAGCTCACCGCGGGCGAGGACGCCGACCCGGTCGGCGAGCGTCTCGGCCTCGTCGAGGTAGTGGGTGGTGAGCAGCATCGTGGTGCCCAGGTCGCGCAGCGAGCGGATCAAGGCCCAGAACTGCCGCCGCGCCTCGGGGTCGAAGCCCGTGGTCGGCTCGTCGAGGAAGAGCAGGCGCGGTCGGCCGACGATGCCCAGCGCGACGTCCAGCCGCCGGCGCTGGCCACCGGAGAGGGCGCGGCCCCGGGCCGCCGCCTTGTCGGTGAGGCCGACCAGCTCCAGCACCTCGTCGGGGTCCCGGGGCTGCGCGTAGTACGACGCCCGTGCCGTGAGGAGCTCGCGGACCGAGAGCTGGCTGTCCCCCGCGCCCGACTGCAGCACGATGCCCAGCTGGGCCTTCCACCGGCGTCCGCCCTTGGCCGGGTCGACGCCGAGCACGCGGACGTCGCCGCCGTCCCGCTTCCGGTAGCCCTCCAGCACCTCGACCGTGCTGGTCTTGCCGGCACCGTTCGGCCCGAGCAGCGCGAAGATCTCGCCGCGCCGGATGTCGAGGTCCAGGCCGTCGACGGCGGTGCGGTCCCCGTAGCGCTTCACGAGGCCGCGGATGGAGATGGCGGCATCGGGGTCGAGCGGATCGCCGGGCCGCGGCCGGCTGTCGGCCACCAGGGGCACGGACGTACTCGTCACGAGGAGACAGTCTCCCACCATGACATCGCGGCCCTCGGGGCCGCACCGCGGCCGAGTACCGTCCCCCGGCCGCGCTGAGCCCATCCCGGCCCTCGTCGGGGAGCCTCCGGCCCCCGCTCCTCGCGCCGCCTCGCAGGGCGGCGCCTCCGGGCGTTCCTCGGGGGACCCTCCGGGCCCCCGCTCGTCACGCCGTGATCCGGTCCAGGACCAGCGGCAGCGGGACGTCGTCGGTGTCGACCCCGATCGCGCCGTCCAGCGCCGCCAGCGCCCGCTCGATCCGGGCGGGGTCGTCGGTGTGCAGCTCGAGCAGCGGCTGCCCCTCGGTGACCTGCTCTCCCACCCCGGCGGTCCAGACGACGCCGGCCGCGGCCGACACCGGGTCCTCCTTGCGTGCCCGGCCGGCGCCCAGCCGCCAGGCCGCCACCCCCAGGGCGTAGGCGTCCAGGCGGGTCAGCGTGCCGGTGGCCGGGGCGGTCACGACGTGCTTCTCGGCCGGCTGCGGCAACGGCGCGTCCGGGTCCCCGCCCTGGGCGGCGACCATCCGGCGCCAGACGTCCATCGCCCGGCCGTCGCGCAGCGCGTCGGCGGGGTCGACGTCGGACCGCCCGGCCCCGGCGAGCATCTCCCGGGCCAGGGCGAGGGTCAGCTCGACGACGTCGGCCGGCCCGCCACCGGCGAGCACCTCCACCGACTCGGCCACCTCGACGGCGTTGCCCGCCGCGCGGCCCAGCGGCCGGTCCATCGCCGTCACCAGCGCCACGGTGCGCACCCCTGCGGCCTCCCCCAGCCCGACCATGGTGCGGGCCAGCTCGCGGGAGGCGTCGGGGTCCTTCATGAAGGCGCCCGAGCCGGTCTTGACGTCGAGCACCAGCGCGTCGGCACCCTCGGCGATCTTCTTGCTCATGATCGAGCTGGCGATCAGCGGGATGGACTCCACCGTGCCGGTGACGTCGCGCAGCGCGTAGAGCTTCTTGTCCGCGGGGGCGAGGTCGTTGCCCGCCGCGCAGATGACCGCGCCCACCTCGCGCAGCTGCGCCAGGTAGGCCTCCTCGTGCACGTCGGCGCGCCAGCCGGGGATCGACTCCAGCTTGTCCAGCGTGCCGCCGGTGTGGCCCAGGCCCCGGCCGGACAGCTGCGGCACCGCCACCCCGCACGCGGCGACCAGCGGCGCCAGCGGCAGCGTGATCTTGTCGCCGACCCCGCCGGTGGAGTGCTTGTCGGCGGTCGGGCGGCCCAGCGGCGAGAGGTCCTTGCGCTCGCCGGAGTCGATCATCGCCTGCGTCCAGACGGCCAGCTCGCCGGCCGACATCCCGCGGAAGAACACCGCCATGAGCAGCGCGCTGACCTGCTCGTCGGGGACCGTCCCGTCGGTGTAGGACCGGATCACCCAGCGGATCTGCTCCGGGGTGAGCTCGACGCCGTCCCGCTTGGCCCGGATGACGTCGATCGCGTCGAACGTGCTCATGCCGGCGCCACCCCCGCCTTCGCCAGGTCCTCGGGGCCGAAGGCGTCCGGCAGCACCTCCCGCATCGGCACGATGCCCAGGGACACCGTCTCGATGAGCATCTCCGCGCCGCCGTGCTCCCACAGCAGCTGCCGGCACCGCCCGCAGGGCATGAGCGGCCGGCCGTCCCCGCCCACGCAGGCGACCGCGACCAGCCGGCCACCGCCGCTGCGCACCAGGTCGCTGACCAGGCCGCACTCGGCACACAGGCCCAGCCCGTAGGAGGCGTTCTCGACGTTGCAGCCGGTGACCACCCGGCCGTCGTCCACCAGGCCGGCGACCCCCACGGGGAACCGCGAGTAGGGGGCGTAGGCGTGGGTCATCGCCTCCCGCGCGGCCGCGCGCAGCGCGTCCCAGTCCACGCTCACTAGTTCTCTCCTCGTCGGTACACGAGCCCGTCGGCCTTGGGCATCCGCAGGCGTTGGGACGCCAGCGACAGCACCAGCAGCGTGGTCAGGTGCGGGGTGAACGACACCAGGCCGGGGGCCAGCTGGTCGATGGTCAGGAAGCCGATCAGGGCGCCGGCGGCGACGACGGCGGCCAGCACCGCCCGCACGGCGCGCCGGTGCACCGCCTGCCAGACGGCGACGCCGGCCAGCAGCACAGCCACGAGCAGGAACAGCGCCACCACCGCCGACCGGCTGCGCAGCTGCAGCGCGTCGGCGAAGCCGAACAGGCCCGCGCCGGCCGCCAGGCCGCCCGGACGCCAGTTGCCGAAGATCAGGGCGGCCAGGCCGATGAAGCCGCGACCGTTGGTCTGCCCCTCCCGGTAGATGCCGGCGATGAAGACCAGGAACACGCCACCCATGCCGGCCAGCGCGCCGGAGACGACCACGGCGATGTACTTCAGCCGGTAGACCGGCACGCCGAGGGAGTCCGCGGCCGCCGGGTTCTCGCCGCACGAGCGCAGCCGCAGCCCGAAGGCGGTGCGCCACAGCAGCAGGTAGGACGCCGGCACCAGGAGCACCGCCAGGACGGTGAGCAGGCCCACGCCGCTGGTGAGCCCGCGGAGGACGCCGGCCACGTCGCTGACGAGGAACCACTGCTGGCGCTCGAGGTCGCCGAGCAGGTCGGGGCCCGAGGACAGCACCGGCACCGAGAACTCCGGCTGGTTGCCCGTGATCGCCGGGGACTGCGTGACGCCGCCCCCGGCGGGGTTGTCGGTGTAGTACAGCTCGGAGAGGAAGCGGACGACGCCCGCGGCGAGGATGTTGATCGCCACGCCGGAGACCACGTGGTCGACGCCGAAGGTGACGGTCACGACCGCGTGCAGCAGGCCGCCGAGCGCGCCGAACAGCAGCCCGCCGACCAGCGCCGCACCCCAGCCCCACTGGTAGCCGGCGAAGCCGGCGCCCCAGGTGCCGAGGGTCATCATCCCGTCCAGGCCGATGTTGACCACGCCGGCCCGCTCGGAGTACAGCCCGCCGAGGGCGGCCAGCCCGATCGGCACGGCGAGCAGCAGCGCCGCGGAGATGGTGGACGACGACGTGAGCGCCTGCTCGCCGCTGATCACGCGGACTGCGGAGAGGAGCACGACCGCGCCCACCGCCAGCCAGGTGATCCGGCGGGCCCGCCCGCCGCCGAGGAACAGCTCCCCGACCGGGCCGCGCGCGGGCCGGGTGTCCTGCGAGCTCATGACGGCGCTCATGCCCCGGTCCCCTGCCGCTCGTCGGTCTGCCGGCCGGCGCCGGTGGTCGGGCTGACACCCGCGCCTGTCCCGGTGCCTCCGCCGCCCGTGGTCTGCTGCGGGCCGGTGCTGCCGTCACCTGCGACGGGAGCCGGGCCGGCCTGCGCCGAGCCGCGCTCCGCGGCGCGCAGGCCGATCCGCCGCGCCACCTCGTTGGAGACGACGACGGCCAGCACGATCGTGCCCTGGATGATCGTGACCACCGACGACGGGTAGTCCGCGATCTGCAGCGGCACCAGCGACCGGTCGAGGAAGGCGAACAGCAGCGCGGCGAACGCGATGCCGATCGGGTTGTTGCGGCCGAGCAGCGCCACGGCGATGCCGAGGAATCCCAGGCCGGCGGTGAAGTCGGTGGTGTAGCTGTGCGTCGTGCCGAGGAGGTCGGGCATGCCGATCAGCCCGGCCACCGCGCCCGACAGCAGCATGGTCTTCACGACCATGCCGCGGGCGTCGACCCCGCTGGCCCGCGCCGCCGACGGCGACAGCCCCGTGGCCCGCAGGTCGAAACCGAAGCGGGTCCGGTTCAGCAGGACCGCCACCGCGACGCCGAGGAGCGCGGCGACCACGAGGAAGCCGTAGAGCTGCCGGGGCGGGTTGGCCAGGCCGAACAGGTCGAGGACGACGTTCAGGCTGGGCATCCACCCGGACTCGGGGATCTCCGCGGTGCTGATGATCGACGCGCCCTCCGCGCTGCCCCGGAACGGCCCAGTGAGCAGGAACGACGCGATGCCCAGCGCGATGAAGTTGAGCATGATCGAGCTGATGACCTCGCTGACGCCGCGGGTCACCTTGAGGACGGCGACGATGCCCGCCCAGATCGCGGCGACCGCCATCGCCACGACGACGATCAGCAGCACGTGCAGGGGCCCCGGCAGGGCGACGGCGGCACCGACCGCGGCGGCCATGACCGTCGCCAGCCGGTACTGGCCCTCGACGCCGATGTTGAACAGCCCCATGCGGAACGCGATCGCGACCGCCAGCCCGGAGATGAACAGCGGGATGGCCCGGTTGAGGATCACCACGATGGCGGTGACCTGCTGCGTCGGGGTGTCCCCGAAGTCCACCATCACGCCGAAGACGTCGAGGGCGTTGACCCCCAGGACGGCCATCACGACGCCGGAGATGACGATCGCCGCCACGATGGCGAGCAGCGGCGCGACCAGGGCCGTGCCGATCCGGCGGAGCACGCTCATGCCGCACCCGCCGTCGTCCGCGCGCCGGTCATGTGGCCGCCGAGCTCCTCCGGGGTGACCTGCGCCGGGTCCAGGGTCGCGACCAGCCGGCCGCGGAGCATCACGTGCAGGGTGTCGGACAGGCCGATGAGCTCGTCGAGGTCGGCGGAGACCAGCAGGATGCCCATCCCCTCGGCCCGAGCTGCCTTCAGCAGCTCCCAGATGACCGCCTGGGCGCCGACGTCGACCCCGCGGGTCGGGTGGGCGGCCAGGAGCAGCCGCGGCGACGCGCTCATCTCGCGGCCGACGATCAGCTTCTGCTGGTTGCCACCGGAGAGGGCGACGGCGAGGGTGTCCGGCCCGGGGGCGCGGACGTCGTACTCGCGCATGATCCGCTCGGTGTCCGCGCGGGCGCCCTTGCGGTCGATGAAGGGGCCCTTCACCGCCGGCGGGCGGGTCTGGTGGCCGAGGATCCGGTTCTCCCAGAGCGAGGCGTCCAGCAGCATGCCCTGGCGGTGCCGGTCCTCGGGGATGAAGCCGAGCCCGGCCTCCCGGCGGGCGCGGGTGCTCCAGGCGCTGATGTCCTCCCCGCCGAGCACCACGGTGCCGGTGGCGACGTCGCGCAGACCCATGACGGCGTCGATCAGCTCGGACTGGCCGTTGCCCTCGACGCCGGCGATGCCGACGACCTCGCCCTCGCGGACGGTGAGGTCGACCGCGTCGACCAGCGGCCGCCCTCCGACGCCGGCCACCGTGACCCCGCGCAGCTCCAGGACGGGGGTGTCGCGGACGGTGGAGGTGCGGGTCTCCGGCGAGGGCAGCTCGGCGCCGACCATCATCTCGGCCAGCTCCCGGCTCGAGGTGGTCTTCGGGTCGGCGGTGCCGACGGTCGTGCCGCGCCGGATCACGGTGATCGAGTCGGCGACCTTGCGCACCTCGTCGAGCTTGTGCGAGATGAAGATGATCGTGAGGCCCTCGCGCTTGAGCTCGGCCAGGTTGCCGAACAGCTCGTCGACCTCCTGCGGCACGAGGACGGCGGTCGGCTCGTCGAGGATCAGGGTGCGGGCGTCGCGGTAGAGCACCTTCGCGATCTCGACCCGCTGCCGGTCGCCGACGCCGAGGTCCTCGACGAGCGCGTCGGGCCGCAGCCCGAGGTTGTAGCGGTCGGAGATGTCCTGGATGCGGCGGCGGGCCGCCGCGACGTCCAGCCGGCCGCCTCGCGTGGGCTCGCTGCCCAGGACGATGTTCTCCAGCACGGTGAAGTAGTCGGCCAGCATGAAGTGCTGGTGGACCATGCCGATGCCGGCGGCGATGGCATCCGACGGGCTGCGGAAGTTCACCTGCCGGCCGTCGATCGCGATGTGTCCCTCGTCCGGGCGGTGCTCGCCGTAGAGGGTCTTCATCAGCGTCGACTTGCCGGCGCCGTTCTCCCCCACGATGGCGTGCACCTCGCCCCGGCGGACCCGCAGCTCGATGTCCTTGTTGGCCACGACGCCCGGGAACCGCTTGGTGATGCCGCGCAGCTCCACCGCCAGCGGCACGCCGCCGTCCGCGGGTGTGCCCGGTGGCTCCCCCGACGGCACGCCGGTCGTGGCCCCGTCTTCTGGCGGCATCGTGCGCCCTCTCCCTCGCTGCGCGCCCCGCGGGTGTGCCGGGCACGTCCACTCTGCTGCATCGGTGGCGCGGGATCGACCGCTCGCCACCGCTCTCCCGCCGGGTTCCACCGGCCGCCGCATGATCGCGCACCGGGGCGCGCGGGCCGACGGGCAGGGTCCCCGCTCACGACAGCGGGTCCGGGGGCGTGTGCGCCCCCGGACCCGCTGTCGGTCGTGCGTGGTCAGCCGATCGGCGTCACGGGGTCGTGGGGACCGTGATCGTGCCGTCGATGATCTGCTGGCGGTAGCCGTCGATGTCGCTCTGGATGTCGTCGATGAAGCCACCGGTGGTGGCCAGGCCGACGCCGTCGACCTCGAGGTCGTAGACCTCGTTCTCGCCGCCGGTCACGTTGCCTTCGACGAACTCACCGATGAAGGTCTCGACGGCGACGTCGACGCGCTTGAGCATCGAGGTCATGATGACCGCCTGCTGAGCCGGGTCGTCGACCGTCTGGTACTGGTCGGAGTCGACGCCGATGGCACGGCCACCGGAGGCGGCGGCGGCCTGGAACACGCCGATGCCGGAGCCGCCGGCGGCGTGGTAGACGATGTCGGCGCCGGCGTCGTACATGCCCTGCGCCACGATCTGGCCGCGGGCCGGGTCGTTGAAGCCGGAGAAGTCACCGGCCGGCGAGATGTACTGCCGGTCGATGATGATCTGCGGGTTGGCCGCCTGGGCGCCGGCCACGAAGCCGGCCTCGAACTTCTGGATCAGCGGGGTCTCGACGCCGCCGACGAACCCGACGTGGCCGGTCTCGCTCTTCAGCGCGGCGGCGACGCCGGCGAGGAAGGAGCCCTGCTCCTCGGCGAACAGCAGGCCGGTGAGGTTCTCGGGGCTGCCGGCGTCCTCCACCGCGCCGTCGACCTGGGCGAAGGTGACGTCGGGGTACTGCTGGGCCACCTCGCCGATCACGTCGCTGTAGGCGAAGCCCACGGCGATGATCGGGTTGAAGCCCTGGTCGGCCAGCTGGGTCAGCAGGTCGGCGCGGTTGGAGGCGTCGGCGTTCGGGGAGAGCTCGGTGACCTCGCCACCATGCTCCTCGATCGCGGCCTCGACCCCGGCCACGGCCGAGTCGTTGAACGAGCGGTCGCCGCGGCCGCCGGTGTCGAAGGCCAGGCCGATCTGCAGCTCGCTGCTCTCACCGCCACCGCCACCGCCACCGCCGCCGGAGCTGCCGCCGCCGCCCTCCTCGTCGCTGGCACAGGCCGCCAGGGCCATGCTGCCGGCCAGCAGCAACGCCGCGGCCTTCATCTTCCGCGCTCGGCGCAAGACGGTCTCCTCTCTGGGGGGACGGGTCCGAGGGGAACCGGGCCCGCCCCGGTGTCATCCGGGGCCACGCGCCGGTGACCGGCACAGCCGGCCCACCACACGCGCGACCAGCGCACGCTAACCGCGGGCGGCGGCACCGCCGCCCCCTCCCCGGGAGACCGAGACGCGATCGTTGCGAAGGGGCGTTCCGGCAGTGGCGTGGGCCACCAGGACGGCTCCGCGCCGGTTCGGGCGGCCGCGCCGCTAGCGTCGACGCCATGGGACGACGGCGGCTGAGGGCGGGGGTCGCCGCAGTCCTCACCGCCGGGATGCTGCTGGCCGGAGCCGCGCCGGCGCTGGCCGAGGACCCCCGACCGACCGCCGATCCGGCAGCGCCCTCGCCCACCGCGCCCATGCCGGGCGGTCCGCCGCAGGGCACCGGCCCGGGCGGGGTCACCGTCGGCGGCGAGGGGCTGGACACCCGCGGCGTCGTCGTCACTGACGGCGCCGGCCCGCTGCCCGACGGACTGACCGCGGCGGGGTGGCTGGTCGCCGACGCCGGCAGCGGTGTGGTCCTGGCCGCCCGTGACCCGCACGGCCGCTACTACCCGGCGAGCACGCTCAAGACGCTGACGCTGCTCACCCTCGTGCCGGTGCTGGACCCGGCCATGGTCGTGGAGGGCACCGTCGAGGACGAGAACATGGAGGGCAGCCGGGTCGGGATGGTGGCCGGTGGGCACTACCCGGTCTCGCTGCTGTTCGAGGCGCTGGTGATGCAGTCGGGCAACGACGCGGCCAACGCCCTGGCCCGGGCCGCCGGTGGCCTCGACGTCACCGTGCGGGCGATGAACGAGACCGCGGCGGAGATCGGCGCGTTCGACACCGTCGCCGGGTCACCGTCCGGGCTGGACGTGGCCGGCCAGACCTCGTCCCCCTACGACCTGGCGCTGGTGTTCCGCCGGCTGGTCGCCGACCCGCGCACCGCCGCCATCCTGCAGACCCAGGTCGCACAGATGCCGCCGGTGGAGGGGCGCTCCGAGGGCTACCAGATCCAGAACGAGAACCCGCTGCTCACGCGCTACCCGGGCGATCTGGGCGGCAAGACCGGCTTCACCGACGCCGCCCGGCACACCTACGTGACCGCCGCCGAGCGCGACGGCCGCCGCCTGGTGGTCAGCGTCATGAACACCGAGAACGTGCCGCTGCGCGCCTCCGACCAGGCCGCGCTGCTGCTCGACTGGGGCTTCGCCGTCCCCGCCGGGGCGCCCGGAGTGGGCGTGCTGGTCGACTCCGCGGCCGACGTCCCCGCCCCGGCGACCACCACCCCGCGGACGTCGTCACCTCCGGCCGTGCGGCCCGCGCCCGCCCCGGTGACCGCGGCCGCCGGCGAGCCGGCCGGGGGGGCGCCGCTGCTCGCGGTCGGGCTCGGCGCCGCGGCGGTCGCGGTCGTGCTCGCCACCGTGGCGGGCCGCCGCCGGGCGGTCCGCCGGGTGCCCCGCGGCACGGAGCAGCCGGTCAGTGGTCGGCCGGCGGCACCACCGGCTCCGGGCGCGCAGGGACCGTCGGGGCCGCCTCCTGGACCCGGGGCAGGGTCGCCGTCCACGCCGCGGTGAAGAAGGCGAACCGGCAGACGAGGTTGATCCACACGAGGATGCCGACGGCCCCGCCGAAGGCCGAGGCCGTGACGCTGCCGGAGATCAGCGCCAGGTAGAGGCTGCCCAGCAGCTTCATCACCTCGAAGCCGGCCGCGCCGAACAGCGCGCCGGGCAGCAGCCGCCGCAGCGGGTGGGACGTCGAGGGCACCACCTTGAGCAGCCACAGGAAGACCACGACGTCGGTGCCGACCGCCAGCGCGAGCCCCAGCAGGGTGGTGAGCACCCCCAGGCCCGGGGCGTCGGCGAGCCCGAGCAGGTCCAGCAGCCACCCGGTGGCCTGGGTGACCACCCCGGTGAAGCCGAGGCTGAGCAGCCCGGTGACGCCGAGCGCGAGCAGCGCGAGCAGGTCCTGCACGTTGTCGCGGAGGAACTCCGGCTCGTCGGCCCGTCCCTTCCAGATGCGTTCCATGCCCACGCGCAGCTTGTCCATGGCGCGCATCCCGGCGTAGAGGAAGCCGGCGAGCCCGATGACGCCGACGACGCCGGCCGAGCCCACCGCCGCGCGCAGCTCGCGGACGATCTGCTCGCCGGTCGACCCCGGGAAGGCGTCGCGGATGGCGTCGTAGAGCTCGTCCTGCAGCAGCTGGTCCCCTGCCAGCACCAGACCGATGGCCGACGCCACGAGGAGCAGCACGGGGACCAGCCCCAGGAAGACGAAGTAGGTGACGCCCGCGGCCATCAGATCGCCCTGGGTGCGCTGATAGCGGCCGCCCGCGCGGGCGAGGTGGTCGAGCCACGGCAGGCGGCGGCGCAGGCGGGTGACCAGCGAGTCCCAGCGATCGGTCAGCCGGGTGACCCGGGACCAGCGGCCACCGGTGGCCGGCTCGCCGGTGCCCGGTGGCGTGCTGGAGCGGCCGCCCGCCAGGGCCCCGCGCCGAGCGCGCGGGGCGTGCCGGGAAGGGGGGTCCTCTCTCAGCGCTCGGGACCGGTGAGCGGGTACTCCCGGGCGACGACCCACGAGCCGTCGGCGTTCTGCTCGAACTCGGTGAAGTGGCGGACCCGGAACTGTGCCGAGAGGTCGGCCAGGCCGTTGTAGGCGAGGTCGAGCATGTCGCCCGGGACGTCGTGGGCGACGGTCACGTGCGGGTGGTACGGGTAGGTCAGCGGCCGGGCCAGCGGCCCGCAGCGGACGTCGTTGGCGATGAGCTCGCAGTTGCCGATGCCCCGGGCGACGGCCACGAACACGACGTCGGAGACCGGCGCGAAGGTGCCGGTGCCCGACAGGTGCATGTCGAACGGCGGGTGGCTGGCCGCCACGGACGCCAGGTGCGCGCTGATGGCCCCCCGGTCGGCGGCGACCACCTCGGTGGGTGGCAGCAGCGTGACGTGCGGGGGCACCAGGCTCGCCTGCGCGTCGCCGACCTTGGTCCGCCAGTCGACGAACAGCTGCGACCAGGGCTCGGGGATGGGCACGACCACGCCGAGGACGGCGGTCTCCGGCAGCGGGCGGCTGCGCGGCACGAAGGTGTCGTCGTTCATGCGCCCGCTCCGGCCGGTGGGAGGAAACCGACCCGGTCGTAGACGGCGGCGACGGTGCCGGCGGCGACCTCGCGGGCGCGGGCGGCACCGGCGGCGAGCACCCGCTCGAGCTCGGCCTGGTCGTCGAGCAGCTCCTGGGTGCGGTCCCGCACCGGGGTGACGAAGTCGACGACGACCTCGGCGAGCTCCTTCTTCAGGTCGCCGTACCCGCGACCGGCGAAGCGCTCCTCCAGAGCGGCGACGGTCTCCCCCGACAGCGCGCTGTGGATGGTCAGCAGGTTGGTGATGCCCGGCTTGGCGACCGGGTCGGCGACGATCTCGCGGCCGGTGTCGGTGACCGCCGAGCGGATCTTCTTCGCCGTCACCTTGGGGTCGTCGAGCAGGAAGACGCACCCGGCCGGCGGCAGGCTCTTGCTCATCTTCTTGTCCGGGGACTGCAGGTCCATGACCCGCGCGGCGCCCTCGGGGATGAAGCCCTCCGGCACCGGGAAGGTGTCGCCGAAGCGGCCGTTGAACCGGATCGCGAGGTCACGGGTCAGCTCGAGGTGCTGGCGCTGGTCGTCACCGACGGGTACCTGCTGCGCCTGGTAGACGAGGATGTCGGCGGCCATGAGCACCGGGTAGGTGAACAGGCCGACGGTCGTGCCCGCCGTCCCCTCGCGCTGGCTCTTGTCCTTGAACTGGGTCATCCGGCTGGCCTCGCCGAAGCCGGTGAGGCACTCCAGCACCCACGACAGCTGCAGGTGCTCCGGCACGTGGCTCTGCACGAACAGCGCGCTGCGCGCGGGGTCGACGCCGAGCGCGAGCAGCTGCGCGGCCGAGACCAGGGTGTTGCGCCGCAGCTCCGCCGGGTCCTGCGCGACGGTGATCGCGTGCAGGTCAACGACGCAGTAGAAGGCCTCCGCCGTCTCCTGCAGGTCCACCCACTGGCGCAGGGCACCCAGGTGGTTCCCGAGGTGGAAGGAACCCGCCGTCGGCTGGATGCCGGAGAGCACACGGGGAAGAGGCACGTCGGCAATCAAACCAGCCGCCGGGGGGATGCCGCTCCGCGCGTGCCGGACGCCGTCGTCACCTGCGGCTCGTCAGGCGACCGGCGTGGCGGAGCGCACCCGGTCGAGGGCCTCGAGGAAGAGGTCGTCCTCCTCGGGGGTGCCCACGGTGACCCGGATGCCCTGGCCCGCGAACGGACGGGTGATGACCGCCCGCGCTTCGAGCGCGGCGGCGAGGTCGGCGGTCTCCTCCCCCACCGGCAGCCAGACGAAGTTGGCCTGGCTGTCGGAGACGTCCAGGCCCCGCTCGCGGAGGGCGGCGGTCAGCCGCTCCCGCTCGGCGGTGACCGCCGCGCACCGGCGGCGGACCTCGTCCTCGCTGGCCAGCGCGGCGACGGCCGCGGCCTGGGCGAGCATGTTCACGCTGAACGGCACGTGGGTCTTCCGGACCGCCTCGGCCACCGCCGGGTCCTCCGCGAGCAGGTAGCCGACCCGCAGGCCGGCCAGCCCCCACGCCTTGGAGAACGTCCGCAGCACGGCCACGTTGGGCCGCCCGCGCATGAGCTCCACGCCGTCGGGGACGTCGGGGTCGGTGACGAACTCGCGGTAGGCCTCGTCGAGGACGACGAGGGTCTGGGCCGGGACGGCGTCGAGGAACCGTTCCAGCTCCGCGCGGCGGACCGCCGTCCCGGTGGGGTTGTTGGGGTTGCAGACCAACACGACCCGGGTCGTGTCGTCGAGGGCCGCGGCGAGGGCCTCGAGGTCGTGGGTGTCGGCCGGCCCGCCGGGGCGGCCGGGCACGAGCGGCACCTGGATCGACCGCGCGCCGGCGACCTGGGCCAGCAGCGGGTACATCTCGAAGGAGCGCCAGGCGAAGGCGATGCTCGTGCCGGGGTCGTTGAACGACTGGGCCAGCTGCTGGCACAGCATGACCGCACCGCAGCCGGTGACCACCTGCGAGGGGTCGACGTCGTACCGCTCGGCCAGCGCCCGGGTGAGGACGACGGCGCCGTTGTCCGGGTAGCGGTTGGTCTCGGCGGCCGCGGTGGCCAGCGCCTCGACGACGGCCGGCAGCGGCGGGAAGGCGACCTCGTTGCTGGCCAGCTTGACCGCCTGGGCGACGCCGATCTCGCGGGCGAGGTCGGCGGGGTTGCGCCCCGGCTTGTAGGCGGGCAACTGCTGCACCGCCGGGCGTGCGCTGACCACGGGTCCCTCCTCCTGACCGCGCCGCCCGAGAACCGTCTCTAGGGTGGGCGCATGCGCGTTCTCGTCGCCGGTGGGGCCGGCTACATCGGCAGCGTAGTCACGGCCGCCCTCCTGCAGGGGGGCCACGAGGTCACCGTGCTGGACGACCTCTCCACCGGGCACGCCGACGCCGTCCCGGAGGGTGCGGCGTTCGTGCAGGCCTCGCTGCACGACTCGGCCCCGGTGCTGGCCGACGTCCGGCCCGAGGCGGTGCTGCACTTCGCGGCCAAGAGCCTCGTCGGCGAGTCGCAGGTCAAGCCGGAGATCTACTGGGACACCAACGTCGCCGGCACCCTGGCCCTGCTGGAGGCCATGCGGGCGGTCGACTGCCGCCGGATCGTGTTCTCCTCCACCGCGGCCACCTACGGCGAGCCCGAGCAGGTGCCCATCCGCGAGGACGCCCCCACCCGGCCGACCAACACCTACGGCGCCACCAAGCTCGCCGTCGACGCGATGCTCACCTCCTACGCCACCGCGTACGACTTCGCGGCGGTCAGCCTGCGCTACTTCAACGTCGCCGGCGCCGCCCACGGCCTGGGCGAGCGGCACACCACCGAGACCCACCTCATCCCGATCGCGCTGCAGGTGGTCGCGGGCACCCGCGAGGCGATGACGGTCTACGGCGAGGACTACCCGACGCCCGACGGCACCTGCATCCGCGACTACATCCACGTCTCCGACCTCGCCGACGCACACCTGCTCGCGCTGACCGCCCCCGCCCCGGGCGAGCACCGCATCTACAACCTGGGCAACGGCACCGGCTTCTCCGTGCAGGAGGTCGTCGACGCCGTCCGCGAGGTCACCGGCCACCCGGTGCCCGTGGTCGTCGGGGAGCGCCGCGCCGGCGACCCCGCGCAGCTGGTCGCCTCCAGCGACCGGATCCGCGCCGACCTGGGCTGGACGCCGCAGCACACCGACCTGGCCGGCATCGTCCGCGACGCCTGGGAGACCACCCGCGCCCGCGGCCGAGAGAGCTAGCCGGCAGTCGGTCCGCCGGTCGCGGGCTCGGGGTCGGGCGCCGGGCTGACCGACAGCCGCGCGATGCGGCGTCCGTCCAGCTCGAGGACGGTCAGCGTGCGCTCCTCGACCGTCACGGCGTCCCCGACGTCCGGGAGCCGGCCCAGCTCGGCCAGCACGTACCCGGCGACCGTCTCGTACGGGCCCTCGGGCAGCTGCACCCCGGTGGCCTCGCGGAAGTCGTCGAGGTTGAGCAGCCCGTCGACCTCCTGCGGGCCGCCGGGCACCTCCTCGGCGTCGTCCCCGACGTCCTCGTCGTACTCGTCGTAGATCTCGCCGATGACCTCCTCGATGAGGTCCTCGAGGGTGACGATGCCGTCGGTGCCGCCGTACTCGTCGACGACGATGGCCAGGTGGTGGTTCTCCCGCCGCATCTCCGACAGCGCGGTGAGGACGCCGGCGGTGCCGGGCAGCCGCTTCACCTCGCGGACGAGGTCGCCCACGGTGGCCGCCCGCCCGGCGGGGTGGGCGGGCAGGAACAGGTCGCGGACGTGCACGAAGCCGATGACGTCGTCCTCGTCCCGGCCGGCCACGGGGTAGCGCGAGTGGCTGGAGTCGTGCACCTGCTTGGCCGCCCGGCTGGCGGTCATCGACGCCTCCAGGAAGTCGACCTCGGTGCGGGGCGTCATGACCTCGCGCACCTCCCGGTCGCCGGCGCGGAACACCTCCCCGATCAGCCGGCGCTCGTCGGTGCTCAGGGACTCGTGGGCGGCGACGAGGTCGCGCAGCTCCTCCTGGCTGATCGCCTCCCCGCTGGCCTTCGGGTCACCGCCGAGCAGGCGGACCAGCAGGTTGGTCGAGACCGACAGCAGCCAGATGACCGGGCGGAACAGCGTCGCGATGCCGTTGAGCGGTGCGGCGACGATCAGCGAGAAGCCCTCCGCCCGCTGCAGCGCCAGCCGCTTGGGGGTCAACTCCCCGACCACCAGCGACAGGTAGCTGATCGCGATGGTGACGAGCACCAGCGCCAGCGTCGCCGCCAGCCCCTCCCCGATCCCCAGCGCCTCCAGCCGGTCGGCGAGCGGTGCGGACAGGGTGCTGGCGCCGAAGGCCGCGGAGAAGAACCCGGCCAGCGTGACGCCGACCTGGACGGCGGCCAGGAAGCGGTTGGGGTCGCTGAGCAGGCGGGCCACCGCCTTGCCCCGCCGTCCCGCGTTGTCGGCCATCGTGCGGACCTGGGACTCGCGCAGGCTGACCAGCGCGATCTCCGCGCCGGAGAAGGCGCCTCCGACGAGGACGAAGACGACGACCATGACGATGTTGAGCCAGACGTCGCTCACCGGCGGCGCGCTCCTCGGTCGAGACAGCAGGGACGGGGTCCATGCTGCCCGCCCTCCGCCGACGGCCCCACCGGGGGCGGTTGAGTCGAATCGGGTGTGACATTGCTCACAGCCCCATGCCGATCACGGTCCGCATCCGGCTACTCTGCCCAAAGTAACGATCCGTGATCTAGCAACTCGTGAGGGTTACCTCGTGCACCACATGCCTTCGGGCCACCGGCCCCCCTCGCGGATCACCGCAGCGCTCTCGCGCGCCTTCGGCCTGCGTCGTGTCCTCCCCGTCTTCGCCGTCGTCCTCGCGGTCGCGGGCATCGCCTTCGCCGTGCCCGTCGTGTCGAACGTGGTCACCAGCTCCTCCGAGCAGGCCGCGCTGGAGGCCTCGTCGGCGTCGAGCCAGACCTCGTCCCGCGCCGTCCGGTCCGGCGGGTCGTCGTCGGCCCGTACGACCTCGGGGGGCGGTACGGTGCAGATGGGCGTGGACGGCGCCCCGGCCGACCAGACCCGGGCCGAGACCCCCGCCGGCGCGACCCCCGAGACGCCGGCCGCCGAGCAGCCGGAGACCGCGCCGGCCGCCCCGGCCGAGGAGTCGACGCCGGAGCCCGCCCCCGCCGGGGAGCCGACGGCCGAGGAGGCCCGCGACCAGCCGGCTCCCGTCGCGGCCGGCACGCCCGCCCCCGCGCCCCGCGCCGCCCCCGCGCCGCGGGCCGCACCCGCGCCGGCGCCCGCCCCCGCGCCTCGCGCCGCCCCCGCCGCGCCGGCCGCGCCCGCCGCCCCGGGCGTCGAGGGCCAGGTGCTGACGCTGGTCAACCAGGCCCGCGCCGCCGCCGGCTGCGCGCCGGTCGTGGCCGACAGCTCCCTGGCCGCCGTCGCCCGCGCGCACAGCGCCGACATGCGCGACCGCGACTACTTCTCGCACGACACCCCGGAGGGCCTGGACCCGTTCGACCGCGCTCGGCAGGCCGGGATCTCCTACGCCCGCGCGGAGAACATCGCCTACGGCCAGGCGAACGCCACCGAGGTGATGGACGACTGGATGACCAGCCCCGGCCACCGGGACAACATCCTCGACTGCGAGCTGACCAAGCTCGGCGTCGGCGTCGCCGAGGGGTCCGGCGGCCCCTGGTGGACCCAGCTGTTCGGCGCCTGACGCCGCAGCCCCCGCTCCGCATCTCCGGAGGAGTTGCTGCCTCTGGGCCGCATCAGAGCGCGACTCCCCCGGAGTTGCGGGCCGCGAGCAGTGCCCGCACGCGCGCGACGAGCGCCTCCGGGTCCCGCAGGTCGGCCGCCGTCACGTGCAGGACCGTCCACCCGGCGGCCACCAGTGCGTCGAGCCGGCGGCGGTCCCGGACGAGCTGCGTCGGGTCGGCGTGCCACGCTCCGTCGTACTCCACGGCCACCCGCTGCTCGGGATGGGCGAGGTCCACGCGAGCGACGAAGGACCCGTCGGCGTCCCGCACGGTGAACTGGGGGATGGCGGGCAGTCCGGCGAGTGCGAGCAGCAGCCCGGCTCCGGCGATGCGCACGTCGAAGGAGTCCGGGAGGTCGGCGTCGGCGTAGACGCCCCGCAAGAGGCGTCGCCAGGCCGAGCTGCGCAGCTGGGCCGCCGTGAGCAGCCCCGCCGCAACGACGTCCGACGTGCGGAACACACGGCCTCGGAGAGCCGCGGGACGGTGAGGTCGGGGCACCGGGTGAAGGTGCCGGGAGACGGCCTCCGCGCGCCGGCGTCGTCCACAGGGCACAACTCCGGGGAACGTGCTGGTGCCGTGCCCCGTGCAGCCGCGACTTCCCCGGAGTTGCGCGGGGGTCGCACAAGCGGCAGCGGCCCCCTCACCTGGGGGCGAGGGGGCCGCTGCGAGACGAGCGACTACGTCAGGCCATGGCCTTCTGCAGGTTGCTGTCGATGGCCGCCAGGAAGTCCTGGGTGGTCAGCCACGGCGTGTCCCGGCTGATCAGCAGCGCGAGGTCCTTGGTCATCTGGCCGCCCTCGACGGTGTCGATGCAGACCTTCTCCAGGGTCTCGGCGAAGCGGGTCACTTCCGGGGTGTTGTCCAGCTTGCCGCGGTGGGCCAGGCCGCGGGTCCAGGCGAAGATCGAGGCGATCGGGTTGGTGGAGGTCGCCTCGCCGCGCTGGTGCGCCCGGAAGTGGCGGGTCACCGTGCCGTGGGCGGCCTCGGCCTCGACGGTGCGGCCGTCGGGGCTCATCAGCACCGACGTCATCAGGCCCAGCGAGCCGAAGCCCTGGGCCACGGTGTCGGACTGCACGTCACCGTCGTAGTTCTTGCAGGCCCAGACGTAGCCGCCCTCCCACTTGAGGGACGCGGCGACCATGTCGTCGATCAGCCGGTGCTCGTAGGTGATGCCGGCGGCCTCGAACTGGTCCTTGAACTCGGTCTCGAAGACCTCCTGGAAGAGGTCCTTGAACCGGCCGTCGTAGGCCTTGAGGATCGTGTTCTTCGTCGAGAGGTACAGCGGGTAGCCGCGCCCCAGCGAGTAGTTCATCGAGGCACGGGCGAAGTCGCGGATCGACTCGTCGAGGTTGTACATCGCCATCGTGACGCCGGCGCCCGGGGACTGGAACACCTCGTGCTCGATCGGCGCGGAGCCGTCCTTCGGGGTGAAGGTCAGCGTCAGCGTCCCCTCGCCGGGGAACCTGAAGTCCGTGGCGCGGTACTGGTCACCGAAGGCGTGACGGCCGACGACGATCGGCTTGGTCCAGCCCGGCACCAGCCGCGGCACGTTGGACATGATGATCGGCTCGCGGAAGATGACGCCGCCCAGGATGTTGCGGATCGTCCCGTTGGGCGAGCGGTACATGCGCTTGAGGCCGAACTCCTCGACCCGCGCCTCGTCCGGGGTGATCGTCGCGCACTTGACGCCGACGCCGTGCCGCTGGATCGCGTTGGCGGCGTCCACCGTGATCTGGTCGTCGGTCTCGTCGCGCTTCTCGATGCCGAGGTCGTAGTACTCGAGGTCGACGTCGAGGTACGGGAGGATCAGCTGGTCCTTGATGAACTGCCAGATGATCCGGGTCATCTCGTCGCCGTCGAGCTCGACGATCGTCCCCTCGACCTTGATCTTGCTCACGTCTGTGTTTCCCTCTCTGCAGCTCTGACCGGTCGGTCAGAGGTCGGCTACGTCAGCCTGCTTGGCGCGCACGGCCTCGGCCGCCTCGCGCAGCCCGGCCAGTTCGCTGTCGGACAGGTCGCCCTCGACCACCCGCCGGACGCCCTCGCGCCCGATCTCGGCCTCGACCCCCAGGTACACCCCGGAGATGCCGTACTCCCCGTCCACCCAGGCGCACACCGGCATGACCGCGCCGGAGTCCTCCATGACCGCGCGGGCCATGCGGGCCGCGGCGGCCGAGGGCGCGTAGTACGCCGAGCCGGTCTTGAGCAGCGCCACCACCTCGGCGCCGCCGTTGCGGGTCCGGTCGACCAGGTGCTCGATGCGGTCGGCGGCGAGCACGTCGGCCAGCGGCTTGCCGTCCACGGTGCAGCGCGAGGGCACGGGCACCATCGTGTCGCCGTGCGAGCCGAGCGTCAGGGTGCGCACCGAGGCGACCGGGACGCCGAGCTCCTCGGCGACGTTGTTGGAGAACCGGGCGGTGTCGAGCATGCCCGCCTGCCCCATGACCCGGTTCTTCGGGAACTGGGTGGCCAGCTGGGCCAGGGCGGTCATCTCGTCCAGGGGGTTGGACACCACGATGACCACGGCGTCCGGCGAGGTCTGCGCGATGTTCTCGGCGACCTGGCGGACGATCTTGGCGTTGGTCTCGATGAGGTCCATCCGGCTCATGCCGGGCTTGCGTGGCAGACCCGCGGTGATCACGACGACGTCGGACCCCTCGGTGCCCTCGTACGACCCGCCGCCGACGCCGACGACCCTGGTCTCGAAGCCCTCGATGGGCCGGGACTGGTTCATGTCGAGGGCGAGGCCCTCGGGCTTGCCCTCCACGATGTCGGTGAGCACGACGGTCTCGAAGATGTCGTACTCCGCGAGGCGGAGGGCGGTGGTCGAGCCGTAGAAGCCGGCACCGACGACGGTGACCTTGCCGTTCCTGGGCTGCTCTGCCATGGCGGCCAACCTATCGCTGGGGCGGCCACAGCGCCCGGTCGGGTGCCGGGCCTCGTTCACTCACCTGGTATCGCCAGGGCGAAGGCGGCGAGCGTGACCCCCACGCCGGCCAGCAGGACGACGTCCACGGGCCGGCTGCGGACGGCGAGGAACCCCACCCGCCGGACCGGGAGCAGCAGCCGCAGCAGTCCGCCGCCGACCAGCGCCACCCCGACGACGACCAGCCCCCGGCGCCAGTGCTCGAAGGTCACCATGAGCAGCCCGACCCCCACCACGACCAGCACCACCAGCAGCGGCAGCTGCCGCAGCAGGCCGGCCAGGAACGGCCGGCGGGTGTAGAGCGGCGGGCGGGACATCAGGCCGTGAGGACGTCCGCCGCGGCGGCCTGTTCGGCGGCCAGGACGACGTTCTGCAGCAGCATCGCGCGGGTCATCGGGCCCACCCCGCCGGGGTTGGGCGCCACGAACCCGGCCACGTCGACGACGTCCTTGGCGACGTCGCCGGCGATCTTGCCCTCGACCCGGCTGACCCCGACGTCGAGGACGGCGGCACCCGGCTTGACCAGGTCCTTCGTCACCAGGCCCGGCACGCCGGCGGCCGCCACCACGATGTCGGCCGAGCGCAGGTGCCCGGCGAGGTCGCGGGTGCCGGTGTGGCAGAGGGTCACCGTGGCGTTCTCGCTGCGGCGGGTGAGCAGCAGGCCGAGCGGCCGCCCGACGGTGATGCCGCGGCCGACGACGACCACCTCGGCGCCGGCGATCGGCACGCCGTGGCGGCGCAGCAGCTCGACGATCCCGACCGGCGTGCACGGCAGCGGGCCCGGGACGTTGAGCACCAGCCGGCCGAGGTTGACCGGGTGCAGGCCGTCGGCGTCCTTCGCCGGGTCCATGCGCTCGAGGACGGTGCTCTCCTCGATCCCCTCCGGCAGCGGCAGCTGCACGATGTAGCCGGTGCAGGCCGGGTCGGCGTTGAGCTCGTCGACGACCTCGAGGACGTCGGAGGGCGTGGCGGTGGCCGGCAACTCGCGCTGGATGCTGGCGATGCCCACCTGCGCGCAGTCGGAGTGCTTGGCGTTGACGTACCACCGGCTGCCCGGGTCGTCGCCGACGAGGAGGGTGCCCAGCCCCGGCTGGTGACCGGCGGCGGTGAGTGCGGCGACCCGTTCGGTCAGCTCCGCCCGGATCGCTGCTGCGGTGGCCTTGCCGTCCAGGATCGTCGCGGGCACGCCCGACAGTGTGCCCGAGAGCCGCCCGCTGCCTGCGACCCCGCCCTAGGCTCGGGGGCAGCGGGGCGTCCCCGCCTGCCGACCCGCGAGGAGAGCAGATGACCGAGCGCGACCAGTCCCCGGCCGGCACGCACGGCGGCGCCGGCGACTGGCGGGAGCAGACGACGCCGGGGCTCCAGCCGGTGGGCAGCTCGCGCACCGACACCGGCTACGGCGGGGGCTACACGGCGGGCATGCCGCCCGCCGGTCCCCCGCCGGTACCGCCCCCCGCCGCCACCGCGCCGCCGTACTCCACCCGGCCGGTGCGGGTCCGCCGTCCCGACGCCCTGGCCGGGCTGCTGCTGGTGCTGGCCGGTGTGGCGGCCGGGGTCAGCGTGCTGCTGCGCTGGATCGCCGGCAGCGACCTGAGCGGGCTGGACCTGGTCCGGCGGGGCGTCGAGGGCCTGGGCCGCGACGCGGCCGAGGTCTTCTCCGACGGGATGTGGCAACCCGTGGCCGTGGTCGCCGCGGGCGCGGTGCTGCTCGTGCTGGGCGTGCTGGCGCTGCTGCCGGCCCGCTCGCACCGCCTGCTCGGCGTGCTGGCGCTGCTGGTGAGCCTGGTCGGCTTCGCCGGGGTGCTCGTCCCGCTCTCCGACGCCCGGTGGGACGCCGACACCTTCGGCACCGGCTTCTGGTTCGCCGTCGCCGTCCCGGTGCTGGGCATCCTCGGCGCGGTCAAGCTGATGATGACCAGCCCGCGGAGGTGACCGGCGTCAGTCGGCGACCAGTGCGCCGTGGGCGCGGGCGAACTGGACCGCCTGCACGAGGTCCACGCGGACCCCGGTCAGCTCGAACGCCAGCCAGTTCACCGCGTCGGTCGACGCCCCGCGCAGGTCGGCGCCGCGCAGCCTGACCCCCTGCAGCCGGGCGCGGTCGAGGTCGGCGCCGGTGAGGTCGCACTCGCGGAGGTCGGCGTCGGTCAGGTCGGCCTCGCGGAACCGGTGCCCGGACAGGTCCAGCCCCGAGAGGTCCGCGCCGCGCAGCGAGGTCCAGCTCCAGTCGCTGTCGGTCGACGTCATGGGCCGCAGCTGCGCGCCGGGGAACTGCGAGCCGGTCAGCTTGCAGCCGTCCCAGGTGACGTCGAACAGCCGCGCCCGGTCGAACCGGCAGGAGAGGAACGCCGAGCCCAGGTGCCGGGAGCCGCCCATCCGCACCCCGGTCAGCACGCAGGACTCGAACACGCACCGCCGGGTGACCAGCTCCTCCAGCCCGGCGTCGTCGAACCGGCACCGGGTGAAGGTGACCCCGTCGAGGTCGGCGCCCCACCAGTCCACCCGGGCGAAGTCCTGCCCCTCGATCTCGGCTCCCGCCTCGGGCGGGCGGACGTGCGGGCGGGTCGACGGCATCAGTGGGCGAAGTGCCGCGTCCCGGTGAGGTACAGCGGCACGCCCGCGGCGGCCGCGGCGGCGATGACCTCCTCGTCGCGCACCGACCCGCCGGGCTGCACCACCGCGCGCACCCCCGCGTCGAGCAGCACCTGCAGCCCGTCGGCGAAGGGGAAGAAGGCGTCGGAGGCGGCCACGGCGCCGGCGGCGCGGTCCCCCGCCCGGGCGACGGCGAGCCGGGCGGCGTCCACCCGGTTCACCTGACCCATGCCGACGCCGACGGTCGCCTTCTCGTGCGCCAGCAGGATCGCGTTGCTGCGGACGGCACGGACACTGCGCCAGGCGAAGACGAGGTCGTCCAGGCCGGCGGCATCCAGGGGCTGGCCGGTGGCCAGCGTCCAGGTGGTCGGGTCGTCGCCGGGGGCGTCCACGCGGTCGGCGACCTGCAGCAGCAGCCCGCCGCTGACCGGCCGCAGCTCGGTGGCCGGCCGGCCGGCCTCCGGGAGCCGCAGCAGCCGGATGTTCTTCTTGGCGGTGAGCACCTCGACCGCGTCGTCGGTGAACGACGGGGCCACGACGACCTCGGTGAAGACGGCGGCGACCTGCTCGGCCATGGCGAGGTCGACCTCCCGGTTGGCGGCGATCACGCCACCGAAGGCCGACACCGGGTCACAGGCGTGCGCCTTGCGGTGCGCGGCAGCGATGTCGGGGCCGACGGCGATCCCGCAGGGGTTGGCGTGCTTGATGATCGCCACGCACGGGTCGGTGTGGTCGTGCGCGGCCCGCCAGGCGGCGTCGGTGTCGACGTAGTTGTTGTACGACATCTGCTTGCCGTGCAGCTGCTCGGCGTGGGCCAGCCCCGGCTGACCGCCGCGGTACAGCGCCGCCTGCTGGTGCGGGTTCTCCCCGTAGCGCAGGACGTCGGCCCGCTCCCAGCTGGCCGCGACCCAGGCGGGGAACACGGTCTCCTCCTCGGGGGCGAGCACGCTGCCCATCCACGAGGCGACGGCGATGTCGTAGCCCGCCGTGTGCCGGAACGCCGCCACCGCCAGGCGCTGCCGCTCCTGCAGGGTGAACCCGCCGGCGGACACCGCCGCGAGGACGTCGCCGTAGCGGGCGGGGTCGACGACGACGGCGACCGACGGGTGGTTCTTGGCCGCGGCGCGCACCATCGCCGGGCCACCGATGTCGATCTGCTCCACGCACTCGTCGGGACTCGCACCCGAGGCGACCGTCTCGGTGAACGGGTAGAGGTTGACCACCACCAGGTCGAAGGGCGCGACGCCGAGTTCCTCGAGCTGCTGCACGTGCTCGGGCTTGCGGCGGTCGGCCAGGATGCCGGCGTGCACCGACGGGTGCAGGGTCTTGACCCGCCCGTCCAGGCACTCCGGGAACCCGGTGACCTGCTCGACCGGGGTGACCGGCACACCGGCGTCCGCGATGCGGCGGGCGGTGGCGCCGGTGCTGACCAGCTCGACGCCGGCCTCGGCGAGCCCGCGGGCGAGCTCCTCGATGCCGGTCTTGTCGTACACGCCCAGCAGCGCGCGGCGGATGGGGGTGCGGTCGCTCATCGGGGCTCCTCCTCGCCGGTGACGAGTCGCGCCACCGTGTCCACCAGGAGCTCGCGCTCCACGGTCTTGATCCGTTCGTGCAGCCGGGCCTCGTCGTCCCCCGGGAGGACGGGCACCTCCCGCTGGGCGAGCACCGGGCCGGTGTCCACCCCGGCGTCGACCAGGTGCACCGTGCTGCCGGTGACGTCGACGCCGGCGGCGAGCGCGTCGCGGACGGCGTGTGCGCCCGGGAAGGCGGGCAGCAGCGCGGGGTGGGTGTTGACGAGCCGCCCACCGAAGGCGTCCAGCACGGCGGGGCCGACGATCTTCATGAACCCCGCGGAGACCACCAGGTCCGGCCGGTGCCCGGCGATCGCGGCGGCCAGCGCGGCGTCCCAGGCGCCGCGGTCGGCGTGGTCGCGCAGGCGGCAGGTGAAGGTCGCGATGCCGCGGCGGCGGGCGTGCTCGAGACCGTCGGCGTCGCGGTCGCTGCCCACGGCGACCACCGTCGCCGGGTAGCCGGGGTCGTCGGCGGCCTCCAGCAGCGCCGCGCACAGCGACCCGGTACCGGAGATGAGGACCACGACCCGCGCCCGCGGGGACGGTACGTGGGCGGGCACCTCGCGATCCTATGAGGACCCGGCGCGGGTCCGGCGCGCGCCTCCGGGCGGACCGCTCAGGCCAGCGCCCGCCAGCGGCTGACGGCCGCCCCGACGGCTGCGGACATGCCGGCCTGGACGGCGAAGGCCAGTGCGGTGGCCACCGCGGGTGCCCCGACCTCGGCCAGTGCCGCGTCGCCGAGCGAGCCGCCGCCGATCCAGGCGAGCACACCGCACGCCACCCCGAGGAGGACGCCGGCGAGCACGCCCCACAGCCCGGCGACGACCGAGCCGCCCTCGTCGCCGCTGTCGCCGAACCGCCGGCCGAGGGCGATCCCCGCGACGAGGCCGGCCAGCGCCGGCACCGCCTGCGACAGGAACGCCACCAGCGGCACCGCCTGCGTGTCGGGGAGGGCGGCCAGCAGGGGCAGCGCGGGCACCGCCCCGAGGGTGACGCCGTGCACCGACACCAGGGTGCCGCTGCCCACCGCGAAGCCCGGGCCGGCGGCCAGCCCGATCGCGGCGGCCGCGGCGTTGGGCAGCAGGAGGACGCCCAGGGCGATCAGCCCGACCGCGCCGGCCGCCGAGCCGCCGAGGGAGCCGGAGAGCGTTGCGTAGCCCCGGGCGTCCGCGGCGAGCGCCACGGCGACCACGGCCAGCCCGAGGGCGAGCGCGGTGAGGAACCCGGCGAGCACCGCGCGCAGGAGGGATCGCACGGGCGGTGGCAGCCTGTCGAGCACGAGGTCCAGGACGCCGGACTCCCGCGCCGTCCCCCACCCCGCGGCGACGACCGCGAGGACCGCGGCACCGACGAGGCAGCGGAGCAAGTCCACCCGGGCGCCGGCGTCGTCCACCGCGAGGGCCAGGAGGAGCGCGACGACGGCGTGCGGGACGGCGAGACCGGCGACGACGGCGGCCGCGCCCCGCACCTCACCGACGTCGCAGGAGCGGACCACCCCCCGGCCGGCGCTGGACAGGCCCCACGCGATGGCGAGGGTGAGCAGCAGCGGGGCGAGCACCAGCGGCCCGGAGCCGAGCACGAGCCCGCCGCCCTGGGCGAGCAGCCACAGCCGGCCGGCCAGCCGCGCCGAGCCCGCGACCGGCAGACCGCCGGCGGGGTCGAGCGTCTGCACGACGACCACGGCGAGGCCGAGCCCGAGCAGGCCGAGCAGGGAGACCGCCACGGCGGCCACGGCGGCGAGCACGGCGGGGTGCCGCAGGAGGCCGGCGCCCGACTCCCGCTGCCCGGGCAGCGTCAGGCGTGCGAGCAGGGAGACCACGGCTCCACTCTCGCAAGGCCGGACCACGATCGCCGCGATCCGCGCCCAACCCGGCCCCACAAAGGCGGCGAGGGCCGGCGACCCGCAGGTCACCGGCCCTCGCCGGGGTGAGAGGTGCGTCTCGGTCAGCCGTGGCCCGGGTTCGGACCGGACTCGCTGCCGGAGGCGGTGGACCCGCCGGGCCCACCCGGGCCCGCACCGGACCCGGGCTGCGCGGACGGCGGGGGCGGCGGCGGGGGCACGCGGCGCTCCTGGGCCTGGCCGGCGGGCGGCTGGCCTGCACCCGGACCCTGCGGCGGCTGGCCGTAGGGCGGCTGCTGGCCGTACGGCTGCTGCTGGGCCGGGTACCCGTACGACGGCCGGCCGGGCGCGCCCTGCTGCCCGCCGAACTGCTGGCCCCCGAACTGCGGTGCCTGCTGGTCGGTCCACCGCGTGGCGTCGGCCGGCCCCCCGCCGGAGGCTGGGCGGTGGCGCAGCTCCGGCAGCAGCCGGAGGACGGCGAACACGAGGACCGCGGCCGCGGCGAGGAAGCCCAGCAGTGCCCAGACGGAGAACGAGAAGCCCTCGCTGAAGGAGTCCAGCCACCCCAGCAGCGCGAACAGGAAGCCCAGCGCCGCGAGGCCGACCGTGATGGCCGAGCGCGGGAAGCCGAGCCGGAGGTCGACGAACGCCGGCAGCAGCGCCCACACCGTGGCGAGCAGGAAGAGGAAGACCGCCGTCGTGACCTGGCCGGACTGCCAGCCGCTGAAGCTGATGTCGGACCCGAAGAAGGCGTCGTCGATCTGGTACCAGGGAAGGAACGCCAGCACGAGGAACAGCAGCGTGCCCCCGGCGATGACGTAGTCGGCCAGCCGGAGCCTCCCGAGGTCGAAGCCCACGGAGGCGCCGGGCCCGCCCGGCCGGCCGTAGGGATCCTGCCCGTACGGCGGCCGGCCGTAGCCGGGTTGCTGCGCGTAGGGGTTCGGCGCATGGCCCGGCTGCCCGCCGTAGGGCGGCTGCCCGTACGGCTGGACGTAGGACGGCTGGCCGTGGGGCTGCTGGCCGTAGCCGGCCTGCGGCGGGTAGGGCTGCTGGCCGTAGGGCGGCTGCCCGTACTGGGGCTGCTGCCCGTACTGGGGTTGCCCGTACTGGGGCTGCCCGTACTGGGGCTGCCCGTACTGGGGCTGCCCGTACTGGGGCTGCCCGAACTGCGGCTGCTGACCGTAGGGCGGCTGGCCGCCCGGCTGCTGTTGCCCGTACCCGGAGGGCGGGGGCTGCTGACCGGGGCGGGGGTCGTGCCCGGAGCCGGACTGCTCCCCGTGCCGCGGCTCCTGCCCCGGCTGGGAGCCGTACCCCGGCTGTCCCTGCTCGCCCGGGGGCGGAGGCTGACTGGTCATCGCGGGGCGCTCCTCAGTAGTGGCTCGATCACTTCCCGCATCGTCGGCGCGCGGGAGGCGCCGGTGCAACCGTGGCGCACCTCGCCTCACCCGTGGTGAACGCTACCGAGCCCCGGGGACGCCGCTGCCCGGCGACCTCGTACGAGATCGCCGGGCAGCAGGTGACGTGCTGGAACGGCCATCCTTCAGGGACCCACGCCGGGCCTGCGAGGCGTGGGAGGAAGGGTGGTCCTCCTTCAGGCGCCGACGATCTCCCGCATGAGGCGGGCGGTCTCCGACGGCGTCTTGCCCACGCGGACGCCGGCGGCCTCGAGGGCCTCCTGCTTGGCCTGCGCGGTGCCGGCCGAGCCCGAGACGATGGCGCCGGCGTGGCCCATGGTCTTGCCCTCGGGGGCGGTGAACCCGGCGACGTAGCCGACGACCGGCTTGGTGACGTTGGCCTTGATGAAGTCGGCGGCCCGCTCCTCGGCGTCCCCACCGATCTCACCGATCATCACGATGGCCTCGGTCTCCGGGTCCTCCTGGAAGGCCTGGAGGCAGTCGATGTGCGTGGTGCCGATGACCGGGTCGCCACCGATGCCGACGCAGGTGGAGAAGCCGATGTCCCGGAGCTCGTACATCATCTGGTAGGTCAGCGTGCCGGACTTGCTGACCAGCCCGATCTTGCCCTGCTTGGTGATGTTGGCCGGGATGATGCCGGCGTTCGAGCGGCCGGGGCTGATCAGGCCGGGGCAGTTCGGACCGATGATCCGGGTCGAGCCACCCTGCGCGTGGGCCCAGAAGTAGGTCGAGTCGTGCACCGGGATGCCCTCGGTGATGACGACGGCGAGCCCGATCTGGGCGTCGACGGCCTCGATCACGGCGTTCTTGGCGCCGGCCGGGGGCACGAAGATGACGCTGACGTCGGCGCCGGTCTCCTTCATCGCCTCGGCGACGGAGCCGAACACCGGGACGCCGGTGCCGTCGAAGTCGACGCTCTGGCCGGCCTTCTTCGGGTTCACGCCACCGACGATCGCCGTCCCCGAGGCCAGCATGCGCTGGGTGTGCTTGCGCCCCTCGGAGCCGGTCATGCCCTGGACGATGACCTTGCTGTTCTCGTTGAGGAAGATCGACATCTCTGTAGCTGTCCTGTCCGGTCGGTGGTTCAGGCGGCGGCGAGCTCGGCGGCCCGGCGCGCGGCGCCGTCCATCGTGTCCACCAGGGTCACCAGCGGGTGGTCGGCCTCGGCGAGGATCCGCCGGCCCTCCTCCACGTTGTTGCCGTCGAGCCGGACGACCAGCGGCTTGGTCGCCTCGTCGCCCAGCAGGCCGAGGGCGCTCACGATGCCGTTGGCGACGGCGTCGCAGGCGGTGATGCCGCCGAAGACGTTGACGAACACGCTCTTCACGGCGGGGTCGGACAGGATGATGTGCAGGCCGTTGGCCATGACCTCCGCGGACGCGCCACCGCCGATGTCGAGGAAGTTGGCGGGCTTGACGCCACCGAACTCCTCACCGGCGTAGGCGACGACGTCCAGGGTGCTCATCACGAGCCCGGCGCCGTTGCCGATGATGCCGACCTCGCCGTCGAGCTTGACGTAGTTGAGGTCCTTCTCCTTGGCCGCGGCCTCCAGCGGGTCGGCGGAGGCGGCGTCCTCGAGCGCGGCGTGCTCGGTGTGCCGGAAGCCGGCGTTGTCGTCGAGGGTCACCTTCGCGTCGAGGGCGAGCACGGTGCCGTCGGGCGCCTTCGCCAGCGGGTTGACCTCGACCAGGGTGGCGTCCTCCTTGGAGAACACGTCCCACAGCTGGACGGCGATCGCGATGACCTGGTCGCGGACCTCGGCGGGGAACCCGGCCGCGTCGACGATCTCGGTGGCCTTGGCGGTGTCGACGCCGACCGTGGCGTCCACGGGGATGCGGGCGAGGGCCTCGGGGCGCTCGACGGCGAGCTGCTCGATCTCCATGCCGCCCTCGACGCTGGCCATGGCCAGGAAGGTGCGGTTGGCGCGGTCGAGGAGGTAGGAGAAGTAGTACTCCTCGGCGATGTCGCTGGCCTGCGCCACCATCACGCGGTGGGTGATGTGGCCCTTGATGTCCAGGCCGAGGATGTCCTGGGCGCGCGCCTTGGCGGTCTCGGGGTCGTCGGCGAGCTTGACGCCGCCGGCCTTGCCGCGGCCCCCCACCTTGACCTGCGCCTTGACGACGACGGGAGCGGCGATCTCCCGCGCGATCGCCTCCGCCTGCTCGGGGGTCTCGGCGACACCGCCGGGCAGCACGGGCACGCCGTGAGAGGCCAACAGGTCACGGGCCTGGTACTCGAAGAGATCCACGAACAGGCACCGTAACCCCCGCGGAATGCCGCCGTCGCCTCCACGGCGGAGGGCGTGGTCGGTCTCACACACCCCTGGACGGAAGGCCGGGAACCCCCCGTGACCCCCGCCCGGACGACCGCGCTGGTCAGCTCCGTGGCAGCCGGCCGGCGGGCGGCGTCCGGCCGCCTCACCCGGCGGGGTGGCAGCCGGGTCAGGCGGCCCGCGGGGTGGTGCGGCGCAGCCGCCACGCCAGGACGGTGAGGACCCCGTACCCGAGGCCGGCGACCAGCAGCCCCGCGCCCGGCAGCGTCCACTCCAGCTCGTCGGAGACCGCCGCGTCGCGCAGGCCGGCGAGCCCGGCGGTCAGGACGACGGCGGCGATGGCCAGCAGCCCGCCGACGGCGGCCAGGCGCGGCCGCAGCGAGGGCGCCAGCACCGAGCCGAGGACGACGGCGCCGGCCAGCAGGAGCCCGCCGAGCAGCGCCAGCCCGGGCCGCTCGAGCAGCCCCTGCGGCCCGTCCTGCTCGACCACGGTCTGCAACCCCGTCGTGGGATCGGTGACCAGGCGGTCGGGGACGTCGGCCGCCGGCAGCACCAGGCAGAGCACCGTGCCGACCCCGAGCAGCACCGCGAGAGCGGCCAGTCCCGGACGGGCCGGGTCCAGCGAGCCGGCGTCCTCCATGACCGTGCGCCCCCACGCCGCGGCGGCCACCGTACCCGCGAGCACGGTGAGCCCGAGGGCGACGACGCCGAGGACCCAGCCGGCGCCGATCTCGACCGAGCTGGTCAGCACCCACCGGCCGGCGATCACCTCCATACCGGGACGCACGGTCGACGCCTGGCCGCGGTACAGCTCGATGAGCAGGAGGCCGACGGCGAGGGCGCCGGCCACGCCGGCGTAGGCCAGCCCGAACCGGGGCACCCGGCCCGCCGCGAGGCCGGCCCCCGTCGCGGCCGAGGTCAGCGGCACGACCAGTCCGAGCAGCACGCTGCCGAGCCCGCCGGCCTGGGAGACCTCCTGCCCGCCCACCACCAGGTAGGTCGGGAACAGCGCCACCACACCGGCCAGCCCGGCCAGCACCAGCAGGGCGCCGGCCAGCCGCGCCCCGGGCGGCGTGGCACCGACGACGAGCCCGTCGGCCGCGCCGGTGGCCGAGACGGGCCGGTCCGACGGACGGCGCGGTCCCGTGCGTCGCGCGGACGCGGCACGGCGGGCGGAGTCGCTCCCCCGGCCGGCGCTCCGGTCACGGGAGGGAGCACCCCGCCCGCCGGTGTCGCGGTCGCGGGTGGAGCCATCTCGGGCGGCCACCGTTCCCCCTTCGTCGAGTCGGTCACGAACCGGTGTCGATCTCCGTCGCCCCGGCACGTACGTGTGACGAATGCCACACATCAGCTTTACCGTCCGGTTAACCGGGCATGTCTGGAGTCGACTGCACCGCCGGCGAACGTCGGACCCGGGCTCCGCCGGCGGTCACGAACGGGGAGGGACGTGGAGATGCACCCACTCGGCGACCCGGAGTCCGAACCAGACTCGCACACCCGCGGCCCCGGCTCGCGGACGCCACTGAACCCGTTGCGCAGCCTCGTCACCCGCGCGGCCCTCACCGGGGGGATCACCGAGCTCGCGCTCGTCGGGGCCCACGTCCTCATGTACCCGCTGGGCACGCGCACCGAGCCGCTGCGGCTGGATCCGCGATGCCGGCCCGGTGAGCAGCCCCCCGGCGTCCGGGCACTGTTCGCCGCCGACCCGCTCGCCGCGCGCATCCCGGTCGTCCTCGTCCACGGCCTCGTGGACAACCACTCGATCTTCGCCGTGATGCGCCGCAGCCTGCGCCGCCGCGGCTTCGCCCACGTCTGCTCGTGGAACTACAGCCCCCTGCTCACCGACGTCGCCCGCGGTGCGCGGGCCCTCGGGAACCACCTCGACCACCTCTGCGAGCAGACCGGCCACGAGCGAGTACACGTCGTCGGGCACAGCCTCGGCGGGCTGATCGCCCGCTACCACGTGCAGCGCCAGGGCGGTGACCGGCGGGTCGAGTCGCTCGTGACCCTGGGGACGCCGCACCAGGGGTCGCTGCTCGCGCACCTGGTGCCCACCCCGCTGGTACGCCAGCTCCGCCCGGGGTCACCGGTGCTGCAGGAGCTGGCCGAGCCGGCGCCGGGCGTCCGCACGCCGGTCACCGCGATCTACAGCGACCTCGACCAGGTGGTGCTGCCGACCCAGGCCGGCCGGTGCGACCACCCGGACCTGATGGCCCGCAACGTGCTCGTCCGCGGGATCGGCCACATGTCCCTGCCGTTCCACCGCGGCGTGGTCGACGAGGTCGCGGCCACGCTCGCCGGGGTGCGACGTCCCGACACGATCCCCGCCTCCGCGCCGGCCGCCGTCGCCTGAGGCCGGCACCACCTCCCCCACCCGCACCGCCCGTCGCGCTGCCGCGCGCCGTCGTCCGGCCGGTCGGCACCCCGCCCGACGCGTGGGCACCGGCGGTCCCGTCCGTCACATCCGCCTCAGCGGTTGCAGACAAGGCGACACAGGGGTGTCGCTGACCCGTGGCGACCTGACGCATCGTTACGGTCCGATCACGGCGCCGGTACCCACCGGTGGGCGTCCACCCGGACTCCCGAGCCACCGTCGCTCCCCCGACGGACCGCCCTCGCGGCGACCGCTCGGGAGGGTCGCTCCCCCAAGGAGGTGCTCCGTGACTCCGCAGCCCGCACTGCTCGAGCGACCGGGGACCGACCACGAGCCGGCCGCTCCCGTCATCCCGGCACCGCGCGCCGCCGTCGTCCCGCAGCCGCCCGCCGCCCCCGCGACCGCGCCGTCTCAGCCCAGCGACGACACCCCGCCGGCCCGCCGCCGCAGCCTGCCCCGGCCGCCCGGCAAGCGCGGCCCCCTGTGGCTGGCCGCGCTGGTCGTGGGCGCCGTCGTCGCGGCCCTCCCCACCACGATGGGCGACTCGGCCACCGACGTCGCGGTCAGCGCGGCCGAGTACGGCCTCGGCACCGCCTCGGACATCGGGCTCAGCGGCGACATGGAGGACGCCGGCGTGCGCCGCGGCATCACCGAGGCCGAGGCCCAGGCCCGCCTGGGCGAGCTCGCCGCCTCCCGCGCCGCGCGCACCCCGCGCACCGTGCTGCCGACGCAGGGCCGGCTCACCACCTGCTTCTGCCAGCGCTGGGGCACCATGCACTACGGCATCGACCTGGCCGGGCCCCTCGGCACGCCGATCGTGGCCGCCACCGACGGCGTCGTCATCCGCGCCGGCCGCGCCTCCGGGTACGGCAACGCGGTCTACATCCAGGACGCCGACGGCAACGTCCACATCTACGGGCACATGCGCTACTACTCGGTGTCGGCCGGGGACCTCGTGCACGCCGGCGACCAGATCGCCAAGGTCGGCAACGAGGGCCAGTCCACCGGGCCGCACCTGCACTACGAGATCCACCGCGGCGGCATGAGCGGCCGCCCCATCGACCCGCAGGACTTCCTCGCCGAGCGCGGCGCCTCCCTCTGATCCGTCGTCCTCCCGGACGACGACCGCGGCCACGTGGCCCGATCGTCGGCGCCCGGTGCCCGCTCCAGCGCTCTACGGGTGTTCCTCGCGCTCTGCGGGCGCCACAGGACCCGCAGTGCGGGGAGAACGCCCGCAGAGCACCGCCCGGTGCGGTCCGGACGACCGCGGTGTCAGAGCTTGACGAGCGGGGCGTAGCGCAGGACGAGGCGCTTGGTGCCGCCCGAGCCGAAGTCCACGGTCGCCTGGGCCTTGTCGCCGGCGCCGGTGACCTCCACGACCGTGCCCAGCCCGAACGCGTCGTGGCTGACCCGGTCGCCCACCTCGACGGCGATGACCGGCCGGTTGCCCGCGCCGCCCCGCAGCCCGCCGGTGGACAGCCCGGTGGCGGCCACCCGCGTCTGCGCGGGGCGGTACCCGGTGCTCGGCGCGGGAGCCGGCTCCTTGCCCGCCCACTGCACGGTGTCCGACGGCATCTCGTCGAGGAACCGGGACGGCGGGTTGTAGGCCGGCTGCCCCCAGCTGGTGCGCACCGTGGCGCGGGAGATGAACAGCCGCTGCTGCGCGCGGGTGATGCCGACGTAGGCCAGCCGCCGCTCCTCCTCCAGCTCCCGCGGGTCGCCCAGCGCCCGCAGGTGCGGGAAGACGCCGTCCTCCATGCCGGTGAGGAAGACGACGGGGAACTCCAAGCCCTTGGCGGTGTGCAGGGTCATCATCGTGACGACGCCCGCCTCGTCCCCGGCGACGGGGATCTGGTCGGCGTCGGCCACCAGCGACACCTGCTCGAGGAAGTCGGTGACCGAGCCGCCCGGGTTGGCCGCCTCGAACTCGGCGGCCACGGAGATGAGCTCGTTGAGGTTGTCGACGCGGCCCTCGTCCTGGGGGTCGGTGCTGGCCTGCAGCTCGGCGAGGTAGCCGGTGCGGTCGAGGATGCTCTCCAGCAGCGCGGCGGGGCCGGAGCCGGTCTCGACGAGGTTCTCGAACTCCTCCAGCAGGGCGACGAACTCCTGGATCGCCTTGAGCGACCGCGGCGCGAGGGTGTGGACCTCCGAGCAGCGGCGCAGCGCGCTGGCGAAGGCGATGCGCTCGCGGTCGGCGAAGGTCTCGATGCAGGACTCGGCCTTCTCGCCGATGCCCCGCTTGGGCACGTTGATGACCCGCCGCAGGCTCACCACGTCGGCCGGGTTGGCGACGACCTTGAGGTAGGCCAGCGCGTCGCGGACCTCCTTGCGCTCGTAGAAGCGCACCCCGCCGACGACCTTGTAGGGCATGCCGACGCGGATGAACACCTCCTCGAAGACACGGGAGGCGTTGTTGGTCCGGTAGAAGACCGCGATGTCCTTGGGCTTGGCCTTGCCCTCGTCGACCAGCGCGTCGATCTGCTCGGCGACCCAGGCGGCCTCGTCGTGCTCGTTCTCGGCGACGTAGCCCTCGATCAGCTCGCCGTCGCCGGCGTCGGTCCAGAGGTTCTTCGGACGCCGGCCGGTGTTCTTCGCGATGACCTGGTTGGCCGCCTTGAGGATGCGCTGCGTGGAGCGGTAGTTCTGCTCCAGAAGGATCGTCGTGGCCTGGGGGTAGTCGCGCTCGAACTCGTCGATGTTGCGGATCGTGGCGCCACGGAAGGCGTAGATCGACTGGTCGGCGTCACCGACCACGCACAGCTCGGCCGGCGGGACGGCGCCGCCCTCCGGCCCCACCAGCTCGCGGACCAGCACGTACTGGGCGTGGTTGGTGTCCTGGTACTCGTCGACCAGCACGTGGCGGAACCGGCGGCGGTAGTGCTCGGCGACGTCCGGGAAGGCCTGCAGCAGGTGGACCGTCGTCATGATCAGGTCGTCGAAGTCCATGGCGTGCGCCTCGCGCAGCCGCCGCTGGTAGAGCCGGTAGGCCTCGGCGAGCACCTTCTCCGGCGCCGTCCCCGGGACGTAGCTCTCCTCGTCGATCAGCTCGTTCTTCAGGTTCGACACCTGGGCGGCGAGGCTGCGGCCCGGGTAGCGCTTGGCGTCGAGGTCGAGGTCGCGGGCGACCATCGTCATCAGCCGGACCGAGTCGCCCTGGTCGTAGATCGTGAACGACGACTTCATACCGAGCTTGCCGGCCTCGGCGCGCAGGATGCGCACGCACATCGAGTGGAACGTCGACACCCACATGGCCCGGGCCCGCGGGCCGACGAGCGCGGCCACGCGCTCCTTCATCTCGCCGGCGGCCTTGTTGGTGAAGGTGATCGCGAGGACCTCGCCCGGCTGCGCCCCGCGGGCGCCGAGCAGGTAGGCCACCCGGTGGGTGAGCACGCGAGTCTTGCCCGACCCGGCGCCGGCGACGATGAGCAGCGGACCGCCCTCGTGGACGACGGCCTGCCGCTGCGGGCCGTTGAGCCCGGCGAGCATGCGGTCCAGTTCCCGGCCCACCGAGCCGGAGGCGGAGCGCTGGAGGGCGGCGGTACCGGGGAGGGCCTGCTGGACGCTCATCCCGGGGACCCCGCGGAAACGAGGAGCGCCAGCGGAGCGTTTTCGTGGGGTGGGTTCATGACGACACCACTGTAGTTCGGTCGGGTGACGGTCCCCGGCCGCCGGGAACGGACGGCGCACCGGCCGGGGACCCGCTGGCGATCACCGACGCCGTCGTGGCACACTCCTCGACGTGCTCACCGCGCTCAGCTTTTACTACGGCCACCGGGATCCGGTGTCCGTCACCGCTGGCTGAGCACACGCCGCAACAGACGCCCCGGGCCCGAGGAGCCCGGGGCGTTTCTCGTTCCCGGGGTCCGACGGCCTCCCGCCCGCCCCGGAGGAACACCCCATGACCGCCACGCTCCCCACCGCCGCCGACGCCGACGCGCGCATCGCCGACCTGCGCGAGGAGATCGACTCCTGCGACGCGGAGATCATCGCGCTGGTGCAGCGCCGGCTGGCCGTGTCTCAGCAGATCGGTGAGCTGCGCCGGGCCGCGGGCGGCACCCGCCTGTCGCTGTCGCGCGAGCAGCAGGTGCTCGCCCGGTTCCAGGAGGCGCTCGGCCGCGACGGCGCGACCCTCGGCATGATGCTTCTGCGCCAGGGCCGCGGCCGCCTCTGAGCTCCACGCGCCACCCGCGGCCGCCTCTGGGCTCCAGGCGTCACCCGCGGCGCGGGTCCATGGGCGGGAAGTCCGCGTGGCGGTGGGTCAGCCACCACTCGCCGTCCACCCGCCGGTAGAAGTGGGTGACCCGCAGCGTCATCGGCCGCCGCTCCCCGCCGTCGACCCGGACCAGGCCGTGCTCGGAACCGACCGTGCAGGCGAGGTCGCCGTCCACGTGGACGACGTCGTTGGTGGGTGTGAGCGCCCCGTCGCTGAACCGGCTGCCCACCCACTCGAACGTGCTCGTCACGTCGGCGTGGCCCTTCTCGATCGGCCCCCAGGCGCCGAACAGGGTGACGTCGTCCGACCGCAGCCACAGCGCCGCGTACGGGGCCGGGTCGCCGGCACCGATCGCCGCCAGCGCGTCCGCCGTCCGCTGCAGGGCCTTCTCGAAGTCCGGGTCCATGTCCGCTCCTCCCCTGGCCGACCCGCCGGCGCGGGCCGCCGCGAACCGTCCCCCGCGGCCCGTCAGGGTGCTCCGGACCGGATCCGGACGGAACCCCCGCGGCGGTGTGTCCCACCCGCTGCCGGACGCGTTTTCCCGAGCTGACGGGGCGCCACCTAGGCTCCGGCGGGTGACCTCCGCGCAGCCCTTCCGTCCCGCCGAGCACGTCGACCGCGTCCTGTGTGTGCTCGCCCACCCCGACGACGTCGACTTCGGCAGCTCCGGGACCGTCGCGACCTGGACGGCGGCCGGCACCGAGGTCACCTACCTCATCGTCACCGACGGCGACGCCGGCGGCTTCGACGAGACGCCGCGGGAGCAGATGGGTCCGCTGCGGCGGGCCGAGCAGGAGGCTGCCGCGGCGGTGTGCGGGGTCAAGGACGTCCGCTTCCTCGGCTACCCCGACGGGCGGCTGGAGCTCACCCTCGACCTGCGCCGCGACATCAGCCGGGTCATCCGGGAGGTCCGGCCGCAGCGGGTGCTCACCAGCTCCCCCGAACGGTTCTGGGAGCGGGTCGGGGCCAGCCACCCGGACCACATGACCGTCGGCGAGTCGACGATGCGGGCGGTCTACCCCGACGCCCGCAACCCCTTCGCCTTCCCGGAGCTGCTCGCCGAGGAGGGGCTCGAGGCCTGGACGGTCGACGAGGTGTGGCTGACCGCCAGCCCGCGCGCCGACCACGCCGTCGACGTCACCGACGTGGTGGAGCTCAAGTTCGCCGCCCTGAAGAGCCACGTCACCCAGGTCAGCCACCGCGACGACCTCGAGGAGTTCGTCGGCGGCTGGATGCGGCAGACCGCGGCCCGATTCGGCCTCCCCGCGGGCCGGCTCGCCGAGGCCTTCCACGTCGTCCACACGGCCTGACGCTGAGCAACCGCCGCGCGTCCGGAAACCCCGACGGAACACGAGTTCCACAGGCGTAACCAGCGGTTCGTTCGACTCGTCCGGCCAGCACCCCACGGACGGGAGAACCACATGACGCAGACCACGCCGCAAACCGGCCGGCCCGACCCCGCCACCGCCGCGGAGGTCGTCGAGCGCGGCATCGGCCGGCGCACGTTCGTCCAGGCCGCGCTGGCCGCCGGCGCCGCGCTGGGGACGGGTCTGGTCACGGCGTCGCCCGCGGCCGCGACGCCGCGCACCCGCCTGCCCGGCGAGGTCCTGCAGCCCGGTCAGGGACCCGTCGACGGCGAGGTGTACGTCTCCTCCCTGCCGGACGAGGTGCTCTGGGGCTACCTGCCCCGCGTCGGTGACGCGCCCGTGGCCCGCGTCCGCTCGGGCAGCACGGTCACCGTCGACACGGTGAGCCACGAGGGCATCCTCGAGGACCAGGGCCGCGACCCCGTGGCCTGGTTCGGCGGCAACGGCGTCCCCCGCGAGCAGGTGCTGGACGACGCGGTCGCCATCGCGTCCGGGTACGCCAAGCACGTGCGCGACTTCGACGCCGACGGGCCGCACGTCGTCACCGGTCCGGTCTTCGTGGACGGCGCACAGCCCGGCGACGTGCTGAAGATCGAGCCGCTCACCGCGCTGCCCCGGGTGCCCTACGGCGTGGTCTCCAGCCGGCACGGCAAGGGCGCGCTGGCCCGCCAGCTGGTGGGCCCGGAGGGCGGGATCACCGAGGCCGAGGTCATGCCGCCGGTCGAGACCGACGGGCGCGCCACCGGTGACCCGGCGCGGTACGGCAACGTCTCGGTGTTCACGCCGCTGGAGCGGGCCCGGAGTGGGGAGACCCGCGCGTGGATGCCGGTCGGCGCGGCCGGTCGCCGGGTCTCCTGGCCGGTCGACTGCTTCGCCGGGCTCATGGCCGTGGCCACCGTGCCCGACGCGCCGGCTCTGAACGACCCGCTGGTGAACTCCATCCCGCCGACCGTCGGCGGCGGCAACATCGACATCCGCCGCCTGAACGTCGGCTCGGCGTTCTACGTGCCGGTGGTCGCCGAGGGAGCCCTGTTCTCGGTGGGCGACCCGCACATGTCGATGGGGCACGGCGAGGTGGCGCTGACCGCCCTGGAGGGGTCCCTGCGGCTCACGTTCCGGCTGACGGTCTGCAAGCCGGGCGACGGGACCGCCCCGTCGGTGGCCTTCCGGTACCCGTTCGGCGAGTCACCGGACGCCTGGCTGCCGATCGGGCTGTCCGACCCCGACGGGTACCGCGACGGGCAGTTCGTCGACCTCGACGTCGCCGCGCGGCGCGCCGTGGTCAACGCCCTCGACTTCCTGGAGACCGACCTCGGCATGGATCGGACGGTCGCCTACGCCTACCTCTCGGCGGCGGCCGACTTCGAGGTTTCGCAGGTGGTCGACCGGACCGTCGGCGTCCACGGCGTCATCTACAAGAGCCACTTCGCATGAGCCACGGCTGTTGCGCCTGCAGCGCCACGTCACAACAAGCGGTTGGTCGCCGCCCAGCGGGTGAGCTCGTTGCGGTTGGACAACTGCAGCTTGCGCAGCACGTTGGACGCGTGGGACTCCACGGTCTTCACCGAGATGAACAGCCGTGAGCCGATCTCGCGGTAGGTGTAGCCGCGGGCCAGCAGCTGCATCACCTCCCGCTCGCGGGCGCTGAGCAGGTCCAGCCCGGGGTCGGTGGCCGGGTCCTCCGACGGCGCGGGAGCGGACGCCGAGGTCGCGGCGAAGGCGTCGAGCACGAAGCCGGCCAGCCGCGGGCTGAACACCACGTCCCCGTCGGCGACCCGGTGCACGGCGTCGCGCAGGTCGGGCCCGGAGATGGTCTTGGTGACGTAACCCCGGGCGCCGGCCCGGATGACGGCGATGACGTCCTCGGCGGCATCGGAGACCGACAGCGCCAGCCAGCGCACCGCCGGCAGCTCCGCCCGCAGCGTCTCGAGCACCGCGTGGCCGCCGCCGCCGGGCAGGTGGACGTCGAGCAGCACGACGTCGGGCGTCGTGGCCCGGATGCCCTCGACCGCGCCCGCGACGTCGGCGGCCTCCCCGACGACCGTCACGGCGTCGCCCAGCTCGGTGCGCACGCCCGACCGCACCATCGCGTGGTCGTCGACCAGGAAGACGCGCGGCCCCCGCACCTCGCTCACGCGGCCTCCCTCGGCAGGTACATCTCGACCTCGGTCCCCTCCCCCGGCGCGGAGCGCACCGTCGCCGTCCCGCCCACGCGGGCCAGGCGCCCGGTGACGGAGTCCCGCAGCCCGCGCCGGTCGGCGGGCACCTCACCCGGGTCGAACCCGGCGCCCCGGTCGCGGACGAACACCTCGACGCGCTGCGGCGTCACCTCGGTGTAGAGGTCCGCCGACGTCGCACCGGAGTGCTTGGCCGCGTTGACCAGGGCCTCCTTGGTGGCCGCGCCGAGGGCGGCGAGCGCGTCGTCGACCGGCGCGTCCCCGACGACGACCGACTCGACGGTCAGCGCGTGGTCGGCCTCCACCTCGGCGACCATGCCCTCGACCAGCGCCGCCCAGGTGCCCCCGGCGGCCTTCTCCGGCTCGTAGAGCCAGGTGCGCAGCTCGCGCTCCTGGCTGCGGGCCAGCCGGGCCACGGCCTTCGGGTCCTCGGCGTGGCGCTGGATCAGCGCGAGGGTCTGCAGCACCGAGTCGTGCAGGTGGGCGGCGACCGCGGCCCGCTCCTCCGAGCGCACCCGCGCGGTGCGCTCCGCCTCGCGGGAGGCGAGCAGCCGGCGCCACAGCGGGGCGGTGGCCAGCGCGACGCCCACGAGGATCACCAGGGTGGCGGCGAAGCCGTTGCGGGCGTTGGCCAGCTGCCCGGTCGTGGCCAGCAGCAGCACCAGCCCGGCGGCGCCCAGGGCGATGCCACCGGCGAGCACCCACGGGACGCCGGGCCGGGACAGGGTGCGGTCGGTGTCCAGCTGCCGCCAGATGACCGCCAGCCCGGCACCCACCAGGACCAGGGGGACGACGAGGTCGTTGTTGCCCCAGGTGGCCAGGTTGGTGACCAGCACCAGCCCGCCGAACCCGAGCAGGGTGAGGCCGAGGGTCTGCCGGCGACTGGGCTCGGTGGCCGGGTCGCGCTCCTCGGGGACGACGTCGACGTCCGCGACGGGCATGAAGAACCACAGCAGCGCGTAGGCGATGACACCGACGCCCGTGACCGCGAGGACCACGAAGCCGATGCGGACGGCGAGCGGGTCCAGCCGCAGGTGCACCGCCGTGCCCGCGGCGACACCGGCCAGCAGCCGGCCCGACCGCGGGCGTGCCAGCGGCGGGCGCTGCGGCACGAGGGCAGTCGTCGTCACGCTGTCGATCGTCGCACCGCAGGTCGTCGCGTCACACCGGTGATCACCCTGGAGTACCGGACCAGGGTCGATTGGGGGCCTTCCCTGATGTCCCCGGGCGGCGCCGCGGCGCAGGCTCGTCGCATGACATCGGCACCACCTCCTCCCCCGGCACCCCCCGCTCCCCCACCGTCCGACCCGCCGATGGCGGAGTACCCGCCGCCCCCGTCGGGTCCGCCGGTCCGCCCGCCGCTGCGGCGCAGCCGCACCGACAAGGTCATCGGTGGCGTCTCCGGCGGCCTGGCCGAGTACTCCGGCATCGACGCGCTGCTGTGGCGGGTCGGCTTCGTCGCCCTGGCCATCGCCGGCCCCGGCATCCCCGTCTACCTCGTGCTGTGGCTGTTCATGCCGGCCGGGCCGGGCGGCCCCGCGGGGTACGGCCGCCGCTGGGAGCGGGCCGACCGCGGTCCGCGCTCGCCGGTCCCGGGCATCACGCTGGCGGGCCTGCTCATCGTCGTCGGCACGCTCGTGCTGGTCAGCCGGTTCACCGACTGGTCGATCGACCCGCGGTTCATCCTCGGGCCGGCGCTCCTGGTGGTCGGCCTGGGGCTGGTCGCGGCGGCGTTCACCGGCGGACGGCGGGCCAAGGGCGGCCTGATCGCGCTGGGCGCCCTGCTCTCGGTGGCGCTCATGGTCGTGTCCGCCGAGCCGTGGCGGGACCTCGACGACGGCGTCGGCGACCGCACCTACCGGCCGCTGACCGCCGCCGACGTCCGTCCCGAGTACCACCTCGGCGTCGGTGACGCGGTGCTCGACCTCACCGACGTCGACCTCTCGGACCTCGACGGCCCGATCACCACCCGCGTGGACGCCGGGGTCGGCGACGTGGACGTGCTCATCCCCCGCTCCGCCGACGTCCGGGTGCAGGTGTCCAGCGGCATCGGTGACGTCGACGTCTTCGGCGACGGCGTGGTCGACGGCTACCACGCCGGCACCGGGTCCAGCCCCTGGACCGGCGACGGGGACCCCGAGATCGTGCTGACCATCAACGCCGGCATCGGCGACGTGGAGGTGGACCGTGCCTGACTACAGCGAGTTCCCGACGACGCCCACCGCCTGGCAGGAGCACGCGTTCGGTGACATCACGCCGCTGCCGGTCGAGGACCCACCGCCCCCGCCGGCACCGCGCCGGGGCATCGACCTCACCGCGCTGGTCCCCGGCCTGGTGTTCGTCGTCCTGGCCGTCTCGCTCATGGCCGGCGCGGTGTTCCCCTTCGACCTGTTCGACGACGGGGGCCTGCTGTGGCTGGTGCTGATCGGCGCCGGCGTGGCCCTGCTGGTCAGCGAGGTGCGCAAGGTCCGCCGCCGGCGGCGCTGACGCACCGGGAGGGGTGGATCGGGCGGAGGGCCCGGGGAGCGGTGGCTCCCCGGGCCCTCCGCCGTTCGTCAGCCGGCGACGCGGGCGCAGAAGGCCAGCGCCCGCTCCCACAGCACCTCGGTGGCCGCCGCGTCGTACTCCGCGGGCAGGCTCGGGTCGGTGAACAGGTGCCCGCCGACCGGGTGCTCGACGAACTCGACGAGGCTGCCGCTGCGGCGCACGTCGGCCAGGAAGCCGTCGACCCACTCCTGGGCGCGGAACGGGTCCCGCTCCCCGTAGTGCACCTGCACCGGCACGCCCGCCGGCCACGCCGCCACCCCGAGCACCGCCAGCGGCAGCGCGCCGGAGAACAACAGGACGCCGGAGCAGCGCCGCTGCGTGGCCACGTACTCGGCCATGCCCGCGCCGTTGGAGAACCCCGCCGCGACGAAGCCGTCGGGCAGCTCCCGGACGGCGTCGACAGCGGCCTGCATCAGCGCCGGGAAGCCGACCTCCTCGACGTGCGCGCCGGCGTCGGCGTAGTCGTCGAAGACCCGCCCGTCGTACTGGTCGACGACGAGCACCTCGTGCCCGGCGGCCCGGAACCGGTCGGCGGCGTCGGTGATGCCGGGGCGGACGCCGAGGACGGAGTGGAACAGCGCGATCGAGGCCATGCCGTCAGCGTGGCCCAGGGTGCTGACAGGGCAGGTGACGTGCTGGAACGGCCCCGTCGCAGGGACCCGCGGCCGAGCGCGAGCGAGGGCGTGGGGGGCGACGGGGTCCTTCTACTCCCACTCGATGGTGCCCGGCGGCTTGCTGGTCACGTCCAGGACGACGCGGTTGACCTCGGGCACCTCGTTGGTGATCCGGGTCGAGATCCGCGCCAGGACGTCGTAGGGCAGGCGGGTCCAGTCGGCGGTCATCGCGTCCTCGCTGGACACCGGCCGCAGCACGACCGGGTGGCCGTACGTGCGCCCGTCCCCCTGGACGCCGACCGAGCGGACGTCGGCCAGCAGCACCACCGGGCACTGCCAGATCTCCCGGTCCAGGTTCGCCGCGGTGAGCTCCGCGCGGGCGATCGCGTCGGCCTTCCGCAGCACGTCCAGCCGCTCCTGGGTGACCTCGCCGACGATGCGGATGCCCAGCCCCGGCCCGGGGAACGGCTGGCGCCACACCAGCGACTCCGGCAGGCCCAGCTGCAGCCCGACCTCGCGCACCTCGTCCTTGAACAGGGTGCGCAGCGGCTCGACGAGGGTGAACGTGAGGTCCTCGGGCAGGCCGCCGACGTTGTGGTGGCTCTTGATGTTCGCCGTCCCGGTGCCGCCGCCGGACTCGACGACGTCGGGGTAGAGCGTGCCCTGCACGAGGAAGTCGACGGTCTCGCCGTGCGCCTTCGCGTCGGAGACGACGTCGAGCGCGGCCTGCTCGAAGACGCGGATGAACTCCCGGCCGATGATCTTCCGCTTCTGCTCGGGGTCGCTCACCCCGGCCAGCGCGTCGAGGAACTGGGCGCGGGCGTCGACCACCCGCAGGTCGGCGCCGGTGACGGCGACGAAGTCCCGCTCGATCTGCTCGGTCTCGCCTTCCCGCATCAGCCCGTGGTCGACGTACACGCAGGTCAGCCGGTCGCCGATGGCGCGCTGGACGAGCGCGGCGGCGACCGCGGAGTCGACCCCGCCCGACAGCGCGCACAGCGCCCGCCGGTCGCCGACCTCCGCGCGGATCCGCTCGACCTGCTCCTCGACGACGTTGGCCATCGTCCAGGTCGGCTCCAGACCGGCGATGTCGAACAGGAAGTGCTCGAGCACCGTCTGCCCGTGCGCGGTGTGCCGCACCTCGGGGTGGAACTGCACGCCGGCGAGCTTGCGGTCGACGTCCTCGAACGCGGCGACGGGAGCGCCGGTCGAGGTCGCGGTGACGGTGAACCCGGGCGGCGCGGCGCTGACCGCGTCCCCGTGGCTCATCCACACCGACTGCTCGACCGGCAGCGACCCGAACAGCCGCGCCTGCGTGGTCACCGTCAGCGGGGTGCCGCCGTACTCGCGGTCGCCGGTGTGCGCGACGGTGCCGCCGAGGCTCTGCGCCATCGCCTGGAAGCCGTAGCAGATGCCGAACGCCGGGACGCCGGCCTCGAACAGCGTCGGGTCCACCTGCGGAGCGCCCTCGGCGTACACGCTCGACGGCCCGCCGGAGAGCACGATCGCGGCCGGCTTGCGGGCGACGATCTCCTCCGCCGGGACGTCGGAGGGCACGATCTCGGAGTAGACGCCGGCCTCGCGGATCCGCCGGGCGATCAGCTGCGCGTACTGGGCGCCGAAGTCGACGACCAGGACGGTCGGGAAGTCCATCAGTGGTCCTGCGTGGCGGGCTGGTAGCCGCCGATGACCAGGTCGACCCGCTGGAACTCCTTGAGGTCGCGGTAGCCGGTCTTGGCCATGGTCCGGCGCAGCGCCCCGAACAGGTTGGTCCGGCCGTCGGCGGTCTGCGCGGCGCCGAGCAGCACGTCCTGCAGCGACCCGGCCGGCGGGATCGGCGTCGACACACCGCCGCGCGGCAGCCGCGGGTGCGCCGCCACCGAGTCCCACCAGATGCCGCCGCCGGGCGCCTCGGCCGCCGCGCGCAGCGGTTCGCCGACCTGGACGGCGTCGGCACCGCAGGCCAGGGCGCGGGCGATGGCGCCGCTGGTCTCGATGCGCCCGTTGGCGATGACGTGCACGTACCGGCCGCCGGTCTCGTCGAGGTAGTCGCGGCGGGCCGCGGCGGCGTCGACGATCGCGCTGGCCAGCGGCACCCGGACGCCCATGACGGCGTCCCCGGTGGAGAAGCTGTCGGCGCCCACGCCGACGATGACCCCGGCCGCTCCGGTGCGCATGAGGTGCAGCGCGGTCTGGTAGTTCGCCGCGCCGCCCACGATCACCGGGACGTCCAGGTCGGCGATGAACTCCTTGAGGTTCAGCGCACCGCCCTGCGTGGTGACGTGCTCGGCGGACACGATCGTGCCCTGGATGACCAGCAGGTCCACGCCGGCCGCCAGCACCGCGGGCGCCAGCTGCTGGGTGTGCTGCGGGGAGACCCGGACGGCGGTGGTCACCCCGGCGTCGCGCATCTCCTTGATCCGCGCGGTGATCAGGTCGGGCTTCACCGGCTCGCAGTAGACGTCCTGCAGCACCGACACCGGCGGGGCGCCCTCGGCCGCGGCCTCGCGGATCCGGCGGTAGACCGGTGCGGGGTCGTCGTACCGGGTCCACAGGCCCTCGGCGTTGAGCACGCCGAGCCCACCGGCCTGTCCGACGGCGATCGCCGTCGCGGGGCTCACCACGGCGTCCGAGGGGCTGGTCACCAGCGGGATGTCGAACCGGAAGGCGTCGATCTGCCAGGCGGTGGAGACGTCGTCGACGTCCCGGGTGCGCCGCGAGGGCACGATCGAGACCTCGTCGAGGTCGTACCCGCGGCGGGCGAAGCGGTTCAGCCCGATCTCGACGGTGTCACGCGTGGGCATCTCCGGTCACCGACCCCGGTAGTTGGGAGCTTCGACGGTCATCTGGATGTCGTGGGGGTGGCTCTCCACCAGACCCGCGGAGGTGATGCGGGTCAGCCGGCCGCGCTCCTGCAGGTCCTCGACGGTCTCCGCCCCCGCGTAGCCCATGGAGGCGCGCAGGCCGCCGACGAGCTGGTGCGCCACGCCGGCCAGCGGGCCGCGGTAGGGCACCTGGCCCTCGATGCCCTCGGGGACGAGCTTGTCGTCGGAGAGGACGTCGTCGGCGAAGTAGCGGTCCCGGCTGTAGGACTGGTTGCCGCGCTTCTGCATCGCGCCCAGCGACCCCATGCCGCGGTAGGTCTTGTACTGCTTGCCGTTGACGAACACCAGTTCGCCCGGCGCCTCCTCGACGCCGGCGAACAGGCCGCCGATCATCACCGTGGACGCGCCGGCGACGAGCGCCTTGGCGATGTCGCCGGAGTACTGCAGACCGCCGTCGGCGATCACCGGGACGCCGGCCGCCCGGGCCGCCAGCGCGGCCTCGTAGATGGCGGTGACCTGGGGGACGCCGACGCCGGCGACCACCCGGGTGGTGCAGATGGAGCCGGGCCCGACGCCGACCTTCACCGCGTCCACGCCCGCGTCGATCAGCGCCTGCGCACCCGCGCGGGTGGCGACGTTGCCGCCGACCACCTGGACGCCGTGGCCGACGGTCGCGAAGTCCTTCTTCACGCGGGCGACCATGTCCAGCACCGCGCGCTGGTGGCCGTGCGCGGTGTCGACGACCAGCACGTCGACGCCGGCGTCGACCAGCAGGCCGGCCCGCTTGTAGGCGTCCTCGCCCACGCCGAGCGCGGCGCCCACCATCAGCCGGCCGTCGACGTCCTTGGTGGCGTTGGGGTACTGGTCGCGCTTGACGAAGTCCTTGACGGTGATCAGCCCGCGCAGCCGGCCGGCGTCGTCGACCAGCGGCAGCTTCTCGACCTTGTGCTTGGAGAGCAGGCGCAGCGCGGTGTCGGCGTCGACACCGACCGGGGCGGTGATCAGCGGCATCGGCGTCATCACGTCGCGGACCAGCACCGACTGGTCGGTCTCGAACCGCATGTCGCGGTTGGTCACGATGCCCACGAGGACCCCGTCGGCGTCGACGACGGGCGCACCGGAGATCCGGTAGCGCGCCGACAGCGCGTCGACCTCGGCGAGGGTGTTCTCCGGGGAGCAGGTGACCGGGTTGGTGACCATGCCGGCCTCGGAGCGCTTGACCAGGTCCACCTGGCCGGCCTGCTCCTCGGCGGCGAGGTTGCGGTGCAGGACACCGATGCCGCCGACGCGGGCCATCGCGATCGCCATCCGGGCCTCGGTGACGGTGTCCATCGCGCTGGAGACCAGCGGCACGGCCAGCCGGATGCCCCGCGTGAGCTGGCTGCTGGTGTCCACCTCGGCCGGCACGACGTCGGACGCGCCGGGGATCAGCAGGACGTCGTCGTAGGTGAGCCCGAGCGGCGCGAACTTCGCCGGCAGCTCGGGAACGAACTCGTCGGGCTGCATCGAAGCCGCCACCCCTCCGGATCGGCCGGCGCCCTGATGGGCGCGCGGGAGTCTCCGTCGATCGTAGGCGGCGACACCGCGCGCTCGATGTGATGCCCGTCAGGCCACTACCGTGGGAGCCGTGAGTACGTGGGACGACGCATCCGGGCCCGACTTCGGGCCCGCCGACCAGCCAGGTCCGCCGCCGCTGACCATGGAGGAGCGGGCCGGCGTCCTGGACGACCTCGCCGAGCTGGAGGTGTTCCGCACCCTCCTGGAGCCCACCGGCATCAAGGGCATCGTCGTGGACTGCCCCGACTGCGACGAGGAGCACCACGTCGACTGGGCCCTCATGCAGGCCAACCTGCGCCAGCTGCTCGAGGAGGGGCAGACCGGCCGCCACGAGCCGCCGTTCGACCCCGACCCCGACGACTACGTGAGCTGGGACTACGCCAGCGGCTACGCGGACGGGATCGCCGCGATGGCCGAGCGCGAAGAGCCCGGCAGCGGCCGCGCCGGCAAGCACGCCCGCGACGACTGAGTCACTGCGGTCCTCCGGACGGCACCGCGGCCGCGTGCCGTCCCCGGCTGCGTGGAGCCGCTGCCCGTGTCCCGGTCGGGGACCCTCCGGGCCCCTCGACCGGTCCACCCGGACGCGTGCCGTGCCCGACCTGCGCTGCCCTCCCGTCGGTCCCGATCGCCGTCCCGGCCCGCTGACACGCCGAGAGCCCCCGGCGCGCACGCCGGGGGCTCTCGTCATCGCGGTCGGTCAGGACCGCATCGTCACTGCATCATGCCGCGGCGGAAGCCGGTGGCCACCGCCTCGGCGCGGTCCTTGGCGCCCAGCTTGCGGAACAGCCGGCGGGCGTGGGTCTTGATGGTGTCCTCGGACAGGTAGAGCTCCCGGCCGATCTGGGCGTTGCTCTTGCCCTGGCTCATGCCGGTCAGCACCTGCATCTCGCGCATCGAGAGGCTGACCGCCGCCGGCTCGCGCACGGTGGAGCGCACCGTCGTCGGGGCGGACCCGGCCAGCGGGGTGGCACCACTCCACGCGGGGCTCGCGGTGGCGGCGCCGACCGACGCCAGCGGCACCGGCTGGTGCGGGATGGAAGGGGCGGGACCCCGGCCGTCGACCCGCAGCCCGACCCGGGACAGGCCCAGGCCCATCTCCAGGGCCGTGGCGTCCCAGCGCAGGTACCCGCGCGCACCCACCGCGACGGCGGCCCGCACGCTCTCGGCGTCGTCGGGCGCGCCGAGCACGAGCACCGGCAGCCGGGGGTGCGCCCGCAGCGCCTGGGTGGCGACGGTCAGCCCGGAGTCCAGCGCCCGCTGGGTGCCGACCAGCAGCACGTCGGGCAGCCGGGTCGCCAGCCGGGACATGAGGGCGGCGGCGTCACCGACGACCTCCACCCGGCCCACGAACGGCAGCGCCACCAGCCGGCCCGCGATGTCGTCGCGGACCCGCCGGCGCTCGTCGTAGACCCACACGGTCGTCGTGCCCTGGCCCGGGCCGCGCATCCTGTCGTCGATCACGCCTGCTCCTCGCTCTCCCGGCCGCTCGGTACCGTCCGGGTCCCACCGCCCGGATCCCCCGGCCGGGTGTCGCTCGGGCGGGAGTCCCCACCCGGGGCACCGCCGTCGCCACCGGCAGTGCCGACGCTCCGTGGGGTGTCCCACGCCGGAGTTCGACACGACCTGCAGTCACCTTGATCGAGTGCGGGGGGTGACGACAGCGCCTCTCACCCAGCGGGGGGAGACGAGAGCCGTGAAAATGCAGGGTCACGGTGTGTTTGACCCGTGGAGGCCTCGGGCACCGGGCCCCTTGCAGCCGGACCGCCTTCTCCGGCCCGCACCGAGCCGAGGAGGACCTTCATGGCCGACATCCGCCGACTCCCCACCCCCGTTGCCGAGGTCTGGGACTGGCAGCTGCACGGAGCCTGCCGTGGCGAGAGCACGGCCCTGTTCTTCCACCCCGACGGCGAGCGCGGCCCGGCCCGGGCCCGGCGCCAGGCGGCCGCCAAGGCCGTCTGCGCCCGCTGCCCCGTCATCGACGCGTGCCTGAAGCACGCACTGTCCGTCCGCGAGCCGTACGGCGTGTGGGGCGGCATGAGCGAGGAGGAGCGGGCCCGGCTGATCGCCGCGGAGCCCGCCGCCGTCGCCGCGGGGGTCTGAGCCCCCTCCACAGACGCGGCAGAGGGCCGGTCCAGCAGCTGCTGGACCGGCCCTCTGTGCGTTCTGGCGCTCCCTTGTGCGACGAGATCGGCGATCTCGCACGTCCCGATGGCGGGAAGCGTGCGAGATCGCCGATCTCGTCAGGAGCCGGGGCTCACCTCAGTGGCTGTGCCCGTGGCCGTGCGAGTGGCCGTGGGTGTGGTGCCCGGCGCCCGCGTGCTCGTGCTCCTCCTGCGGCGCCTCGACGACGGCGGAGTCGGTGGTCAGCACCATCGCGGCGATCGAGACGGCGTTGCCCAGCGCGGCCTTGGTCACCTTGACCGGGTCGATGACGCCCTGGGCGACCAGGTCGCCGAACTCGCCGGTCGCGGCGTTGAAGCCCGTGCCCGTGCCCGCCTCGCGGACCTTGGCGACGACGACCCGGCCCTCGAACCCGGCGTTCTCGGCGATCCGCACCAGCGGGGCGTCGAGGGCGGCACGGACGGCGCGGGCGCCGGTGAGCTCGTCACCGGAGAGGCCGAGGGAATCGATCGCGGCCGCCGCGTACACGAGCGCCGAGCCACCGCCGGGGACGACGCCCTCCTCCACCGCGGCGCGGGTGGCGGCGATGGCGTCCTCGATGCGGTGCTTCTTCTCCTTCATCTCGACCTCGGTCGCCGCACCGACGCGGATGACGCCGATGCCGCCGGCGAGCTTGGCCAGCCGCTCCTGCAGCTTCTCGCGGTCCCAGTCGGAGTCGGTCGCCTCGATCTCGCGCCGGATCTGGGCCACGCGGTCGCCGATGGCCTGGGTCGTGCCGCCGCCGTCGACGATCGTGGTGTTGTCCTTGTCGACGGTGATCCGGCGGGCGGTGCCGAGCACCTCCAGGCCGACCTGGTCGAGCTTGAGGCCGACGTCCTCGCTGACCACCTGACCGCCGGTGACGACGGCGAGGTCGGTCATGAACGCCTTGCGCCGGTCACCGAAGTACGGCGACTTGACGGCGACGACCTTGATCGTCTTCCGGATGGAGTTGACGACGAGGGTGGACAGCGCCTCCCCCTCGACGTCCTCGGCGACGATCAGCAGCGGCCGGGCGCCGGTGGACAGCACCTTCTCCAGCAGCGGGAGCAGGTCGGCCAGGGCACTGATCTTGTCGCTGACCAGCAGGACGAGGGCGTCGTCGAGGACGGCCTCCATCGCCTCCTGGTCGGTGACGAAGTAGGGCGAGAGGTAGCCCTTGTCGAACTGCACGCCCTCGGTGACGTCGAGCTCGGTGGAGAGGGTGTTGCTCTCCTCGACGGTGATGACGCCGTCCTTGCCGACCTTCTCCATGGCCTCGCCGATGAGCCGGCCGACCTCGGCGTCCTGCGCGGAGATCGTCGCGACGCCGGCGATGGAGGCCTGGTCGGAGACGGGGATGGCGACCTCGTCGAGGGCCGTGGCGACGGCGTCGGCGGCGGCGCGCATGCCGGCGCCCAGCGCCATCGGGCCCGCGCCGGCGGCGACGTTGCGCATGCCCTCGTGGACCAGGGCCTGGGCCAGCACGGTCGCGGTGGTGGTGCCGTCACCGGCGACGTCGTTGGTCTTGGTGGCGACGTTCTTGGCCAGCTGGGCGCCGAGGTTCTCGTAGGGGTCCTCGAGCTCGACCTCGCGGGCGATCGTGACGCCGTCGTTGGTGATGGTGGGCGCGCCGAACTTCTTGTCGAGGACGACGTTGCGGCCGCGCGGGCCGAGGGTCACCTTGACGGCGTCGGCGAGCTTGTCCACACCGCGCTCGAGCGCGCGGCGGGCGTCCTCGTTGAACTTGATGATCTTGGCCATGGGGCCCTTCCGATACGGAGTTCAGGGGGTCGGACGACGACCGCCCCGGGACCCGGTGTTCGGGTCGCCGGGGCGGTCGGTGCGGAGGCGGGTCACCCTCGGGGCGGGACCGGATGCCGGCCCCGTCCCGAGGCTCGTCCCGAGCTCGCGAGGGATGAGGAGGACGGGGTCCTTCTACTTCTCCACGACGGCGAGCAGGTCGCGGGCGGAGAGCACCAGGTACTCCTCGCCGGCGTACTTGACCTCGGTGCCGCCGTACTTGGAGTAGATGACCACGTCGCCGACCTTGACGTCGAGCGGCACGCGGTTGCCGTTGTCGTCGACGCGGCCGGGGCCCACGGCGACGACGGTGCCCTCCTGGGGCTTCTCCTTGGCGGTGTCCGGGATGACCAGACCGGAGGCGGTGGTGGTCTCGGCCTCGTTGGCCTGGACCACGACACGGTCCTCCAGCGGCTTGATGCTGACCTTGGTAGCGGTCGTCACGTCGGCGACGCCCCCTTCGGTGTCGGACGGCTGGTGGGTTGGTGCTGATGCTGTGGCACGGGGGCGGGGCCTGCCGTCGCGGGGGTCAGGCGCCTGCCCGTGTCGATTGGCACTCTACCCATGAGAGTGCCAGCCGCTCAACCGGGTCACCGGACCGGGGCACGGACCGGTGCGTCACGCTGTGCCGGTGCCCCCTGAGCCTGCCATCGACGCGCTGGCGCAGCTCAGGTGGTTGCGCACCCCGGAGGGCACGGCGGCGGCCGGCCGGGCGGCGGAGCTGCTCGCCGGGGGCGCCGACCTGCTGACCGGCCTCGGCCGGTTGCGCGCCGAGGTCGGCGCGGAGCACGCCGGGCCGGCGTGGGAGCTGGCCCGGCTCCGGGCACGGGCCCGGCCGGTGTTCGGTGCCGACGCCGACGTCCTGTTCCTCACCGCCGACACGCTGGAGCAGGCCGGCCGTCCCGCGCTGGCGACCCGCCGGGCGGCCCGGCTGCTGGCCGCGGACGCCGGCACGGCCGCCGACCTGGGCTGCGCGTCCGGCACCGACACCGTGGCCCTCGCCCGGGCCGGCGCCTCCGTGGTCGCCGTCGACCGTGACCCGCTGGCCCGTGAGCTGACCGCGGCCAACGCCGCCGCGCTGGACCTCGCCGACCGGGTCACCGTGCGCGACGCCGACGTCGTGGACCTGGTGGCCGCGGCCGCCGACGGCGCGGTGGCCGGGTGCGCCGCCGCCGTCCTGGACCCCGCCCGGCGGACCGGCGGACGGCGGCAGCTGGACCCCGACCGGTGGTCGCCGCCCTGGTCGACGGTCGTCGCGCTGCTGGACCGCGTGCCCCGTGCGGTGGTGAAGGTGGCGCCGGGGCTGGACCACGACCGCGTCCCGGCCGGCGTCGAGGCGGAGTGGGTCTCGGCCGGGAGCTCGATCGTCGAGGCGCTGCTGTGGGGGCGCGCGCTGTCGACGACGTGGCGGCGGGCCGCGCTGGTGCGCGACGGCGAGGTCCTCGAGCTGACCGCGGACGCCGATCCCGGCCCGGCGCCGGTGGGCCCGGTGCGCGGCTGGCTGCACGAGCCGGACCCGGCGGTGATCCGGTCGGGGCTGGTGTCGCTGGTCGCCGCCGACCTGGGCGCGACCCTCGTCGACCCGACCATCGCCTACCTGACCTCGGACTCCCCGGCCGGCTCCCCCTGGGTCGCCTCGTACCGGGTCGACGAGGTGCTGCCGTTCAACCTCAAGAAGCTCAGGGCCCTGCTGCGGGCCCGCGGCGTGGGAAGGGTCGTGGTGAAGAAGCGCGGGTCGGCCATCGAGCCGGAGACGCTGGCCCGGCAGCTGCGCGGAGCGGGCGCGGGCGCGGCCACCGTCGTCGTCACCCGCGTCGCCGGAGCCCCCACCGCCCTCGTCTGCGGAGTCAGCTGAGGGCCATTGTGGCCACAATGGCCCTCAGCGGGTGACGACGTCGATCGGCAGGGAGCTGTCCGCGCCGACGTCCGGTGCCGACGGGGCCACGCCGGCCTCGACGAGCCGCGAGCCCAGCGCGGCCACCATCGCGCCGTTGTCCGTGCACAGCCGCGGGCTGGGCGCCCGCAGCACGATGCCGGCCTCCGCGCAGCGCTCCTCGGCCAGCGCGCGCAGCCGGGAGTTGGCCGCGACCCCGCCACCGAGCACCAGGTGGTCGACGCCGTGGTCCTTGCAGGCGCGGACCGCCTTCCGCGTCAGGACGTCGGCCACCGCCTCCTGGAAGGACGCCGCGACGTCGGCCACCGGCACCGCCTCCCCCGCCCGCTGCCGGGCCTCGACCCACCGGGCGACAGCGGTCTTCAGGCCGGAGAACGAGAAGTCGTAGGGCGCGTCGCGGGGGCCGGTGAGCCCGCGCGGGAAGTCGATCGCCGCGGGGTCCCCCTCGCGCGCGGCCCTGTCGATCGGCGGGCCACCGGGGAACGGCAGGCCGAGCACCCGGGCCACCTTGTCGAAGGCCTCCCCCGCCGCGTCGTCGATGGTCCGGCCCAGGGACTGCACCTCGCGGGCGAGGTCGGGCACCAGCAGGAGCGAGCTGTGCCCGCCGGAGACCAGCAACGCCAGCGACGGCTCGGCCAGCCGGCCGTGCTGCAGCTCGTCGACGGCGACGTGCGCGGCCAGGTGGTTGACGCCGTACAGCGGCTTGCCCAGGGCCAGGGCGTAGGCCTTCGCCGCGGCCAGCCCGACCAGCAGCGCGCCGGTGAGGCCGGGTCCGGCGGTCACCGCGACGGCGTCGACGTCGGAGGCCTGCACCCCCGCCTCGGCCAGGGCGCGGTGCACGGTGGGCACCATCGCCTCCAGGTGCGCCCGCGACGCGATCTCGGGCACCACCCCGCCGAAGCGCTCGTGCTCGGCCACGGAGGTGGCCAGGGCGTCCGACAGCAGCGTCTGCCCGCGCACGAGGCCCACGCCGGTCTCGTCGCACGAGGTCTCGAAGCCCAGGACGAGCGGCTGACTCGACGTCACCGTTCGCTCCCGCCCGGCGGAGCCGGATCGATCACAGAGTCGCTCACGCCTTCTCCCGCTTCATCACGACGGCGTCGGTGCCGCTCGGTTGGTAGTAGCCCCGGCGCCGGCCGATCTCGGTGAACCCCCGCCGCCGGTAGAGACCCTGGGCCAGCTCGTTGTCCGCCCGCACCTCCAGCAGCACCACCGGGCTGCGCCGGTCGGCCTCGGCCAGCAGCGCGTCCAGCAGCGCGGCCCCGATGCCCTCGCCCTGCCGCTCGACGGCCACCCCGATGGTGGCCACGTGCGCCTCGTCGTCGTAGGCGATCAGGCCCGCGTAGCCGACGACGCGGTCACCGTCCTCGGCCACCAGGTAGTACCGGGTGTCGGTGCGGGCGAGCTCGTCGCGGTACATCGCCGCGGTCCAGGTGTCGGGGGCGAACAGCTCCTCCTCCAGCTCCAGGACGGCGCCGAGGTCGGCCAGCCGCATCGGCCGCAGCCGGGCACTCACGTGGTCGTCACCGGCTTGAACGTCGTCGGCGGGACGGCGTCCGGGCGGCGCAGGTACAGCGGCGCCAGCGGCGCGGCGGACGACGGGTCGGCGAGCTGGGCGGCCGCGGCCCGCAACAGCCCCGCCGTCGTCACGTCGGCCGGGGTGACCGGCGCGCCCAGCCGCTCGGCGAACCGGGTGTCGCCCACCAGCGGGCCGGACGCGGCGAGCTCCTCGGGACGCACGACTCCGGGCCCGCCGGTGCGGGCGCCGTCGGCGCCGTAGGCGGCCCAGTAGACCTCCTTGCGGCGGGCGTCGGTCACCACGGTGCGGGCGCCCGAGCCGACGGCATCGAACGAGCAGACGCCGACGACGGGCACCCCGCGCGCGTCGGCGAGCGCGGCGGCGGTCACCACGCCGACCCGCAGGCCGGTGAACGGCCCGGGCCCGAGCCCGGTCACGACCGCGTCGAGGTCGGCCACCGTGTGCCCGGCCTCGGCGAGGACCTCGGTGACCGCGACGGTGAGCAGCTCGGCGTGCCGGTTGCCCGAGGGCACCGCGCGCTCGGCCAGCACCTGCGTCGCGCCGTCCGGGGACCACCGGGCGAGGCCGGCGACGAGCGTCGGCGTGGCGGTGTCGAGGGCGAGGACCAGCACGACCGCTCAGCCTAGGTGAGCGCCGGCGGCCACCTCGTAGACGACCTCCGGGCCGTCCACCTCGTCCACCTGCTCCCCCACGGCGACGAAGCCGGAGCCCAGCACGAGGTCCCGCGAGGCCACGTTGCCCGGCGCGACGGAGGCCCGCACGGTGGTGACGCACGGGTCCGCGGCCGCCCGGTCGAGCAGGGCCCGCAGCGCCGCCCGCGCGTACCCCCGCCGCCGGTGCCCGGGGTCGATCGAGTAGCCGACCTCGACCACGCCGGCGGCGTCGGGCGGCCCGTGGAAGCCGGCCCGCCCGACGGCCAGGCGGCGGTCGGGGTCCCAGACCACCCGCGTGACCCAGTCGGCGCTGGGCGGGTCGGCGACCACCTGGGCCGCCCGCATCGCCCACACCGGGCGGCACTCGGGCCCGGCGAGGTACCGGCTGAGCGGCACCGGCGCGCTCGCCTCGGCCGCGGTCAGGTCGCCGCCGGCGAGGGCGCGCAACGCCGCGGGGCTCAGCTGCACCAGCTCCACCCGCACGCTCACGCCCCCGCGGCCGGCCCGCCGTCGAGGCGCTGCTCCCAGCCGGGGCCGTGCGGCACCAGCTGCGCTGTCCGGACGTCGTTGTCCCGCCGGTCCAGCCGTACCTCGAGGTGCTCGTCGGCCAGCCGCTCGACCAGGCCCTGGCCCCACTCGACCACGGTCACGGACTCCTCGGTCGAGGCGTCGAGGTCCAGGTCGTCGACGTCGGCGACGCTGCCGAGCCGGTAGGCGTCGACGTGCACCAGCGGCAGCCGGCCGCCGCGGTGCACGCGGGCGATGACGAACGTCGGCGAGGTGACCGGCTCCCGGACGCCGAGGGCCTGCCCGATCCCCTGGGTGAGCGCGGTCTTGCCCGCGCCCAGCGGACCGACCAGCACCACCAGGTCACCGGGGCGCGCGAGGTCCGCCAGGGCCGCACCGAGGGCCCGGGTGTCCTCCGGGGTGGGCAGCACGTGCTCGCGCCTCACGCCAGGCTCCCCGCGACGGCGGTCAGGTCGGCCAGCAGCCCGGCCCGCGGCGCGCCCTTCGGCCCGAACCGGATCGCCGCCGACGGGTGGTAGGTGGCCCACACCGCCCGCCCCTCGACGTCGTGCGGCCGCCCGCGGGCCTCGGCCAGCACCGTGCGGGGCCCGAGGAACCACTTGGCCGAGGACAGCCCCAAGGCCACGACCACCGGCGGGTCGAGCAGCTCCAGCTGGCGCCGCAGCCAGCCGCTGCAGCGGGCCACCTCCGGCGCCTTCGGCGTCCGGTTGCCCGGCGGGCGGCACTTCACCACGTTGAGGACGGCGGCCTGCCCGCGGTCGAGCCCCGCCTCGGCGAGCAGTTGGTCGAGCAGCGCGCCGGACCTGCCGACGAACGGGCGGCCGGTCTCGTCCTCCTGCGCGCCGGGCGCCTCGCCGACCAGGGCCAGGCGCGGCCGGCCTGCCGGGACGTCGCCGACCACGACGTGCTGCCGGGTGGCGGCCAGCTCGGGGCAGGCGACGCAGGGCCGGGCCGCGGCGGCCAGCGTCTCCCAGTCCGGCGCGGCGGCGGCGACGCGGGCCACCTCCTCCGCGGCGGCGTCGAACCGGGGCGGACGGGGTGCGGCCACGACAGCACCCTACGGGGCCGCCCGGTGCCACCATCCCCGATGTGCCGACGACCACCAGGGACCGCTTCCCGCCGTCGCGAGCCGGCACGGCAGCGCGGGCCGGGCGCACCCGGTGGGTCGTCGCGGGCTCGCTGCTCACGGGCCTGGTGGCGGCCGGCGTCCTGACCCTGGTCGTCGTCGCCGGAGCCCGCGAGCACGTGGTCACCGGGTCCGCCCTGCTCGGTCTCGCGCTCGGGTGGGCGGTGCTCGCGGTGGCGTCGTCCCGGTGGACCGACCAGCCGCAGCGCTGGGCGCTGGTCCCGGCGACCGCGATGGCCGCGACGGGGCTCGCGCTGCTGGCGGTCGCGCCCGGCGACGCCGGCCTGACCGCCGCCGGGTGGGTGTGGCCCCCGGCCCTGCTCGTGCTGGCCCTGTGGTCGGGCCGGCGCGTGCGCCGCTCGCTCGCCCCGCGCCGCGGCCGCCGGCTGCTCCACCCGATCGTGGCGCTCATGGTGCTGGCGGCCGTGGGCGGCATGGCGGAGACCCTCGTGCGCGCCTCTCAGGGCGACGACGCGATGCCAGGACGGGGCTACGACGTCGGCGGCCGCCGACTGCACCTGGACTGCACCGGCACCGGCAGCCCCACCGTCGTCCTGCTGGGCGGGCTCGGGTCGATGTCGTCGAGCTGGGCCCGCATCGCACCGGTCGTCGGTCGCACCACCCGGGTGTGCGCCTACGACCGCGCGGGGCAGGGCTGGAGTGACGACCTGCCCCACGTGCAGGACGGCATCGAGGTCGCGGCCGACCTGCACGCCCTGCTCGACCGCGCCGGGGAGGACGGTCCGTTCGTCCTCGCCGGGCACTCGACCGGGGGCAGCTACGCGATGGTCTACGCCGCGCAGTACCCCGGGCAGGTGGCCGGGATGGCGCTGCTCGACCCGTCCGACCCCTACCGGTCCACGGCCGGCTCCGTCTCTCCCGACGCCGGCGCCCCGGCCCTGGTCGCGATCGCGCCCGGCCTGGCGCGGCTGGGCCTCGGCCGCCTCGCCCCGTCCGCCGCCTGGTCCGCCCTGCCCGAGCCGGCCGCCGGTCAGCTCCGGGCGTTCGCGGCCGGTCCGCGCGGCTGGCGCAACCAGCGCGACGAGTACGCCGCCATGCCGGCCGTGTTCGGCCAGGCTCAGCGCCTCACCGGCCTCGGCAGCGCGCCGCTGGTCGTGGTCACCACCAGGGGGTCGCCCCACGCGCCCGGCTTCTCCGAGGCCCACGGCCGGATGGCGGCGCTGTCGACCAACAGCGGCCGGCGCGAGGCGGACGTCAGCCACGTCGGCCTGCTGGACGAGGAACGCGGCGCTGCCGTGGCCGCCCGCGCCGTCGACGACGTCGTCCGGGCCGCGCGCACGGGCACGCCCGTGCCGTCGCGCTGAGCCGCCGACGACCGACTACCCGCCCGCGACCGCCGGGCGCTCGGCCACCACCCGGCGCAGCAGCGCCGACAGGGCACCGGTCACCTCGTCGGGCTTCTCCAGCAGCACCATGTGGCCGGCGTCCGGGACGACGACGTACTCCACCCCCGGCGTGCCCGCCCCGCCGAGCAGCTCGACGATCGCGTCGCTGTGCGCGCTGGGGATCAGCGTGTCCTTGGCACCGGTCAGCACGAGGGTCGGGACGGCGCGCAGCGGCTCGAGCGACCCGCTCTCGTCGAGGCCGGCCAGCGCCGGGTAGAACTCCGCGATCACCTCGACCGGGGTGCCGGCGATCATCGAGTCGACGTAGCGGCCCAGCGCCGGGTCGACGTCCGCCGAGGCGAACGACAGCGACCACGTCACGTACGAGATCAGGTCGGCGGCGAGCCGGCGGGTCCGCTCCGCGAGGGCCGGACGGCGGCGCATCGTGAACGCCGCGACCGGCAGGACGGCCGCCCGCACCCGGGTGAGGAACTCCGGCATGCCGAAGTCGAGGTCGGCGAGGTTGCCGCTCGACGTGCTCAGCAGAGCCGCGCCCACGACCCGGGTCCCGAACAGCTCCGGTCGCAGCTTCGCCAGCGACATGACGGTCATCCCGCCCATGGAGTGACCGACGAGGACGACCGGGCCGGAGGGCACCCGCGCCCGCAGGACCGCCTCCAGGTCGCGGCCCAGCTGCGCCACGGTGGCGTGCGCGGCCGTGCCGCGGCCGGAGGCGCCGTGGCCCCGCTGGTCGTAGAAGACCAGCCGGGCCTGGGGGCGGGAGCCGTTGGCGGTGGCGAGCTCGGCGGCCAGCGTCCGCCGCTGGAACGTCCACGACGCCATCGACAGCGTGTAGCCGTGCACGAAGACCACGGTCAGCGGCGCGTCGGCCGGGCCGATCTCCTCGACGTGCAGGAGCACGCCGTCGTCGGCCTGCACCAGCGCGGTGCGGTCGGCCGGCCGGGAGGCGGCACCCAGCGGGTCGTCCTCGCGCAGCTCGGCGTCCGTGCGGCCCGGCGGCAGTCCGGCCGCCGACCCCAGCCGCTCGGCGCCGACCCGGCGCGCCGCGGCCCGGCTGACCGCGACCCCGACGGCGGTGCCGGCCGCGGCCAGCCCGAGCACCGCGCCGACGATGCCGGCGCGGTGGCCGGCCAGCCCCTTCGCCGTCGAGCCCTTCGCCGGGGACCTCCTCGCGGGGGCCTTCCTCGCCGCCGCCATCAGACGGCGCCCGCCGAGCCGACGTGGCGGCGCACGAAGCGGCCGCCGATGCGGGCGACCAGCTCGTAGTGGATGGTCTCGACCGCGTCGGCCCACTGCTGCGCGGTCGGCTCGCCGCCGGTCCCCGGACCCCAGAGGACGACGGGGTCGCCGGGGGCCACCGCGTCGTCGCCGACGTCCAGCACGAACTGGTCCATGCACACGCGACCGGCGATCGTCCGCTGCCGGCCACCGGCCAGCACCGGCGCCCGGTTGCCCCCCGCCCGCGGCACGCCGTCGGCGTAGCCCACCGGCACGACGGCCAGCGTGGTCTCGGCCTCCGGCGAGTACGTGTGCCCGTAGGAGACGCCGACACCGGCGGGCACCCGCTTGGTGAGCATCACCCGCGCCTGCACGGTCATCGCCGGGCGCAGCCCGTGAGCCGCCGGGTCGCCGCCGAGCGGGTCCAGCCCGTAGATGGCGACCCCGGGGCGGACCATGTCGAACCAGGTGTCGGGCAGGGCGACGGTCGCCGCGGAGTTGGCCAGGTGCCGGCGGGCGCCGGTGAGGCCGGCGTCGCGGGCGACGGCCACGGCCTGCTCGAAGACCCCCACCTGCAGGCCGATCGTCGGGTGGGTCGGTGCGTCGGCGTAGGCGAGGTGGCTCCACAGCCCGACGACCTCGACGTCGCCGTCGGCCTGCGCGCGGGCGGCGGCGGTGACCAGGTCGGGCCACTGCTCCAACGTCGCCCCGCCCCGGGAGAGCCCGGTGTCGATCTTCAGGTGCAGGCGTGCGGGGCGGCCGGTGGCCCGGGCCGCGGCGACCACCTCGGCCAGCCCCCAGACGGCGTTGACCGAGACCTCGACGTCGGCGGAGAGGGCGGCCGCGAAGTCCTCCCCGGGCCCGTTCAGCCAGGCCAGCACGGGCGCCGTGACCCCGGCGGCCCGCAGCGCGAGCGCCTCCTCCACCACCGCCACGCCCAGCGCGTCGGCGCCGCCGGCCAGGGCCGCCCGCGCGGCGGGCACCATGCCGTGCCCGTAGCCGTCGGCCTTGACCACCGCCATGAGCGGCCGGCCGACCCGCTCCCGCAGCACCGCGGTGTTGGCCGCGATGGCGTCCAGGTCGACGACGACTTCCGCTCGGGCTCCGCTCGTCACGCCTCCGAGTCTCCCAGGCCTCCCCTGGGCGACCGGTGCAGGCGGGCCAGCGTCGCGGGCAGCCGGCGGACCAGGTCACCGGCGACCAGCGGTCCCTCCTCGGCGGCCAGCTGCCCCGCCCGCCCGTGCACGTGCGCCGCGACCGCGGCCGCCTCGACCGCGGGCAGGCCGGTGGCCAGCAGGGCACCGCCGATGCCCGACAGCACGTCGCCGGTGCCCGCCGTGGCCAGCCACGGGGTGCCGGTGCCGTTGACGAACGCGGTGCCGTCGGGGGCGGCGACGACGGTGGCCTCGCCCTTGAGCAGGACGACGGCGCCCAGGTCAGCGGCCAGCCGGCGGGCCGCCCCGATCCGGTCGGGACCCACCTCAGCCCCGAACCGGGCGAACTCCCGGTCGTGCGGGGTGAGCACCGTGGGGGCTCCGCGGCCGCGCACCAGCTCCGGCTGCTGCGCGGCCATCGTGAGGGCGTCGGCGTCCACCAGCACCGGCAGGTCGGTCGCGAGCACCTCGGCCAGCACGCTACGGGCGTCGTCGTCGGTGCCCATGCCGGGCCCGACCACCCACGCCTGCACGCGTCCGGCGTCCGCGGGCCTGCCGGAGGTGACGATCGCCTCGGGCCAGGCGGCCCGCACCCCCTCGGCCGCCGTCCCGGCGTAGCGGACCAACCCCGGCCGGGTGCGCAGCGCCGCGCCCGTGCACAGCACGCCGGCGCCCGGGTAGGTCGAGGAGCCCGCGACGATGCCGACCACGCCCTGGGAGTACTTGTCGTCCCCCGCCTCCGGCGGGCGGATGCGGGCGGCGGCGGCGGCGTCGGTCAGCCGCCGGACCGTGGGCGCCGGCAGCGTGGCGTCCAGGCCGATGTCGACCAGGTGGACGACGCCGGCGTGGCCGCGGCCCTCCCCCACCACCAGCCCGGCCTTCACCGCGCCGAAGGTGACCGTGTGCTGCGCCGGGACCGCCACCCCGGGGACGGCCCCGGTGCTCGCGTCCACCCCGCTGGGGACGTCGACCGCCACCAGCAGCCCGGGGCCGGCCACCGCGCGCTCGACCAGCGCGGCCGCGGCCGGGCGCAGTCCGCCGGTGCCGCCGATGCCGACGATCCCGTCGAGGACGAGCTCGGCCCGCTCCAGCCCGGTGTCCCCGTCGGGCCCGGTGACCCGGCCGCCGGCGGCCCGCAGCGCCGCCAGGCCACCGGGGTGCGCGCGGTCGGCGTCCAGGAGGACGGCGGTCACCCGCGCTCCGCGCCGGGCCAGCTGCGCCCCGGCGTACAGCGCGTCCCCGCCGTTGTTGCCGGCGCCCACGAGCGCGGTGACGCGGGCGCCGTGCGCCCGGTCCAGCAGCCGCAGGCAGACCGTCGCGAGGCCCGTCGCGGCCCGCTGCATCAGCACGCCCTCGCGGGTGGCGGCCAGCAGCGGCGCCTCCGCCGCCCGCACCTCGGCGGCCGTGTAAAGCCCGATCACGGATGCCCGTCCTCCACGCGGGGGAAGCCCTCCGCGACCACCACGGCCGAGGCGATGCCGCCGTCGTGGCTCAGCGACACGTGCCACGAGCTCACGCCCAGCTGCGCGGCGCGCCCGGCCACGGTGCCGCTGACCGCCAGGTGCGGCCGGCCGTTCTCGCCGACGGTGACCTCGGCGTCGTGCCAGTGCAGGTCACCCGGCGCACCGAGGGCCTTGGCGAGGGCCTCCTTGGCGGCGAAGCGGGCGGCCAGCGACTCCCCGGTGCGCGGCGTCCCCGACGGGGTGCTCTGCTCCGCCGCGGTGAACAGCCGGTTGCGCAGCCCCGGCGTGCGGGTCAGCGACTCGGCGAAGCGGTCCACGGGCACGACGTCGATCCCGACCCCGATGATCACGGCGCCAGTCTGCCCGGCCCCGTCCGGAGGCTCATCCCGAGCGCGTGAGGGGTGAGAGGGACGGTGTCCTTCGATCGCGGGGAGCAGCCGGGGCCTTCTACTCGACGGTGACGGACTTGGCCAGGTTGCGCGGCTGGTCGACGTCGTACCCGCGGGTGTCGGCGATCTCGCAGGCCAGCACCTGCAGCGGGACCGTGGTGACGATCGGCGCCATCAGCGTCGGCGTCCGGGGCACGCGGATGACGTGGTCGGCGTAGGGGACGACGTCCTCGTCGCCCTCCTCGGCGATCACGATCGTGCGGGCGCCGCGGGCGCGGACCTCCTGGATGTTGGAGACGACCTTGCCGTGCACCGACTCGCGGGCCCGCGGCGACGGGACGACGACGACCACCGGGGTGCCCTGGTCGATCAGCGCGATCGGGCCGTGCTTGAGCTCGCCCGCGGCGAAGCCCTCGGCGTGGATGTAGGCGAGCTCCTTGAGCTTGAGCGCGCCCTCCAGGGCCACCGGGAAGGCCACGTGCCGGCCGAGGAAGAGGATCGTGTCGGCGTCGGCCAGGGAGCGGCCCAGCTCGCGGACGGGCTCCATCTGGGTGAGCACCTCGCGGACCGCCTCCGGCATGCGGCGCAGGTCGGCGACGATCGAGGCGACCTCGTCGGCGTACTTGACCCCGCGGACCTGCGCGAGGAAGAGCCCCACGAGGTAGCAGGCGACGATCTGCGCCAGGAAGCTCTTCGTCGAGGCGACGGCGATCTCCGGCCCGGCGTGCGTGTACAGGACGGCGTCGGACTCCCGCGGGATGGTCGAGCCGTTGACGTTGCAGATGGCCAGCGTGCGCGCCTTCTGCTCGCGGGCGTGGCGCAGCGCCATCAGCGTGTCCATGGTCTCGCCGGACTGGCTGATGACCACCACGAGCGTGGAGCGGTCGAGGACCGGGTCGCGGTAGCGGAACTCGCTGGCCACCTCGACCTCGACCGGGATGCGGGTCCAGTGCTCGATCGCGTACTTCGCGATCAGCCCCGCGTGGTACGAGGTGCCGCAGGAGACGACGAACACCTTGTCGATCTCGCGCAGCTCCTGGTCGGACAGGCGCACCTCGTCGAGCACGAGCTCACCGGTGTCGCCCAGCCGGCCCAGCAGGGTGTCGGCGACCGCCTGCGGCTGCTCGGCGATCTCCTTGAGCATGAACCAGTCGTGGCCGCCCTTCTCGGCGGCGTCGGCGTCCCAGTCGACGGTGTAGGCGGTCGGCTCGACGACGGTGCCGGCGAAGTCGGTCACGGTGAGCCCGCGGGTCCGGTCGATCTCGACGACCTGGTCCTGCCCGAGCTCCCGGGCCTCGCGGGTGTGGGAGATGAACGCGGCGACGTCGGACCCGAGGAAGTACTCGCCGTCGCCGACGCCGACCACGAGCGGGCTGTTGCGGCGGGAGGCGACCAGGGTGTCGGGCTCGTCGACGTGCGAGGCGACCAGCGTGAAGGCGCCCTCCAGGCGGTTGCTCACCGCCCGCATCGCCTCGGCCAGCCGCCCGGGCCCCCCCGGGGTCTGCGCGTACGCCGTGGCGAGCAGGTGGGCGGCGACCTCGGTGTCGGTCTCGGAGCTGAACTCGACGCCGGCGGCCTCGCACTCGGCGCGCAGGGCGGCGAAGTTCTCGATGATGCCGTTGTGGATCACCGCCACCGTGCCGTCGGCCGACAGGTGGGGGTGCGCGTTGCGGTCGGTGGGGCCACCGTGGGTCGCCCACCGGGTGTGCCCGATGCCGATCGTCGCGGCGGGCAGCGGCGTGTCGACGAGCACCTTCTCCAGGTTCGCCAGCTTGCCGGCCTTCTTCGCCGTCGCCATCGTCCCGTCAGCGACGACGGCGACCCCGGCCGAGTCGTACCCCCGGTACTCGAGACGGCGCAGACCCTCCAGGACGACGTCCAGGGCGTTCTGCGGGCCGACGTATCCCACGATTCCGCACATTGTCCCGAGAGTACCGGCGGAACGGGACCGATCCGTCGCGCGCGGGCCCGCTCACCCGTACCGGTGACGAGACGCTCGCCTCACTCCGGGACGACCCGGTCGACCCTCTCAGTCGACGGCGGAGACGACCTCGGCCAGCCGGGCCGCGATGTGGTCGGCCTGCTCCTGGGTGGGCGCCTCGACCATCACGCGCACCAGCTGCTCGGTGCCGGACGGGCGCAGCAGCACCCGGCCGTCGTCGCCGAGCTCGGCCTCGCAGGCGTTGACCGCGTCGGCCACCTCGCTGCTCTCCACGACCGCCAGGCGGTCCTTGACCGGGACGTTGACCAGCGTCTGCGGCAGCCGGTGCACCACCGACGCCAGCTCGGCCAGCGACGACCCGGTCGCCGCCATGCGGGACAGCAGCGACAGACCGGTGAGCAGGCCGTCGCCGGTGGTGGCGTGGTCGAGGAACACCAGGTGCCCGCTCTGCTCCCCGCCGAGGCTGAGCCGGCGGTCGCGCAGCGCCTCGAGGACGTAGCGGTCGCCGACGGCGGTGGTGTGCACCGAGATCCCGGCGGCGCGCATCGTGTGGTGGAAGCCCAGGTTGCTCATCACCGTGGCCACGACCGTGTCGCCGGCCAGCTCACCGCGCTCCTTGAGCGCGAGCGCGCACACGGCGAGGATCGCGTCGCCGTCGACGACCTCGCCGTCGGCGGTGACCGCGAGGCAGCGGTCGGCGTCGCCGTCGTGGGCGATGCCGAGGTCGGCGCCGTGGGCACGGACGGCCTCGGTCAGCGGGCCGAGGTGCGTGGAGCCGATGCCGTCGTTGATGTTCCAGCCGTCGGGCTCGCCGCCGATGACGTGGACGGCGGCGCCGGCCCGGCGGTAGACCTCGGGGGCGACGGTCGCCGCGGCGCCGTGGGCGCAGTCGACGACGAGCGTCAGGCCGGTCAGGGGCTGCGCCACGGTCGACAGCAGGTGCTCGACGTAGGTGGCGCCCGCGCCCGCGAGGTCGCGGACGCGACCGATCTCACCCCCGGTCGGGCGGTGGCCGGTCGTGTCGCCGGTGGTGACGACCTGCTCGATCGCCGCCTCGACGGCGTCGGGCAGCTTGTGGCCGCCGCGGCTGAACAGCTTGATGCCGTTGTCCGGCATCGGGTTGTGACTGGCGGAGATCATCACGCCGAGGTCCGCGCCGGTGGAGGCGGTCAGGTGCGCGATCGCCGGGGTGGGCAGCACCCCGGCCCGCAGCACCTCCGCACCGGCGCTGGCGAGGCCCGCCACGACGGCGGCCTCGAGCATCTCCCCGCTGGCGCGGGGGTCGCGGCCGACGACCGCGACGGGACGCGAGGTCCCGTCGCGGTCGGCGAGCACGCCAGCGGCGGCACGTGCCACCGCGAGGGCCAACTCCGGCGTGAGGTCGGCGTTGGCCCGACCCCGGACGCCGTCGGTCCCGAACAGGCGACCCACGGACGTACCGGTCAGCGCTTCGAGTACTGAGGCGCCTTGCGGGCCTTCTTGAGGCCGTACTTCTTGCGCTCGGTGACGCGGGCGTCACGAGTCAGGAAGCCGGCCTTCTTGAGGGCCGGACGGTCCTCGGCCTCGACCTCGACCAGCGCGCGGGCGATCGCCAGGCGCAGCGCGCCGGCCTGCCCGCTGACGCCGCCACCCCGGAGGATGCCGACGACGTCGTACTGCTCGGCCTTCTCGAGGATCACGAACGGCTCACGGATGAGCTGCTGGTGCACCTTGTTCGGGAAGTACTCCTCGATGGTGCGGCCGTTGAGGCGGAACTGGCCGGTGCCCGGCAGCAGCCGCACGCGGACCACGGCCTCCTTGCGCCGGCCGACGGTCTGCACCGGACGCCCCTCGGCGTCGGTCACGGTCAGTGCGCTGGTCACTGGGCCACCTGCTTGATCTCGTAGGTCTGGGGCTGCTGCGCGGCGTGCGGGTGCTCCGGCCCGGCGTACACCTTCAGCTTCTTGAGCATCTGACGGCCCAGGCTGTTGTGCGGCAGCATGCCCTTGATCGCGCGCTCGATGACGCGGTCGGGGTGGGTGCGCAGCTGGTCGCCGACCGGGATGGTCTTGAGACCGCCCGGGTAGCCGGAGTGGCGGTAGGCCATCTTGTCGTCGCGCTTGGTGCCCGTCAGCGCCACCTTGCCGGCGTTGATGATGACGACGAAGTCGCCGACGTCCACGTGCGGGGCGTACTGGGGCTTGTGCTTGCCGCGGAGCAGGATCGCGGTCTGGCTGGCGAGTCGACCGAGCACCACGTCAGTGGCGTCGATGACGTGCCAGGCCCGGCTGACCTCGCCGGGCTTGGGGGTGTACGTGCGCACGGCGCTCGTGTCCTCCGTCGTCGTCGGATCGGCTGGTGGGATCGCCTCACCGAACACGGGAGACGGTGCAGCGCGCGCGGACACCAGCCGGCCCGCGCGCCAGCCGATCACGATACCAGCCGGCCGACCGCCGTCCCCGGGGCGGAGACGACCGGGCGGGTGACGCGGGACTCAGTCCTCCAGCGCGACCGGGTGCAACCGGCCCGTGGCGACGTCGTAGACGCTGCCCCAGACCTCCCGGGACACCAGGTAGGGAGAGTCGCGCAGCAGCCGCATCGACTCGCGCACGTCGCTCTCCGGGTCGGTGAAGGCGCGGGCGGCCCACGGCGGGCGGCGCCCGGTCGCCCGCTCCACCAGGTCGGCGAACGAGGTGTCGTCGGTGGCCTGCAGGCCGCAGTTGGTGTGGTGCACGAGCACGATCTCGCGGGTGTCCAGCAGGTGCTGGGAGATGGTGAGGGAGCGGATCGTGTCCTCGGTGATCACCCCGCCGGCGTTGCGGATGACGTGCGCGTCGCCGACCGCCAGGCCCAGCAGGGGGAACAGCGGCATCCGGGAGTCCATGCAGGCGACGACGGCCACCTTGCGCGCCGGCCGCACCGGGAGCTCGCCGGGGAAGTCCCGGGCCCACTGCTCGTTCGCCGCCAGCATCTTCTCGAACTCGGCCACGTCTCCGCCTCCCACTCGCCTCCGGCGACCCTAGCCGCGGCGGCACCGGGGCTCATCCCGGGATGGCTCAGGCCGGCCGGGACCGGCGCACGAGGTCCTCCAGCGCGTCCGGGCACAGGTCCAGCCGCCGGCGTGGACCACGGTGAGGGCGGCGGCCGCCGCTGCCGCCCACGCGGCGTCCTCCGGTGCGACCCCGTCCAGCGGCCGGCCGGTGAGCAGCTCGGCCTCGGCGGCGTCGGCGCGGACGACGTCGGCCCGGGCGAGCACGGCCGTGCGGGAGGCGTCGTCCTCGGGCGCCCCGTCGGTGACCACCACCGCCCCGGGAGACACCCGCTCCAGGGCCGCCCGCACGGCCGGCCCGGGCCGCTGCAGCTGCAGGCTCACGACCCGCGCGGTCGCGAGCCGGTCCGCGGCGGCGGCGACGCCCGCGGGGGTGAGCAGGACGCCGTCCGGCACGTGCTCGAGCAGCCGCCGTCGGCCGCCGTCCTCCACCACGTCACGACGCCCCCGCTCTCCTTCGCCGGCCGGCCGTCCCATCGAGATCTGATCCCGTCCACCGGACTGACCCGCCGGTGGCCGTGCCACACCTGCCGCGTGCCCTGCGTCACCACGCGCGGGAGGCGCAGCGGCGAGCCTGGACGGGCGGACACATGGGCAGCCCCACGGCGGCCGCGGGTGCAAGGGTTGGTCGCTCCCAGCGCGCACTCACCGTGGGAGCGATGTCCCACCAGAGGGGGCACAGATGCCTCTCGACGACTCCTCTATCACCCGCTTCCTCCGGACCGTCCGGGCGGAGGTGCTGCGGCCAGCCGACGACGGGTTCGTCAGCGCACGAGCTGAGGCGGTCTGGAACGGGGCGATCACGCGCCAGCCGGCGCTGATCGTGCGTCCCGGCTCGGCCGAGGACGTAGCCGCGACGATCGCCCTCGCCCGGGAGACCGGGACGGATGTGACCGTGCGCGGCGGCGGGCACAGCGCAGCGGGCAGCTGCGTCGAAGAGCGCGCGGTGATGATCGACCTGTCCCGGATGAACCACGTACGGGTGGACCCGGAGACGCGTCGCGCATACGTCGGCGGGGGCGCGTCCTGGGCCGCCGTGGACGCCGCGACCGCCCAGCACCGCCTCGCAGTCGTCGGTGGCACGGTCAGCCACACCGGCGTCGCCGGGCTGACACTCAGCGGCGGCATGGGTTGGTTGATGTCCCAGCAGGGCCTCGCCTGCGACAACCTGGTCGCAGCCACGCTGGTCACCGCCGACGGCCGTACCGTGGTCGCCTCCGACCAGGCCGAGCCCGACCTCATGTGGGCTCTGCGTGGAGCCGGCACCAACTTCGGCGTCGTGACCGAGCTGGTGTTCGCCCTGCACGAGGTGGACCCGATGGCGAACCTGGGGCTGTTCTTCTGGTCCGTTGCCGACGCCGCCGCACCACTGGCCTTCGCCCGGGAGTACCTGTTCGAGCTGCCGGAGGACATGGGCGCGGTGGTCGCGGCGCTGTCCGCACCGCCGGAGCCGTTCGTCCCGGAGCACCACCGCGGCACACCCGGCATCGCCGTGCTCGTCGCCAACTGGGGCAGTGCGGAGCAACACGCCGCCGCGGTGGCGCCGCTGCGGGAGCGCAGACCGCTGTTCGACATGGTCACGCCTCTGCCGCACGTGGCGTTGCAGCAGGTGCTCGACAACGGCGAACCGTGGGGCATCCGCGCCTACGCCAAGAGCCTGAACTTCGACGACCTGCCGGACGAGGCGATCGAGATCCTGCTCGAGCGGCTGCCGCGCAGACGCTCCCCCATGTCCTGCGTGCCGATGTTCACCCTGCGGGGCCGATACTCCGAGATCCCCGACGACGCCACGGCCTGGGGCAGCCCTCGCAGCGCGCGTTGGGCGGCGGCCCTGCTTGGCCTCGCCTGGGACGAGGAGAGCCATGCGGCCGACCGCGCCTGGGTCCGGGATCTGTGGCAGGCGCTGCGGCCGTACGCCGCTGATGAGAGCGCCTACCTCAACTTCGAGAGCGACACCGAGGAGCGACGGGTGCGCGCCTCCTACGGGGAGCGGAAATACCGCCGACTGGCTGCGCTCAAGGCCGCATGGGACCCGGAGAACGTGTTCCAGCACAACCCGAACGTCCGACCGGCCGCGCCCGGTGTCCCGGCTCCGCGCCGAGCGGCGACCACGGCCGAGGAGCCCGCGCGCTGACCCCGCCGGTTGGCGCAGCCTGGTTCCACCGACTGAGCCGGTTGCGACCGGCTGGGGTCGACGTCGGGCTCGACGCCAGGGCACGTGGGCCCCGGTCAACTGACCGGGCCCCACGTCGTCGGTCTGCGGGATCTCCCCACCTGTTCTCCGGGAAGCGCTCGTAGGGCCTCGAGGACCCCGTGCGGCGCCCTCCCGGGTACGTACGGCGGGGATCGGTCAGGATGTGCCCCGTGCGCACGGTCGAGGAACACCAGGCGGTCGTCGCGGCGCTGCTGCCCGCCCTGCCCGAGGAGGAGGTCGAGCTCGCCGCCGCGCACAACCGCGTGCTGGCCCGCGACGTGACGGCCCGGGTGGCGCTGCCGGGGTTCGACAACTCCGCGATGGACGGCTACGCCGCGCGCTGGTCGGAGGTGTCGGTCCTCCCCGTCCGGCTGCCGGTGGCCGACGACATCCCCGCCGGGCGCACCGACGTCCGCCCACTCGCCGTGGGCACGGTCCAGCGGATCATGACCGGCGCGCCCCTGCCCGCGGGTGCCGACGTCGTCGTCCCGGTCGAGCTCACCGACGGCGGCACCGACGTCGTGGAGATCCGGGACGCGCCCGCGGCCGGCACCCACCTGCGCGCCGCGGGCGAGGACATCGCCGCCGGCGCGGTCGCGCTCACCGCCGGGACCGCGCTCGGCGCCGCCCAGCTGGGCCTGGCCGCCGCCGTCGGGGCGCGCACCGTGTGGGTCCGCCGCCGTCCGCGGGTGCTGGTGCTCTCCACCGGCAGCGAGCTGGTCGAACCCGGGGCGCCGCTGCTGCCCGGCCAGATCTACGAGTCGAACTCCGCGCTGCTGGTCGCCGCGGTGGAGGACGCCGGCGGCACGGCTCGGCGCCTGCACTTCGTCCCCGACGACGTCGACCAGTTCCTCGCCACCGTCCGCGCCGAGCTGGCAACCGCCGACCTGCTCGTCACCAGCGGCGGGGTCAGCGCCGGCGCCTACGAGGTGGTCAAGGACGCCTTCCGCGCCCTGGGCACCGTCGAGTTCGTCAAGGTCGCCATGCAGCCCGGCGGGCCCCAAGGCGCCGGCACCGTCGACGGCGTCCCCGTGGTCACCCTGCCCGGCAACCCGGTCAGCTCCTTCGTCTCCTTCGAGGTGTTCGTCCGGCCGGCGCTGCGCCGGGCGCTGGGCCACGCGAGCCCGGGCCGGCTGCGGGCACCGGCCACCCTCACCGCGCCGCTGCGCTCCCCCGCCGGCCGCCGCCAGTTCCTGCGCGGCCGCTACGACGCCGGCCGGGTCTCCCAGGTCGGTGGGCCCGGGTCGCACCTGGTGGCACACCTGGCCCGCGCCAACTGCCTGGTGGTCGTCCCCGAGGACGTCACCGAACTGCCCGCCGGCGCCCAGGTGGACGTCGTGCTGATCGAAGGAGCGCTCCAGTGACCGGTGACCCGGCCAGCATCGACCCGACGGCGGACAACCCGACCCGCGAGGACGGCGTGCACTCGCCCCTCGCCGAGGCGCGGCTGACCCACGTGGACGCCGCCGGGGCCGCCCGCATGGTGGACGTCTCGGCGAAGCCGGTCACCGCCCGCGAGGCGACCGCCGCCGGCCGGGTCCTGGTCAGCCCCGAGGTGGTCGCGCTGCTGCGCGGGGAGGGTGTGCCCAAGGGTGACGCCGTCGCCGTCGCGCGGATCGCCGGCATCGCCGGGGCCAAGCGCACCCCGGACCTCGTGCCGCTGTGTCACCCCATCGCCCTGCACGGCGTCACCGTCGACGTGACCGTCGCCGACGACGCCGTGGAGATCACCGCCACCGCCCGCACCGCCGACCGCACCGGCGTCGAGATGGAGGCCCTCACCTCGGTCGCCGTCGCCGGGCTCACCGTGATCGACATGGTCAAGGCCGTCGACCCGCGGGCGTCGATCACCGACGTCCGGCTGCTGGCGAAGTCCGGCGGCAAGAGCGGCGAGTGGCGGCGGTGACCCTCCCCGAGGGCGCCCGCGCCGTCGTCGTCACCGCGTCCAACCGGGCCGCCGCCGGGGTCTACGAGGACCGCAGCGGGCAGGCGCTGGCCGAGGGACTGCGCGCGCTGGGGTTCGCCGTGGAGGGCCCGCACGTGCGCCCCGACGACGTCGCCGAGCTCGAGGTGGTGCTGCGCCAGGCGGTCGCGTCCGGCGCCGACGTCGTCCTCACCACCGGCGGCACGGGGCTCTCCCCCACCGACGTCACCCCGGAGGCGACCCGCGCCGTCCTGGAGCGCGAGGCACCCGGCCTGGCCGAGGCCGTGCGCCGGTACGGCGAGCCGGCGGTGCCCACGGCGGTGCTCTCCCGCGGTGTGGCCGGCACGGCCGGGCGGACCCTCATCGTCAACCTCCCCGGCTCCACCGGCGGGGTGCGCGACGGGCTCGCCGTGCTCGGCCCGCTGCTTCCGCACGTGGTCAGCCAGCTCCGCGGCGGCGACCACGTCTGACGTCCTCCTCCGGACGACACCGCGGCCACGTGCCGTCCCCGACCGGCGCTGAGCCCACTCCGGCGACCCGCCGGAAAGCCTCCGGGCCCGCCGTCGGTCCACCGCCTCGCAGGGCGGCATCCGCCTCGTGCCGGACGGCTCTCCTACTCCGGGAGGACCAGCCGCTCGGTGCAGGTGTAGACGTTGCAGCCGTCGCCGCGGAGGAAGCCGACCAGGGTGATCCCGACGTCGGCCGCCAGCTCCACCGCCAGGGACGACGGCGCCGAGACCGCGGCCAGCACCGGGATGCCGGCCATCGCCGCCTTCTGGGTCAGCTCGAAGCTGGCCCGGCCGCTGACCATCAGCACGTGCCCGGCCAGCGGCAGGCCGCCCGAGCGCACCGCGTCCCCGACGACCTTGTCGACCGCGTTGTGCCGGCCGACGTCCTCGCGCAGGGCCACCAGCTCGCCGTCGGAGGTGAAGAGGCCGGCGGCGTGCAGCCCCCCGGTCTTGTCGAACACCTGCTGGGCCGCGCGCAACCGGTCGGGCAGCGCGAGCAGCGTCTCCAGCGCCAGCCGCGTGCCGTCGCCGGCGACGTCGTACCGGGTCCTCGTGCGGATCGCGTCGATGCTGGCCTTGCCGCACACCCCGCAGGAGCTGGACGTGTAGAAGTTGCGGTCCAGCGCGGTGTCGGGCGCCGCCACACCGGGGGCCAGGTCGACGTCGACGACGTTGTAGGTGTTGCGGCCCTCGACGTCCACCGAGTCGCAGTAGCGCAGGCCCAGCACGTCGTCGCTGCTGCCGATGACGCCCTCGGTGAGCAGGAAGCCGTGCACCAGGTCGAAGTCGTGCCCGGGCGTGCGCATGGTCACCGCGAGCGGCGTCCCCGACAGCCGGATCTCCAGCGGCTCCTCGGCCGCCACGGTGTCCGGGCGGGTGGTGCGCGCCGCGCCGCGGATCCGCAGCACCGGCGTCCGGCTCGTGACTCGTCCCACGGAGGGCGACGGTACCCACGTGCGGCCCCTACGGTTCGCGGTGTGTCCTCGCTGCCGCCGTACGCCGCCGTCGTCCTCGCCGGCGGCCGCGCGGCGCGGATGGGCGGCCAGGCCAAACCGCAACTGGACGTCGGCGGCCGCCCGATGCTCGCCGCGGTGCTGGCCGCGGTCGCCGACGCCGACCCGCGGGTGGTGGTCGGCCCGCCGCAGCCGGTGCCGCCCGGCGTCGTCGTCGTCCGGGAGGAGCCGCCCCGTGGCGGCCCGGTCGCGGCCATGCGCGCCGGGCTCACCGCCGTGTCCACCGGCGTCGTCGCCCTGCTCGCCGGCGACCTGCCCTTCCTCACGCCCGGGCTGATCCGGGCCCTGCGGGAGCGGCTGACCGGCGACGGGGTCCTCGTCGTGGACGACACCGACCGCGATCAGCTGCTGCTCGGCGTGTGGCGCACCGACGCGCTGCGCGCCGCGGTCGCGGACGTCTCCGGCCCCACGTCGGTGCGGAAGGTCCTCGCCCCACTGGCGGTGCGCCGCCTGCACCCACCGGTGCAGCCGGGGCAGCCGCCACCGTGGACCGACTGCGACACCCCCGCCGACCTGGCGAAGGCCAGGGCCGCGGCCGTCCGGCTGGCCCGGGTGCGCCGAGGCCACCGGGGGTAGGCCCCCGCCATGCGCATCGCCATCGCCGGAGCCCACGGACAGGTCGCCCGCCGCCTCGGTCGCCTGCTGTCCGCCCGCGGCGACACCGTGGTCGGCATCGTCCGCAACCCCGGCCACCAGGACGACCTGCGCCAGGACGGCGTGCAGCCGGTGGTCCTCGACCTCGAGCAGGCTGCCGTCGACGACGTGGCCGGCGTGCTCGAGGGGGCCGACGCGGTCGTCTTCGCCGCGGGCGCCGGGCCGGGCAGCGGCGCTGCCCGCAAGCACACCGTGGACAAGGGCGCCGCGCTGCTCCTGGCGGACGCCGCCGAGCGGGCCGGCGTCCGCCGCTACCTGCTCGTCTCCTCCATGGGCGTGGAGCAGGCCCGCCAGGGCACGCCGCCGGGCATGGACCCGGTCTTCGCGACCTACCTGCAGGCCAAGCTGGCCGCGGAGGACGCCATCCTGCCGCGCCCGGCCCTCGAGACTGTGGTCCTCCGGCCGGGACGGCTGACCGACGACCCCGGCACCGGCCGCGTCACCCTCGCCCACGGCGTCGAGTACGGCGAGGTCCCACGGGACGACGTCGCCGCGGTGCTGCTCGCCTTCCTGGACGACCCGCGGGACGGCGCGGTGGTCGAGCTGGTCAGCGGGACGACGCCGGTCGCCGAGGCGGTCGCCGGCATCCCCTGACCTCAGTCGCGGCGGGCGCGGGTGACCTGCGCGCGGGCGGCGAGCTCGGCGTCGGGCGGGTAGTCCACCGCGACCAGCGTGAGCCCGCCGGCCGGGGCCACGGGGACCTCGCTGGCCCGCTCCGTCCGGGTCAGCAGCCCGGCCGGCCACTCCGGCGGGCGCCGCCCCTCCCCGACCGCCAGCAGGGCGCCCACGAGGCTGCGCACCATCGAGTGGCAGAAGGCGTCGGCCGACGCCCGCACGAGCACCAGGTCGCCGTCGCGCTCGACCGACAGCCCGAGCAGGGTGCGGATGGTCGTCGCCCCCTCGCGGCGCCGGCAGTAGGCGGCGAAGTCGTGCTCGCCGAGCAGCAGCCCGGCAGCCAGGTGCATGGCGTTGGCATCCAGTCGGCGCGGCCACCCCACGGTGTCCGCCCGACGCAGCGGCGGAGGACCGGCGTCGGCGTCGGTCAGCCGGTAGACGTAGTGGCGGCGAAGCGCACCGAAGCGCGCGTCGAAGTCCCCCGGCGCCTCGTCCACCCCCTGCACGGCGATGTCCGCCGGGAGGACGCCCCTCAGCCGGCGGACCAGGCGCTCCCGCTGCTGCGCCCAGGCCGATCGCGGTACGTCGACGTGGGCCACCTGCCCGGTGGCGTGCACACCGGCGTCGGTGCGCCCCGCGACGGTCAGCTCGACGGGGCAGCGCAGCACCGTCGTCAGCCCGGCTTCCAGGTCGCCCTGGACGGTCCGCTGAGCCGGCTGACGGGCCCAGCCGTGGAGGGCGGTGCCGTCGTAGGCGATCCGGAGCCGGAGACGGACGAGCCCGCCACCGGGGACGGTGGCGGGCTCGTCGGTGTCGTGCACGGTGCGGGTCTGTGCACCCCGGGACGGAGTGCTCAGCGGATCACTCGGGGTCGCGAGCGGTCTCGCCGCCGGGCGCCTGCAGGCTCGCGGTCGCGGCGTCACCGAGCTCGGCGGCGTTGACCTCGGCGGCCGCGGCGTCGGCCACGTCGGGCGACACGTTGTCGCCCTCGACGACCACGCCGTTCTCGGCGGTCGGCTCGCGGGTGACGTCGCCGTCGTCCTGGCGCTCGCCGTCGGGGCTGAAGACGTCGCTGACGATCTGCTGCGCCTCGTCGTCGACCTGGCCGCCGGTCACGGCCGGGGAGGTGTCCCCGCCGGGCCCGGTGGTCTCGCCCACGAACGTCGCACCCTGGTCACCGCCGCTGGCGGGCACTCCGGAGGCGCCGGCGCTGCCGCCCTCGCCCGGCTCGGCCCGGTCGCTCACCTCGGGCCGTCCGTGCCCTCGGCGTCGGCCGGGGACTCGGCGTCCTCGGCCACGGCCTCGTCGGCCACGGTCCCGCCGTCCGCCGCGGTCTCGCCGTCGGCCGCGGGAGCCTCGGCGTCGGTCGCCGTCGCCTCGGTGGTGCCGGCGTCGGTCGTCTCGGCGGCGGTGGTGTCGGCGTCCTCGAGGGCGTCGGCGGTGACCTCACCGGAGGCGGCGGCCGCGCCGGCGCCGGAGGCGAAGCGGGTGCCGCGGGCGCGCTCGGCCTCGCCGACGGCCTCCTGGGCCACGGTCAGGCCCTCGACCAGCTCGATGACGGCCATGGGGGCGTTGTCGCCCTTGCGCGGACCGACCTTGGTGATGCGCGTGTAGCCGCCGGGACGGTTCGCGAAGCGAGGCCCGATCTCCGCGAACAGGGTGTGGACGACGTCCTTGTCCCGGATGGTCGTCATGACCTGACGACGGGCGTGCAGGTCACCGCGCTTGGCGAAGGTGACCAGCTTCTCGGCCAGCGGGCGCAGCCGCTTGGCCTTGGTCTCGGTGGTGGTGATCCGCCCGTGCTCGAACAGCGACGTGGCCAGGTTGGCCAGCATCAGCCGCTCGTGCGAGGGGGACCCGCCGAGACGGGGGCCCTTGGTGGGGGTGGGCATGTCGGTCCTTCCTCAGGCGGCCGGGCGGTCGGTGCCGGGCTGCATCATCCGTGGTGCTGTCGTCGCTTCAGTGTGGCTGCCCGGACGACGGCGCCGGACGGCGGGTCGCCCCGCCGTCCGGCCCGGACAGCTGCGCAGCTCAGAGCTGCTCGGTCTCCTGGTAGGACCCGTCGCTGTACTCGACCTCGGCGTACTCGCCGTGCTGCTGGTACGCGTCGGTCTCGTAGCCCTCGTCGTAGCTCTCGACCGAGGTGGGGATGAACCCGGGCGGGCTGTCCTTGAGCGCCAGGCCCATGGCCGCCAGCTTCATCTTGACCTCGTCGATCGACTTGGCCCCGAAGTTGCGGATGTCGAGCAGGTCCGCCTCGGAACGGGTGACGAGCTCACCGACGGTGTGCACGCCCTCGCGCTTGAGGCAGTTGTAGGACCGGACGGTGAGGTCCATGTCCTCGATCGGCATCGAGAAGTTCGCGATGTCGGCGGCCTCGGCCGGGCTGGGGCCGACCTCGATGCCCTCGGCGTCGATGTTCAGCTCGCGCAGCAGGCCGAACAGCTCGACGAGGGTGGAGCCGGCGCTGGCGATCGCGTCGCGCGGGGCGATCGACGGCTTGGTCTCCACGTCGACGACCAGGCGGTCGAAGTCGGTCCGCTGCTCGACACGGGTCGCCTCGACCGCGTAGGTCACCTTGAGGACCGGCGAGTAGATCGAGTCGACGGGGATCCGGCCGATCTCCTGACCCGGCTGCTTGTTCTGCGGCGCCGGCACGTAGCCGCGGCCACGCTCGACGACGAGCTCGATCTCGAGCCGGCCCTTGCCGTTGAGGGTGGCGATGTGCAGCTCGGGGTTGTGCACCTCGACACCGGCCGGGGGCGCGATGTCGCCGGCGGTGACCTCACCGGGACCCTGCTTGCGCAGGTACATGGTCACCGGCTCGTCGGAGTCGGAGCTGACGACCAGGCCCTTGAGGTTGAGGATGATCTCGGTGACGTCCTCCTTGACCCCGGGCACGGTGGTGAACTCGTGCAGGGTGCCCTCGATCCGGATGCTGGTGACAGCAGCGCCGGGGATGGAGGACAGGAGGGTGCGGCGCAGGGAGTTGCCGAGGGTGTAGCCGAAGCCGGGCTCGAGCGGCTCGATGACGAACCGCGAGCGCTGCTCGGAGAGGGTCTCCTCGGTCAGCGTCGGGCGCTGTGCGATGAGCATGGGTGTTCTCCTCTGGATCCTCCGGCGCCCGCCATATGACGCCGTGAGGGGGGTGGTGCAGGCCCCGGCGGACATCGGTCCGCCCGCCGGGGCCGTCGGCCCCCTGCAGGGTCCCTCCGCGAGCGGAGGGGCAGGGGGGCCTCCTGCTTACTTGGAGTAGAGCTCCACGATCAGCTGCTCCTGGACCGGGGTGTCGATCACCTGGCGGGCCGGGACGCTGTGCACGAGCACGCGCAGCTGGGTGCTGATGACCTCCAGCCACGGCGGCACGGGGCGCTCGCCGGCACGGGCCTGGGCGACCTCGAAGGGCAGCATCCGCCGCGACTTCTCGGCGACCTCGATGATGTCGTTGGCGCTCACGCGGTACGACGGGATGTCGACCTTGCGGCCGTTCACCCGGATGTGACCGTGGCGGACCAGCTGGCGGGCCATGTCGCGGGACTCGGCGAAGCCGGCCCGGTAGACCACGTTGTCCAGGCGCGACTCGAGGATCTGCAGCAGGACCTCACCGGTCTTGCCCGACTTCTTGTTCGCCTCTTCGTAGTAGCCGCGGAACTGCTTCTCCAGCACGCCGTAGATGCGGCGGGCCTTCTGCTTCTCACGCAGCTGCAGCAGGTACTCGCTGTCCTTGCTGCGGCCCCGGCCGTGCTCGCCCGGCGGGTAGGGCCGGATCTCGATCGGGCACTTCGGGGACTCGCACTTGCTGCCCTTGAGGAACAGCTTCATCTTCTCGCGCCGGCACATGCGGCAGTCGGCTCCGGTGTAACGGGCCACGTTTCTCTACCTTCGCTCTCGTCGGTGGCCGGTCAGACCCGGCGGCGCTTCTTGGGGCGGCAGCCGTTGTGCGGCTGCGGCGTCACGTCCTGGATCTGGCCCACCTCGAGGCCGGTGGCCTGCAGGGACCGGATGGCGGTCTCGCGGCCGGAACCCGGGCCCTTGACGAAGACGTCGACCTTGCGCATGCCGTGCTCCTGCGCCTTGCGCGCGGCGTTCTCCGCCGCCATCTGCGCGGCGAACGGGGTGGACTTGCGCGACCCCTTGAAGCCGACGTGGCCGGCGGAGGCCCAGCTGATCACGTTGCCCGTCGGGTCCGTGATCGACACGATCGTGTTGTTGAACGTGCTCTTGATGTGCGCGGCGCCGTGGGCGACGTTCTTCTTCTCCTTGCGGCGGACCTTCTTGGCACCAGCCGCAGTGCGAGCCCTGGGAGGCATGTCTCTCCGGTTTCCTTCAGTTCAGTGGCCAGATGCGCGCGCGGTGCGCGCCGCCGTTCCCGCCCTCACGGGTCGCCACGACGGCGCGCACTGCGGCTTACTTCTTGCCGGCCTTCTTCTTGCCGGCGATGGTCTTGCGCGGGCCCTTGCTCGAGCGCGCGTTGGTGCGGGTGCGCTGACCGTGGACGGGCAGTCCGCGGCGGTGACGCAGGCCCTGGTAGCAGCCGATCTCCACCTTGCGGCGGATGTCGGCGGCCACCTCGCGGCGCAGGTCACCCTCGACGCGGAAGTGCTCGTCGATGTAGTCACGCAGCTTCAGCAGGTCCTCGTCGGTGAGGTCCTTGGCGCGCAGGTCGGGGCTGACGCCCGTCGCGGCCAGGGTCTCCTTCGCGTGGGCCTTGCCGATGCCGTAGATGTAGGTGAGCGCGATCTCCATCCGCTTCTCGCGGGGGAGGTCGACGCCGGCCAGTCGTGCCATGTCCAGGTACTCCCTCAGCCCTGCCGCTGCTTGTGGCGGGCGTTGTCGCAGATGACCATGACCCGGCCGTGCCGGCGGATCACCTTGCACTTGTCGCAGATCTTCTTCACCGACGGCTGGACCTTCACCGGTGCCGCCCCTCATTCCTGTCGATCGTGCGCCGGACGCACCGGCCCCGATGGGGCGGCGCGCAGCGGCGGTTACTTGTACCGGTAGACGATGCGACCGCGGGTCAGGTCGTAGGGCGAGAGCTCCACGACCACGCGGTCCTCGGGCAGGATGCGGATGTAGTGCTGCCGCATCTTGCCGCTGATGTGGGCGAGCACCCGGTGCCCGTTCTGCAACTCGACCCGGAACATCGCGTTGGGCAGCGGCTCGACGACGCGACCCTCGACCTCGATGGCCCCGTCCTTCTTCGCCATGCCCTACACGGCCTCCCGTACTCGGTGGTGCTGATGGTCCTCGCGCGACCACGCCGGAGCCCGGCGGTCACACTCGGCTTGTTTGCAGAACAGGTGGTGCAGACGTCCCCGCGAGGGCGCCCTGGGTCATGCGGCCACAGCACGACGACAGGACGGCGCGAACGCCGTCGTTCACTGTACCCCGCTCCGGCGCGCCTCTCCAACCCGGCTCCGTGTGATCCGGGAGGCTGGAACGCTGCCGCAGACGGCGATCTCAGGTGCGGGGCGTGATCCCGAAGGGGGCCAGGCCCGCGACGCCGCCGTCCTCCGCCGTCAGGACCCAGGGCCCCTCGGGGGTGATGGCGACGGTGTGCTCGAAGTGGGCCGCACGCGACCCGTCCTTGGTGACCACGGTCCAGCCGTCCTCGAGCTCGACGGTGGCCGGATCGCCCACGGTGACCATGGGCTCGATCGCCAGCGCCAGCCCGGGCACCAGCTTCGGCCCGCGCCCGGCACGGCCGTAGTTGAGCACGTGCGGGTCCTGGTGCATCTCGGTGCCGATGCCGTGGCCGCCGTAGTGGTCGACGATCCCGTACGAGTGCTGCTCGCTGGTGATCGCCTCCTCGACGGCGTGGCTGATGTCGGTCAGCCGGCCGCCGGCCAGCGCCCGCGCGAGGCCGGCCCACATCGAGCGCTCGGTGACGGCGATCAGCGCGGCGTCCTCGGCGGAGGGCTCCCCCACCGTCACGGTGACCGCGGAGTCCCCGTGCCAGCCCTGGAGGATCGCGCCGCAGTCGATCGAGATGTTGTCGCCCAGGGCGAGCGCGCGGTCCTCGTTCGGGATGCCGTGCACGATCTCGTCGTTGATCGACGCGCAGATGCTGCCCGTGAAGCCGTGGTAGCCCAGGAACGACGGGATGGCGCCGGCCGTGCGGATGTGGTCCTCGGCGATGGCGTCCAGCTCACCGGTGGTGACACCGGGCCGGACCGCAGCCTTGACCGCGGCGATCGCGCCGGCCACGACCAGGCCCGCGGCCCGCATCAGCTCGATCTCGTGCGGGGTCTTGATCTGGATCATCCGTCCACTCCACTTCGCCAGCAGCGGGAGCCGGCCGAGGAGTCCGGCGGCCGTCATCTGCGCCGCCGTCCTCAGCCCGCGGTGGGCTGCCCGGTCGGCACGTCCGGCTGCCCGTCGCCGCCGGCCTGCCCGAGCGCGCGCATGGCCCGCTCGGTGACCTCCTCGACCGCCCCGATGGCGTCGATCCGCGTGAGCAGCCCCTCGGCCTCGTAGAACCCCGACAGCGGCTCGGTCTGTTCCCGGTACACCTGCAGCCGGTGCCGCACCGTCTCCGGCTTGTCGTCCTCGCGCTGCACCCACTCCCCGTCGACCAGCATCCGCCGGCCGGAGAGCCGGCGCACCAGCTCCTCCTCCTCGACGACGAGTTCCAGCACGCGGTCCAGCCCGTGCCCGAGGTCCTGGAGGGAGGAGCGCAGCTGCTCGGCCTGGGGGATGGTGCGCGGGAAGCCGTCGAGCAGGAAACCGCCCTTGGCGTCGGGCTCGGCCAGCCGGTCCCGGACCATGGCCACGGTCACCTCGTCGGGCACCAGGTCCCCGGCGTCCATGAACACCTTCGCCTGCAGGCCCAGCTCGGTCTGCCCGCTGACGTTGGCCCGGAAGATGTCCCCGGTCGAGATCGCCGGGACGCCGAGACGGTCGGCGATGATCTGCGCCTGGGTGCCCTTGCCCGCGCCCGGAGGGCCGAGCAGCACGACGCGCACTACTTCAGGAACCCTTCGTAGTTGCGCTGGTTGAGTTGCGTCTCGATCTGCTTCACCGTCTCCAACCCCACTCCCACCATGATCAGCACCGCGGTCCCGCCGAACGGGAAGTTCTGGTTCTGCCCCTCCTGCGTCAGCGAGAGGAACAGGTTGGGCAACACCGCCACCAGGCCCAGGTAGATCGACCCGGGCAGGGTGATCCGGGACAGCACGTACTGCAGGTACTCCGCGGTCGGCCGGCCCGGACGGATGCCGGGGATGAAGCCGCCGTAGCGCTTCATGTCCTCGGCCCGCTCCTCCGGGTTGAACGTGATCGACACGTAGAAGTACGTGAAGAACACGATGAGGCCGAAGTAGACGGCGATGTGGACGGGGCTGCTCTGGTCGATGACGTAGTTCTCGAAGAACCGCCGCACCGGACCGGTCTCGTCGCCCTGCAGCTGGGTGATCAGCTGGGGCAGGTAGAGCAGCGACGACGCGAAGATGACGGGGATGACGCCGGCCTGGTTCACCTTCAGCGGCAGGTAGGTCGACGTCCCGCCGTACATGCGGCGACCGACCATGCGCTTGGCGTACTGGACCGGGATCCGGCGCTGTGCCTGCTCGACGTAGACAACCGACGTGATGATCACGACGGCCAGCAGGCAGACCAGCGCGAAGACGAAGCCGCCGCGGGTCTGCAGGATCGCGCCGCCCTCGGCCGGGATGCGGGCCGCGATCGAGGTGAAGATCAGCACGGACATGCCGTTGCCGATCCCCTTCTCTGTCAGCAGCTCGCCGAGCCACATGATGACGGCGGTACCGGCGGTCATCGAGATGACCAGCACGACCGTCGTCCAGATGGAGTCCGACGGGATGATGTTCTGCGAGCAGTTGGGGAACAGCTGACCGCTGCGGCCCAGGGCGATGACGCCGGTGCTCTGCAGGATCGCCAGGGCGATGGTGAGGTAGCGGGTGTACTGGGTCAGCTTGGCCTGACCCGACTGCCCTTCCTTCTTCAGCTGCTCGAAGCGCGGGATGACCACGACCAGCAGCTGGACGATGATGCTCGCCGTGATGTACGGCATGATCCCGAGCGCGAAGATCGACAGCCTCAGCAGCGCGCCGCCGGAGAAGAGGTTGACCAGCGAGTAGAGGTCCCGCTGGTCGGAGGCCTGCGCCTGCTCGAGGCAGCTGTTGATCGCCGCCACGGAGACCCCTGGCCCCGGCACCTGGGCGCCCAGCCGGTAGACGGCGATGATCGCCAGGGAGAACAGCAGCTTGCGCCGGAGGTCTGGCGTCCGGAACGCCGCGGCGAACGCCTGCAGCACGTGCCCTCCCCTACTCGGTCGGATGAGGTTAGCAACGAGTGGAACGGGACCGGCCGAGGACCCGTCCCTGCGGGGCGCCGTGCGCCGTCCCGCCCTGTCGTGGCCCGGCGCTGCGGCGCCGCGGCCGGGCAGCAGACGACCCCCGGGGGCGTCTCGCGGAGAGACGCACCCCGGGGGTCATCGGCCGTCAGATGCGGGTGGTGCTGCCCCCGGCCGCGCTGATCTTCTCGGCGGCGGACGACGAGAACGCGTGCGCGTGCACGTGCACCTCGACGCCACCCAGGTCGCCGGTGCCCAGCACCTTCACCGGCTGGCCACGGCGCACGGCGCCGGCCTCGGCGAGGGTGTCGGGGTTGACCGAGCCGCCCTGGGGGAACAGCGCCGCGATCCGGTCGAGGTTGACGACCTGGAACACGACCTTGTTCGGGTTCTTGAAGCCCGAGAGCTTGGGCAGCCGCATGTGCAGCGGGGTCTGCCCACCCTCGAACCGCGCGGAGGTGTTGCCCCGCGCGCCGGTGCCCTTCGTGCCGCGACCGGCGGTCTTGCCCTTGGAGCCCTCACCGCGACCCACGCGGGTCTTGGCGGTGTGGGCGCCCGGGGCCGGACGCAGGTGGTGGACCTTGAGAGTCATGAGATGTCCCTACTCAGCCGCGGTTCAGCTGATCTCTTCGACGGTGACCAGGTGCGGCACCGTCGCGACCATCCCGCGGATCTCGGGACGGTCCTCCTGCACGACCGAGTCGTGGATCTTCTTCAGACCCAGCGAACGCAGCGTCTGACGCTGGTTCGGCTTGGTCCCGATCGCGGACCGGATCTGGGTGACCTTCAGCTGCGCCATGTCAGACCCCCTGGCCCGCACGGGCACGCAGCATGGCCGCGGGAGCGACGTCCTCCAGGGGCAGACCGCGGCGGGCCGCGATCTCCTCGGGACGGACGAGGTCCTTCAGCGCCTGCATCGTGGCGTGCACGATGTTGATCGGGTTGGAGGACCCGAGGCTCTTGGACAGCACGTCGTGGATGCCGGCGCACTCGAGGACGGCGCGCACCGGACCACCGGCGATGACACCGGTACCCGGGCTGGCCGGCTTCAGCAGCACGACACCGGCAGCCGCCTCACCCTGCACGGGGTGCGGGATGGTGCTGGCGATGCGCGGCACCTTGTAGAAGTGCTTCTTGGCCTCCTCGACGCCCTTGGCGATCGCCGCGGGCACCTCCTTGGCCTTGCCGTAGCCGACGCCCACGGTGCCATCGCCGTCGCCCACGATCACCAGGGCGGTGAAGCTGAAGCGCCGACCGCCCTTGACGACCTTGGACACGCGGTTGATGGCCACCACGCGCTCGATGAAGTTGCTCTTCTCGGCAGGCGCGCCGCCGGGCCCCCGCCCGCCGTCACGACGGTCGCGGCGGTCGTTACCGCCGCCGGCGCCGCCGCCGCGTCGCTGTGGTCCTGGCATCAGACGTCCCTCTCGATCTGCTCGTTCGCGGTGTAGCTCATCAGAAGTCCAGACCGCCCTCGCGGGCGCCGTCCGCCAGCGCCGCGATGCGGCCGTGGTAGCGGTTGCCGCCGCGGTCGAAGACGACCGCTGCGATGCCGGCGGCCTTGGCGCGCTCGGCGACCAGGGCCCCCACCTGACGGGCCAGCGAGGACTTGTCGCCCTCGGCGCCGCGCAGGCTCGGGTCCAGGGTCGAGGCGCTGACCAGGGTACGGCCGACGGTGTCGTCGACCACCTGGACGTGGATGTGCCGCGAGCTGCGGTGGACCACCAGGCGCGGGCGCTCCGGCGTGCCCGAGACCCGCTTGCGCAGCCGGTTGTGCCGGCGCAGGCGGGAGACCCGCCGTGCGGTGCTGATGTCGGTGCCGACGGGCTTGTGCACCCGAGCGGCAGCCTTCTCGGTCTGTGCCATCACTTACCCGTCTTCCCGACCTTGCGCTTGACGACCTCGCCTTGGTAGCGCACGCCCTTGCCCTTGTACGGGTCGGGGCGGCGCAGCTTGCGGATGTTGGCCGCGACCTGGCCCACCTGCTGCTTGTCGATGCCGGCGACCCGGATGCGGGTCGGCGACTCGACGGTGAAGGTGATGCCCTCCGGGGCCTTGACCGGCACCGGGTGGCTGTAGCCGAGGGCGAACTCGAGGTCCGAGCCCTTGGCCGCGACGCGGTAGCCGACGCCGACGATCTCGAGGGTCTTGGTGTACCCCTCGGTGACGCCGGTGATCATGTTGGCGATCAGGGTGCGCGACAGCCCGTGCAGGGCCCGGCTCTCCCGCTCGTCGTTGGGGCGCTGCACGCTGAGCGTGCCGTCCTCGCCGCGCTCGACGGTGATCGGCGCCGCGACGGTGTGGGTCAGCGAGCCCTTGGGGCCCTTCACGCTGACCGTCTGACCGTCGACGGAGACGTCCACGCCACCGGGCACGGGAATCGGGAGTCGTCCGATCCGTGACATCTTCTCGCTCCCTTACCAGACGTAGGCGAGGACTTCCCCGCCCACGCCCTTCTTGTTCGCCTGCCGGTCGGTGAGCAGCCCGGTCGAGGTGGAGATGATGGCCACCCCGAGGCCGCCGAGCACCTTGGGCAGCGCGTTGGACTTGGCGTACACCCGCAGACCGGGCTTGGAGACGCGCCGGACGCCGGCGATGCTCCGCTCACGGTTGGGGCCGTACTTGAGGTCGACGACCAGCTCCTTGCGGGTGGTGCCGTCCTTCTCGACCTCGTTGACGGTCCAGCCGGCGATGTAGCCCTCCTGCTGGAGGATCTCGGCGATGTGCGTCTTCAGCTTCGACGACGGCATGGTCGTGGAGTCGTGGTACGCCTGGTTGGCGTTCCGGATCCGCGTGAGCATGTCCGCGATCGGGTCGGTCATCGTCATGGGGTGTGGTGCCTCTCTCGCCGCGGTTCCTCACGCGCTCGCGCGTGGGCCTCTCGGCGATCGGTGGTGCTCTGTTGGTGAGGTGCTGGAACGGCCCCGCTGCCGGGTCCCGCGCCGAGCTTGCGAGGCGTGGGGGCAGCGGGGGCCTTCACCAGCTGGACTTGCTGACGCCCGGGAGCTCGCCGGCGTGGGCCATCTCCCGGAGGCAGATCCGGCACAGGCCGAACTTGCGGAACACCGAGTGCGGGCGACCGCACCGCTGGCACCGGGTGTACCCGCGGACCGCGAACTTGGGCTTGCGGGCCGCCTTGTTGATCAGCGCCTTCTTGGCCATCTGAGTGTCTCCTCGCCCCGGCTCAGCGGGTGGTGGTCACGACGGGCTGGCCGGCGAACGGGAAGCCCAGCAGGCGGAGGAGCTCGCGACCCTCCTCGTCGTTCGTGGCGGTGGTGACCAGCGTGATGTCCATGCCGCGCGGACGGTCGATCTTGTCGACGTCGATCTCGCGGAACATCGACTGCTCGGTCAGGCCGAACGTGTAGTTGCCGTGACCGTCGAACTGCTTGGCGTTGAGCCCGCGGAAGTCACGGATGCGGGGCAGGGCCAGCGACAGCAGCCGGTCCAGGAACTCCCACATGCGGTCGCCACGGAGGGTGACCTTGGCGCCGATCGGCATGCCCTCGCGGAGCTTGAACTGCGCGATGGACTTGCGGGCGCGGACGACGGCCGGCTTCTGACCGGTGATGGCGGTGAGGTCGCGGACCGCGCCGTCCATCAGCTTCGCGTCACGGGTCGCCTCGCCGACGCCCATGTTGACCACGATCTTCGTCAGCCGCGGGATCTGCATGACGTTGTCGAAGTTGAACTGCGACTGCAGCGCCGGGGCGATCTGCTCGCGGTAGTGGGCGAGCATGCGGGGCAGCTCACGGGTGGGTGCACTCATGGGGTCAGAGGTCCTTACCGGTGCGCCGCGAGACCCGGATGCTGCGGCCTTCCTCGTCCTTGCGGTAACCGACCCGGGTCGGCTTCTCCTCGGAGTCGAGCACCATCACGTTGCTCACGTGGATGCGAGCCTCCTGCGTGACGATCCCGCCCGACTGGGCGCCGCGCTGGTTGGAGCTGATCCGGGTGTGCTTCTTGACCCGGCCCACGCCCTCCACGAGGACCTTCTGGTCCTTCGGGTAGGCGGCGATGACCCGGCCCTTCGCGCCCTTGTCCTTGCCGGACAGCACGACGACGGTGTCGCCCTTCTTGACCTTCATCGACGGCGTCTTGTCCGCCATGATCACAGCACCTCCGGAGCGAGCGAGATGATCCGCATGAAGCGCTTGTCGCGGAGCTCACGGCCCACCGGGCCGAAGATGCGCGTACCGCGCGGGTCGCCGCTGTCGCGGATGATGACCGCAGCGTTCTCGTCGAAGCGGATGTAGGAGCCGTCCGGACGACGACGCTCCTTCACGGTGCGGACGACGACGGCCTTGACCACGTCACCCCGCTTCACGCCGGCGCCGGGCAGGGCGTCCTTGACGGTGGCGACGATGATGTCGCCGATGCCCGCGTAGCGTCGCCCGGATCCGCCGAGCACACGGATGCAGAGGATCTCCTTTGCACCGGTGTTGTCGGCGACCCGCAGTCGCGACTCCTGCTGGATCACGTCCTACTCCCAAATCTCAGTGGTGACAGCCGGGCCGGAACGGTGAACCGGCTGTCCGGCACCCACGTGCGGACGCACCGGCAGCGTTTCTGCCGCCGGTGCGTCCGAGCACGAGTACCGGGATGGGCGCGCACCCGTGGGGCGCGCCAGTCGTCCAGAGTACCTGCTCCTGGACCGGCCCCGGAGGGCCGCCTGGCACACGGAGGCCGGCAGGCCCCCGCGGTCTTACTTGGCCTTCTCGAGGACCTCGACCAGCCGCCACCGCTTGGTGGCCGACGTCGGCCGGGTCTCCATGATCTGCACGCGGTCACCGATGCCGGCGACCTGCTGCTCGTCGTGCGCCTTCAGCTTGCTGGTGCGACGGATGACCTTGCCGTAGAGGCCGTGCTTCACGCGGTCCTCGACCTCGACGACGATCGTCTTGTCCATCTTGTCGCTGACCACGAGGCCCTCGCGGACCTTGCGGTAGCCACGTCCGGCCAGGCCGGGCCCGGACGCGGCGGCGGTGTTGTCGGTCGTGGCCGACTGGGGCTCGCTCATGCCACACCCTCACTCGGGGCGACCGAGAGGCCCAGCTCGCGCTCGCGCATGATCGTGTAGATCCGGGCGATGTCGCGGCGGACGGTCTGCAGCCGCCGGTTGTTGTCCAGCTGGCCGGTGGCCACCTGGAACCGCAGGTTGAACAGTTCTTCCTTCGACTCGCGCAGCCGCGAGGCGAGCTCGTCCGCAGACAGCTCGCGCAGCTCGGGAGCGGTCAGACCGGCGGCCATCACACCTCTCCTTCACGAGTGATGAAGCGGCACTTCATCGGCAGCTTGTGGATCGCGCGGCGCATGGCCTCGCGGGCCACGGGCTCGGCGACGCCGGACAGCTCGAACATGATCCGGCCCGGCTTCACGTTGGCGACCCACCACTCGGGCGAGCCCTTACCGGAACCCATGCGGGTCTCGGCCGGCTTCTTGGTGAGGGGACGGTCCGGGTAGATCGAGATCCAGACCTTCCCGCCACGACGGATGTGCCGGGTCATGGCGATACGAGCGGACTCGATCTGCCGGTTGGTCACGTACGCCGGCTCGAGGGCCTGGATGGCGTACTCACCGAAGTTGATCTCGGTGCCGCCCTTGGCACGACCCGAACGGCTCGGGTGGTGCTGCTTGCGGTGCTTGACGCGCCGTGGGATCAGCACGTGTCAGCCCTCCGTGGGGTTCTGCGCGGCCGTGGTCTCGGCCGCAGCGGTGGCCTCGGGACCAGCGGCCTCGGCGAGGGTCTGCTCGGGAGCCACCTCGCCGGAGGTCGCGGCCACCGCGCTGTCGGTGGTGTCGACGGCCGGGCCGGTCGGGGACTCGGCCGCGGCGCGGCCAGCCTCGGTGCCACCGGCGGTGGTGCCGGAGGACCCGGAACGGCGCTGCGGACGCTGGGCCCGCTCGCGACGCTGCTGACGGGCGGCCAGGGCCTCGAGAGCCTCGCGCTCGGCCCGGGAGCCGCTCACGTCGCCCTTGTAGATCCAGACCTTCACGCCGATGCGGCCGAAGGTGGTGCGGGCCTCGTAGATGCCGTAGTCGATGTTCGCGCGCAGGGTGTGCAGCGGCACGCGCCCCTCGCGGTAGAACTCCGACCGGCTCATCTCGGTGCCGCCCAGGCGCCCGGAGCACTGCACCCGGATGCCCTTCACCTGCGGGCTGCGCTGCGCCGACTGCATGGCCTTGCGCATGGCGCGACGGAAGCTCACGCGGCTGGAGAGCTGCTCGGCGACGCCCTGGGCGACCAGCTGCGCGTCGGACTCGGGGTTCTTGACCTCGAGGATGTTCAGCTGCACCTGCTTGCCGGTGAGCTTCTCCAGCTCGCCGCGGATGCGGTCGGCCTCCGCGCCGCGACGGCCGATGACGATGCCCGGCCGGGCGGTGTGGATGTCGACGCGGACGCGGTCGCGGGTGCGCTCGATCTCGACCTTGGAGATCCCGGCCCGCTCCATCCCCTTGCTCATGAGCTTGCGGATGGCCACGTCTTCCTTGACGTAGTCCTTGTAGAGCTTGTCGGCGTACCACCGGGACTTGTAGTCGGTGGTGATGCCGAGCCGGAACCCGTGCGGGTTGACCTTCTGACCCACTAGCGGGTCCCTCCCCTCGTGTTGCTCTTCTGCTGCTGGGTGGCCGGGCCGGACTGGCCGGTACGGCGGCGCGCGGTGCGGGACTTGCCGGCGAGCTCCTCGCTGGCGCTCACCTCCGCGACCTCGACGGTGATGTGGCAGGTCCGCTTGTTGATGCGGAACGCGCGGCCCTGCGCACGCGGACGGATCCGCTTGAGCGTCGGGCCCTCGTCCACGTACGCGGCGCTCACGACCAGGGCGGCCGGGTCCAGCCGCAGGTTGTGCTCGGCGTTCGCGACGGCGCTGGCCACCACCTTGAGCACCGGCTCACTGGCGGCCTGCGGGGCGAACCGCAGCAGCGCCAGCGCCTCGTCGGTCGGCAGGTAGCGGATGAGGTCCACCACCCGGCGTGCCTTCATGGGGGTGACGCGGACGAACCGGGCCGTGGCCCGGGCGACCGGCGTCTCCTGTCCCACCTGGGAAGTCATTGGAATCTCTCTCTACCTGGTCAGCCGCGCCGGGACCGGCGGTCGTCCTTGACGTGCCCACGGAACGTGCGCGTGGGAGCGAACTCGCCGAGCTTGTGCCCGACCATCGCCTCGGTCACGAAGACCGGGACGTGCTTGCGGCCGTCGTGCACCGCGATCGTGTGCCCGAGCATGTCGGGGATGATCGTCGAGCGCCGCGACCAGGTGCGGATGACGTTCTTGGTGCCCTTGTCGTTCTGCGAGTCCACCTTCTTGAGCAGGTGGTCGTCGACGAACGGGCCCTTCTTCAGGCTGCGTGGCATGTCTGTCGGACTCCTCTACCCGCTCAGCGCTTCTTGTTGGTGCGCCGGCGGCGCACGATCAGGGCGTCACTGGCCTTGCGCTTGCGCGTCCGGCCCTCCGGCTTGCCCTTCGGGTTCACCGGGTGGCGACCACCGGAGGTCTTGCCCTCACCACCGCCGTGCGGGTGGTCCACCGGGTTCATGGCGACACCGCGGACGGTCGGGCGCTTGCCCTTCCACCGCATGCGGCCGGCCTTGCCCCAGTTGATGTTCGACTGCTCGGCGTTGCCCACCTCGCCGACGGTCGCGCGGCAGCGCACGTCGACGTTGCGGATCTCGCCCGACGGCATGCGCAGCTGCGCCAGACGACCCTCACGGGCCACCAGCTGGACGCTGGTGCCGGCCGAGCGGGCGATCTTCGCGCCGCCACCGGGACGGAGCTCGATGGCGTGAACCACGGTGCCGACCGGGATGTTCCGCAGCGGCAGGTTGTTGCCCGGCTTGATGTCCGCCGAGGGGCCGCACTCGACAGTGTCGCCCTGCTTCAGGCGCGCCGGCGCGATGATGTAGCGCTTCTCGCCGTCGGCGAAGTGCAGCAGCGCGATGCGCGAGGTGCGGTTGGGGTCGTACTCGATGTGCGCGACCTTGGCCGGCACGCCGTCCTTGTCGGCCCGGCGGAAGTCGATCACCCGGTAGGCGCGCTTGTGCCCGCCGCCCTGGTGCCGCGCGGTGACCTTCCCGTGGACGTTGCGCCCGCCACGACCGTGCAGCGGTCGGACCAGCGACTTCTCGGGATGGTCGCGGGTGACCTCGGCGAAGTCGGCGACGCTGGAGCCGCGGCGGCCCGGCGTCGTCGGCTTGTACTTGCGGATAGCCATTGCTGACTCAGTCCTCTATCTCTGGTCCGAACGGTCGCGGCGCTCAGGCGCCGGGACCACCGAAGATCTCGATGCGGTCGCCGGGGGCGAGGGACACGATGGCGCGCTTGGTGTCCTTGCGCTTGCCCATCTGGTTGCCCTTGCTCCGCTTGCGCTTGCCCTGGCGGTTGATCGTGTTCACGCCGAGGACCTTCACGTTGAAGATCTGCTCGACCGCGATCTTGATCTGCGTCTTGTTCGCCTCGGGCAGGACGATGAAGGTGTACTGGTTCTCGTCCAGCAGCCCGTAGCTCTTCTCCGAGATGACCGGGGACAGCAGGACGTCCCGGGGGTCGCGGACGCTCACGCCTTCTCCTCGGTGGTGTCGGTGGTGCTGGCGGTCTCGACGGTGCCCTCACCCTCGGCGGGGGCGATCGACGGGACGCCGCCGGGCGTCTCGTGGGTCGAGAGGTCGGGCAGCTCGACGTCGCGGCGCTTGCCGGACACCGGGCCGGCGACGAACTCGGCCAGCGCGGTCTCGGTGAAGACGACCTCGTCGGAGACCAGCACGTCGTAGGTGTTGAGCTGGCCGGCCTCGAGCAGGTGCACCTGAGGCACGTTGCGCAGGCTGACCCAGTTGAGGACGTCGTCGCGGTCGAGGACCACGAGCACGCGCTTGGCGGTGGTGATCGCCTCGAGCGTGGCCAGGGCGGCCTTGGTCTTGGGGGCGTCCCCGTCGACGAAGGTGCTCACCACGTGGACGCGGTTCTCACGGGCCCGGTCGGAGAGGGCACCGCGCAGGGCGGCGGCCTTCATCTTCTTGGGCGTCCGCTGGGAGTAGTCGCGCGGCTGCGGCCCGTGGACGGTGCCACCGCCCTCGAACTGCGGGGCGCGGGTGGAGCCCTGGCGGGCTCGGCCGGTGCCCTTCTGGCGGTAGGGCTTGGCGCCACCACCGCTGACCTGGCCGCGGGTCTTGGTCGCGTGCGTGCCCTGGCGCGCGGCGGCCAGCTGGGCCACCACGACCTGGTGCATGAGCGAGACGTTGGCCGACGCGTCGAAGAGCTCACCGGGCAGCGTCACGCTGCCGGCGGTCTCCCCCGCCGGGGTCCGGACGTCGACCTCACGGTCGGTCCGGGTCTGGGTGGACTGGGTCACTGGTTGTCACTCCCCACGGGGCCGCCCTTGACCGCCGAGCGGACGAGCACGAGGCCGCCCTTCGGGCCAGGGATCGCGCCCTTGATCAGCAGCAGCCCACGCTCGGCGTCCACCTTGTGCACGTTGAGCGAGAGGGTCGTCGTCTTGACCGCGCCCATGCGGCCGGCCATGCGCAGGCCCTTGAAGACGCGGCCGGGGGTCGAGGCCCCGCCGATGGAACCGGGCGACCGGTGCTTGCGCTGGGTGCCGTGCGCCGCGCCAAGGCCCTTGAAGCCGTGACGCTTCATGACGCCGGCGGTGCCCTTGCCCTTGCTGGTGCCGATGACGTCGACCTTCGCGACGCCCTCGAGGACCTCGGCGGTCAGCTCCTGGCCGACCGTGTAGTTCGAGGCGTCCGCGGTGCGCAGTTCCACCAGGTGCCGGCGCGGCGTGACGCCCGCCTTGGCGAAGTGCCCGCCCTCGGGCCTGTTCACCTTGCGCGGGTCGATCTCACCGAACCCGAGCTGGACGGCCGAGTAGCCGTCGACCTCGGGGGTGCGCACCTGGGTCACCACACACGGGCCCGCCTTGACGACGGTCACCGGCACGATGCGGTTGTTCTCGTCGAAGACCTGGGTCATGCCCAGCTTCTCGCCGAGGAGACCACGGAATGTGCTCGCCATGTCTGCTGACTGCCCTTACTGGATGTTGACGTCGACCGAGGCCGGCAGGTCGATGCGCATGAGCGCGTCGACCGTCTTGGGCGTCGGGTCGAGGATGTCGATGAGCCGCTTGTGCGTACGCATCTCGAAGTGCTCCCGCGAGTCCTTGTACTTGTGCGGGGACCGGATGACGCAGTACACGTTCTTCTCCGTCGGCAGCGGCACCGGGCCGACGACGCGCGCACCGGTCTTGGTCACCGTCTCGACGATGCGCCGCGCCGAGGCGTCGATCGCCTCGTGGTCGTAGGCCTTCAGCCGGATGCGGATCTTCTGTCCCGCCATCGCTGTCTTCTGCTCCTGCCGATCGGTGTCTGTTCGTAGCTGGGGAACGCCGGGTGGTCCTGACCTCATCCGGTCTGGCCCCAGCGGGATGGGTGGCGTCGGCCACCCGAGGACGGGCGGCGGCCGCGATCGGCCGCCGCCCGTCGAGGGTCTTACTTGAGGATCTTGGTGACGCGACCAGCGCCGACCGTCCGGCCACCCTCACGGATGGCGAACTTCAGGCCCTCCTCCATGGCGATCGGCTGGATCAGCTCGACCGTCATGTCGGTGTTGTCGCCCGGCATGACCATCTCGGTGCCGGCAGGCAGGGTCACCACACCCGTCACGTCCGTCGTCCGGAAGTAGAACTGGGGACGGTAGTTGTTGAAGAACGGGGTGTGACGACCACCCTCGTCCTTCGACAGGATGAAGACCGAGGCCTCGAAGTTGGTGTGCGGGGTGATCGAACCCGGCTTCACCACGACCTGGCCGCGCTCGACGTCCTCGCGCTTGATGCCGCGCAGGAGCAGACCGACGTTGTCGCCGGCCTGGCCCTGGTCGAGCAGCTTGCGGAACATCTCGACGCCGGTGACGGTGGTCTTGGTCGACGAGGAACGGATGCCGACGATCTCGACCTCCTCGTTCACCTTGACGATGCCGCGCTCCACGCGACCGGTGACGACGGTGCCGCGACCGGTGATGGTGAAGACGTCCTCGACGGGCATGAGGAAGGGCTTGTCGATCTCACGCTGCGGCTCGGGGATCGCGGCGTCGACCGCGTCCATGAGCTCCATGAGCTTGTTGCCCCACTCGGCGTCGCCCTCGAGGGCCTTGAGCGCGGAGACGCGGACCACGGGGACGTCGTCGCCCGGGAACTCGTACTCGCTGAGCAGCTCGCGGACCTCGAGCTCGACGAGCTCCAGGATCTCCTCGTCATCGACCATGTCGGCCTTGTTGAGGGCCACGACGATGTAGGGGACGCCGACCTGGCGGGCCAGGAGGACGTGCTCCTTGGTCTGCGGCATCGGGCCGTCGGTCGCCGCGACCACCAGGATGGCGCCGTCCATCTGCGCCGCACCGGTGATCATGTTCTTGATGTAGTCGGCGTGACCGGGGCAGTCGACGTGCGCGTAGTGCCGGTTCTCGGTCTGGTACTCGACGTGCGCGATCGAGATCGTGATGCCGCGGGCCTTCTCCTCGGGCGCCTTGTCGATCTGGTCGAAGGCGGACGCCTCGTTGAGGTCCGGGTACTTGTCGTGCAGCACCTTGGTGATCGCCGCGGTCAGCGTCGTCTTGCCGTGGTCGATGTGCCCGATGGTGCCGATGTTGACGTGCGGCTTGGTCCGCTCGAACTTGGCCTTGGCCACTGGGTTCCTCTCCTCGTGGTGTCGCAGTCGTGCGCGAACTCTGGGGTGGGCTTGCTGGGGGGCCGGACGGGACTACCCCGCCCGGCAGATCACTCGCCGGTCGCCTTGGCGATGATCTCCTTGGCGACGTTCTGCGGGACCTCGGCGTACGAGTCGAACACCATGGTGTAGCTCGCCCGCCCCTGGGTGCGGCTGCGCAGGTCGCCCACGTAGCCGAACATCTCCGAGAGCGGGACCAGGGCCCGGACGACGCGGGCGCCGGAGCGCTCCTCCATCGCCTGGATGGTCCCGCGCCGGGAGTTCAGGTCGCCGATGACGTCGCCCATGTAGTCCTCGGGGGTGACGACCTCGACGGCCATGAGCGGCTCGAGCAGGGCCGGGCTGGCCTTGCGTGCGGCCTCCTTGAAGACCATCGAGCCGGCGATCTTGAAGGCCATCTCCGAGGAGTCGACCTCGTGGTACTGGCCGTCGACCAGGGTGGCCTTGACGCCGACCAGCGGGTAGCCGGCGAGCACGCCGTACTGCATGGCGTCCTGGATGCCCTGGTCCACCGACGGGATGTACTCCCGCGGGATGCGCCCACCGGTGACGGCGTTCTCGAACTCGTAGGTCGGACCGTCGCCGCTGACCTCGAGCGGCGCCAGGGTGACCTGGACCTTCGCGAACTGGCCGGAGCCACCGGTCTGCTTCTTGTGCGTGTAGTCGTACTTCTCGACCGTCTTGCGGATGGTCTCGCGGTAGGCCACCTGCGGCTTGCCGACGTTGGCCTCGACCTTGAACTCGCGCCGCATGCGGTCGACGAGGATCTCCAGGTGGAGCTCGCCCATGCCGGAGATGACCGTCTGGCCGGTCTCCTCGTCGAGCCGGACCTGGAAGGTCGGGTCCTCCTCGGCCAGCTTCTGGATGGCGGTGCCGAGCTTCTCCTGGTCGCTCTTGGTCTTCGGCTCGATCGCGACCGAGATGACCGGCGCCGGGAAGGTCATCGACTCCAGGATCACCGGCTTCTGCGGGTCGCTGAGCGTGTCACCCGTGGTGGTCTGCTTCAGGCCGACGACGGCGACGATCTGGCCGGCGCCCACGCCCTCGCGCTCCTCGCGCTTGTTGGCGTGCATCTGGTAGATCTTGCCGATCCGCTCCTTGCGGTCCTTGGTGCTGTTGAGCACCGGGGACCCGGAGGAGACCTTGCCGGAGTAGACCCGGATGTAGGTCAGCTTGCCGAGGTGCTGGTCGGTCTGGATCTTGAACGCCAGCGCCGAGAACGGCTCGTCCTCGTCGGCGTGCCGGATGACCTCGGTCTCGCCGTCGAGCGCGGTGCCGACGATCGCCTCGATGTCCAGCGGGCTGGGCAGGTAGTCGGTGACCGCGTCGAGCAGGGGCTGGACGCCCTTGTTCTTGAAGGCGGTGCCGGTGAGGACGGGGTTCACCTGCGCGGCGATGGTCGCCTTGCGGATGGCCGCCTTCAGCCGCTCGACGGAGATCTCCTCGCCGCCGAGGTAGGCCTCCATGAGCTCGTCGTCGGTCTCGGCGATGGTCTCGAGGAGCTTCTCGCGGTACTCGGCCGCCTGGTCGGCGAGCTCGGCCGGGATCTCCTCGACCGCGTAGTCCTCACCCATCTGCGTCTCGCCACGCCAGGTGAGCGCACGCATCTGGACCAGGTCGACGACGCCGATGAAGTCGGCCTCGGCACCGATCGGCAGCTGCAGCACCGCCGGGTTGGCGCCGAGCCGCTCGACCATCATGTCGACGCAGCGGAAGAAGTCCGCACCGGTGCGGTCGAGCTTGTTGACGAAGCACATGCGCGGGACGCCGTACTTCTCGGCCTGCCGCCACACCTGCTCGGTCTGCGGCTCCACGCCGGCGACACCGTCGTAGACGGCGACGGCACCGTCGAGCACCCGCAGCGACCGCTCCACCTCGACGGTGAAGTCGACGTGCCCGGGGGTGTCGATGATGTTGATGTCGTAGCCGTTCCAGGAGCACTTCGTCGCGGCGGACGTGATGGTGATGCCGCGCTCCTGCTCCTGCTCCATCCAGTCCATCGTGGCCGCGCCGTCGTGGACCTCACCGATCTTGTAGTTGATACCGGTGTAGAAGAGGATGCGCTCGGTCGTCGTGGTCTTGCCGGCGTCGATGTGCGCCATGATCCCGATGTTGCGGGTCTTGGCGAGCTGGGCCTGGGTGTCGGCCATCTGTCTCGTCTCCTCTTTGGTTCGGGTCCGCGTGCGGTGTCCAGGGGGTGGCCCGGACTACCCGCCGGCCGCGGGGGCTGGCGGAGCCAGCCGGGGTGGCACTTACCAGCGGTAGTGCGCGAAGGCCTTGTTCGACTCGGCCATCTTGTGCGTGTCCTCGCGGCGCTTGACCGCGGCACCGAGGCCGTTGCTGGCGTCGAGCAGCTCGTTCATCAGACGCTCGGTCATCGTCTTCTCGCGACGGGCGCGGCTGTACTGGATCAGCCAGCGCAGACCGAGGGTCGTGCTCCGGGAGGCGCGGACCTCGACCGGGACCTGGTAGGTCGCACCACCGACGCGGCGGCTGCGGACCTCGAGGGCCGGCTTGACGTTGTCCAGCGCCCGCTTGAGCGTGACCACCGGGTCGGTGTCGGTCTTGGCACGGCAGCCCTCGAGGGCGCCGTAGACGATCGACTCGGCGACCGAGCGCTTGCCGTCGACGAGAACCTTGTTCACCAGCTGGGTGACCAGCGGCGACTGGTACACCGGGTCGGCGACCAGGGGGCGGCGCGGTGCAGGGCCCTTGCGCGGCATGTCAGCTCTTCTCCTTCTTCGCGCCGTACCGGCTGCGAGCCTGCTTGCGGTTGCGGACACCCTGGGTGTCGAGCGAGCCGCGGATGATCTTGTACCGCACGCCGGGGAGGTCCTTCACCCGGCCGCCGCGCACGAGCACCATCGAGTGCTCCTGCAGGTTGTGGCCGACACCGGGGATGTAGGCGGTCACCTCGATGCCACTCGTGAGACGCACGCGAGCGACCTTGCGCAGCGCCGAGTTCGGCTTCTTCGGCGTCGTCGTGTACACGCGGGTGCACACGCCACGACGCTGAGGGGAGCCCTTCAGCGCCGGGGTCTTGGTCTTCTCGACCTTGTCCTCGCGGCCCTTGCGGACCAGCTGGTTGATCGTGGGCATGGGTGGCCTGGATCTCCTACCTGCGCTGGGTCGTGCTGTGGACGTTGCTCTGCTGTACCGGGTGCCGGTCCTGCCGGGGCCGTACCCGGTTCCGGCCGTGGCCCACCACCGGTCCCCGCGGTCGGGCGTGTCGCCTTCCCCAGGACCGGCCGGCGAGTCGAACCGGATCGGTCGCCCCCCGCGACTCGGCGCCACCACCTACCGGCAGGCGCACCGCGAACGGGAGCAGGCCCAGGGCACCCTGGGCACGGCTGACCACGATACCCGCGTGCTCGAACCCGGTCAAAGCCGGGTCCGCCACATGTCGACAGGCGGTGGTACAGCCCGCTCGTCGAGGTCGTACGTCGGGGTCAACGTCGCGCCGGACCGGGTATTCCCGGAGGCGGACGGACCCGACCGGGCGGCCCGACGGTGGCGCGACTGTACCGCTCGGCGCACGCGGCGGGGGCCCGTGCACGCGGCGACACCCCGTCCACCTCGGACGACGCGGACCGGCGCGCGGCTGTCGTACCCCGGCCCTACCGTCGGTCGCAGGACGCCCACCGAACGCCACCGGAGGATTGCCGTGCACGTCGACCTCGCCCGCGAGCTCAAGGCCCACCTGTCGGCTCGCCTGGCCGAGGCGGGTCCGGTCAGCGCACTCGACCTCGGCGGCTGGGCACGGCCGGCGCTCGGGCTGGCCCCCACCGGGCCCGGTCGGGCCCACCTGGCCATCCGGGTCAGCGCCAAGGACGACGCGGAGCTGCTGCTGGCCGGGCTGGACGACGCCGTCCTGGAGCAGGTCGACGTCCGGGTGGTCGGCGCGGTGCGGGCGCTGTCCTCCCCCACCCCGGGCGAGCTCCAGCGGCGCACCCGCCCGCTGCGCCCGGGGTTGTCGGTGGCGCACCCGTCGGTCACCGCGGGCACCCTGGGGGGCTTCGTCCGGGTCGACGGCCGGCTGGGGATGCTGTCGAACAACCACGTGCTGGCGGCCAGTGACGCGGCCGCCGTCGGCGACGCGGTGCTGCAGCCGGGGCCTGCCGACGGCGGCACCGACGCCGACCGCGTCGCCACGCTCGCCGCGTTCGTCCGGTTCCGGGGCGACGGCCGGGCCAACCTCGTCGACGCCGCGGTGGCCACCCTCGACCCGGAGGTGCCCGCCGAGCCGGGGCGGCTGCCGGGCGGTCCGCTCGGCGCCGACGTCCCCTCGGTGGAGGACGTCGACCCCGACGAGCGGGTGGAGAAGGTCGGCCGGACGACGGCGCACACGATCGGCCGGATCAGCGCCGTCGAGGTGGACGGACTGAGCGTCCAGTACGACCAGCAGGTGCACGTCTTCGACGACCAGGTGGAGATCGAGGGTCTGGACGGCGGGTTCAGCGCCGGCGGCGACAGTGGGTCGGTCATCTGGCGCAGCTCGGACCGCGCGCCCCTGGGGCTGCTGTTCGCGGGCAGCGAGACCGGCGGCCGCAACGGTGGCGGCGTCACGTTCGCCAACCCCCTGAGCACGGTCCTGGAGCTGCTCGATCTGCAGTGGGTCCCCGCCTGAGGGTGCCCCCGGCGGTCTGAGCCTGTCGCACCGGACCGATCCGGGGCACCATGGGTGCATGACCGACCGCGCCTCCGCCCGAGCCGCCAAGAGCGCCCTCAGCGCGAGGCTGGCCACCGACCCGGGGGTGGTCGGCATCGGCCTGGCCCGGCGCGACAGCGGGTACGTGGTGAAGGTCGACCTGGCCGACCCCGGTGCGGCCAGCCGCGTCCCGGGGGACGTCGACGGCGTCCGTGTCGTCACCGAGGTCGTCGGGGTCGTCCGCGCCCTCTGAGCAAGGCCCCTCCTCCCGCTCCTGGACAGCACCTCCACCGCTCTCCGCTGCCGATACGGTCGGGACCGGCGCCGACCGGGGTGCCGCCGACCAGAGGAGTGGACGTGCGCATCGGCATCCAGGCCAGCTACAGCGGGGGGTTCCGCGAGACCGCCGCCGAGATCCGCGACCTCGAGTCCGCCGGCCTCGACCTCGCGATGGTGGCGGAGGTCTACACCTTCGACGCGGTGAGCCAGCTCGGTTACCTGGCGGCGGTGACCGAGCGGGTCGAGCTGATGAGCGGCATCTTCCCGATCTACAGCCGCACGCCGGCGCTGACCGCCATGACCGCCGCCGGGCTGGACTTCGTCTCGGGCGGCCGGTTCACCCTGGGCCTGGGCGCCTCCGGTCCGCAGGTCATCGAGGGCTGGCACGGCGTCCCCTACGACGCGCCGCTGCAGCGCACCCGGGAGATCGTCGAGATCTGCCGGCAGGTGTGGCGCCGGGAGCGGCTGGCGCACGAGGGGCCGAAGTACACCATCCCGCTCCCTCCGGAGCAGGGCACCGGCCTGGGCAAGCCGCTGAAGCTGATCAACACCCCGGTCCGCGAGCGGATCCCCGTGCTGCTGGCCGCTCTCGGCCCCAAGAACGTGGAGCTCGCCGCCGAGATCGCCGAGGCGTGGGAGCCGATCTTCTTCGTCCCCGAGAAGGCGGCCTCGGTGTGGGGCGAGTCCCTGGCCGCCGGCAAGGCCAGGCGGGACCCGGCACTGGGCGAGCTCCAGGTGGTCACCGGCGTGCCCGTCGCCATCGGGGACGACGTCGAGGGCCTGCTCGACCACGTGCGGCCGCAACTGGCGCTCTACATCGGTGGGATGGGCGCCCGCGGCAAGAACTTCTACAACGACCTGGCCCGGCGCTACGGCTACGAGGAGCAGGCACGCACCGTCCAGGACCTCTACCTGGACGGCAAGAAGGACCAGGCCGCGGCCGCGGTGCCCGAGGAGCTGGTCCGGGCCACCTCGCTGATCGGCCCGGAGTCCTACGTGGCCGAGCGGATCGCCGCCTTCCGCGAGGCCGGGGTGACCACCCTGATGCTGCAGCCCCTCGACGGCAGCTCCGAGGGCCGGCTCGCGACGGTGGAGACGATGCGCCGCCTGGCCGGCTGACGTGGCCGACACGCTGCCGGCAGCGGCCACGATCGCCGTCCGGGGAGCCTGGACGGCGGAGGTCCCGCCGGAGCTGGCGCGGGTGCGGGTGTCCGTGGGCGCACGCTCCGGTGACCGCGCGCAGGCGCTGCGCGACGTCACCCGCCGGGCGGACGACGTCCGCGGGGCCCTGGGCGGCTACGGCGCGGCCGTCGAGTCGGTCGAGGCCGGAGCGCTCTGGGTGCGGCCGCAGCTCAAGGACGGACGCCCGCGGGAACGGGTCACCGGCCATGTGGCCGGCCTGTCGCTCACCGCGGTGGTGGTCGACCCCGCCGTCCTCGGTGACCTGCTGGTGCGCCTGGCCGACCGTGACATGGTCTCGCTGGACGGGCCGTTCTGGGCGCTGAGGCCCGACAGTGGGGCGTACCGGCGTGCGCGGACGGAGGCGGTCCGCGACGCCCGGCGGCGGGCCGAGGAGTACGCGGCCGCGGCGGGTGCGCGGCTGACCGGACTGGTGCAGATCGCCGACGTCGGGATGGCCGCCCCCGAGGGGTTCGCGGTCGCCCCCGCGGCGATGTTCCGCACGGCCGCCGACTCGAGCGTCGCCGACGAGCTCATCTTCGAGGTCGAGCCGGTGCCGCAGACGGTCTCCGCGACGGTCGAGGCCCGGTTCACCTGCACCCAGCCCGACTTCGGCTGACCGGCCCGGAACCGCGGAAGGGCCCCGCAGGCGTGTCGCGCCTGCGGGGCCCTTTCGTCACTGCGGTCTCCCTCAGGGGGCCCGCCGCGAGCGTGCGAGCGGCGGGGGGAGGGAGGTGTTACCTCAGCCCCGCCAGTCGTACTCCTCCAGGCGGACGGCCTCGCCGGAGCCCTGACCGAAGACGTCGGGGCTGTAGTACTGCCCGTCGTCGTACCCGGCCATCGTGTAGACGGCGGCGCGGGCCTCCTCGGTCGGCTCGACCGTGATGTTCCGGTAGCGGCTGATGCCGGTACCGGCCGGGATCAGCTTCCCGATGATCACGTTCTCCTTGAGGCCGAGCAGGCTGTCGCTCTTGCCCTGGATCGCGGCGTCGGTGAGCACCTTGGTCGTCTCCTGGAAGGAGGCGGCCGACAGCCACGACTCGGTCGCGAGCGAGGCCTTGGTGATGCCCATGAGCACCGGGCGGGCCGAGGCCGGCTCGCCACCCTCGGCGACGACCCGGCGGTTCTCGGTCTCGAACAGCGTCCGCTCGACCAGCGCACCGGGCAGGAACTCCGTCGCGCCCGAGTCGATGATGGTCACCCGCTTCAGCATCTGGCGGATGATCACCTCGATGTGCTTGTCGTGGATCGACACGCCCTGGCTGCGGTAGACCTCCTGGACCTCGCGGACCAGGTGCAGCTGCACCTCGCGCGGGCCCATGATCCGCAGCACCTCGTGCGGGTCGACCGCGCCCTCGGTGAGCTGCTCGCCGACCTCGACGTGGCCGCCGTCCTCGACCCGCAGCCGCGACCGGCGCGACAGCTTGTCGTAGACGACCTCGTCGGAGCCGTCGTCCGGGGTGATCGTGAGCTTGCGGAACTGCTCGCCGTCCTCGATGCGGACGGTGCCGGCCAGCTCGGCGATCGGGGCCTTGCCCTTGGGGACGCGGGCCTCGAAGAGCTCCACCACACGCGGCAGACCGTGGGTGATGTCCTCACCCGCGACACCACCGGTGTGGAAGGTGCGCATCGTCAGCTGGGTGCCCGGCTCACCGATCGACTGGGCAGCGATGATGCCGACCGCCTCGCCGACGTCCACGAGCTTGCCGGTCGCCAGCGACCGGCCGTAGCAGGTGGCGCAGGTGCCGAGCAGCGACTCGCAGGTCAGGACGCAGCGGACCTTGACCTCCGCGACACCGGCGTCGATGAGCGTCTGCAGGAGCACGTCACCGAGGTCGGAGTTCGCCGTGGCGATGACGGTGCCGTCCTCGGCCACCACGTCGGCGGCCAGCGCACGGGCGTACACGCTGGTCTCGACGTGCGCGTCGCGGGTCAGCGTGCCGTCGACCACGGTGCCGATCGGCATGATCACGCCGCGGTCGGTACCGCAGTCCTCCTCGCGGATGATGACGTCCTGGGAGACGTCGACCAGCCGGCGGGTGAGGTAACCGGAGTCGGCGGTCCGCAGCGCGGTGTCGGCCAGACCCTTGCGGGCACCGTGCGTGGAGATGAAGTACTCCAGCACCGACAGACCCTCCCGGAAGTTGGCCTTGATCGGCCGCGGGATGATCTCGCCCTTCGGGTTGGCGACCAGACCGCGCATACCGGCGATCTGGCTGATCTGCATCATGTTGCCTCGGGCGCCCGAGTTGACCATGACCCAGACCGGGTTGGTGGTCGGGAAGTTGTCGACCATCGCCTGGCTGACCTCGGCCCGGGCACGGGTCCAGATCTCGATCAGCTCGCCACGACGCTCGGCGTCGGTGATGACGCCGCGCTCGTACTGCTTCTCGATCTGCCGGGCCTCGGCCTCGTGCCGGTCCAGGATCTCCTGCTTGGCCGGCGGGGTGACCACGTCGTCGATGGCGATCGTGATCCCCGCGCGGGTGGCCCAGTGGAACCCGGCGGACTTGAGGGCGTCCAGCGTCGCCGCGACCTGCACCTTGGGGTAGCGCTCGGCGAGGTCGTTGACGATCGCCCCGAGCTCCTTCTTCGGCACCTGGTAGTTGACGAAGCGGTAGTCCTCGGGCAGGGCCTCGTTGAACAGCACGCGGCCCAGGCTGGTGGAGACCAGCGCCGGCTGACCCGGCTCCCAGTCCTCCGGGGCGACCCACGGGTCGTTCGGCCCGTTGTCGACGCCGTAGACCTCGTCGAGGCGGATGGACACCCGCTCCTGCAGGCCCAGGGCGCCCTTGTCGTAGGCCATGACCGCCTCGGCGGTCGTCGAGTACGACTTGGGCAGCTCACCCTCGGCCAGCTCCGCCGACCCGGTGAGGGTCGTCAGGTGGTAGAGGCCGAGCACCATGTCCTGGGTCGGCGCGGTGATCGGGCGACCGTCGGCCGGGCTCAGGATGTTGTTGCTCGACAGCATGAGGATGCGGGCCTCGGCCTGCGCCTCGGCCGACAGCGGCAGGTGCACCGCCATCTGGTCACCGTCGAAGTCCGCGTTGAACGCGGTGCAGACCAGCGGGTGGATCTGGATGGCCTTGCCCTCGACCAGCTGCGGCTCGAAGGCCTGGATGCCCAGACGGTGCAGCGTCGGCGCGCGGTTGAGCAGCACCGGGTGCTCGGTGATGACCTCCTCGAGCACGTCCCACACCACGGGGCGGGCACGCTCGACCATGCGCTTGGCGGACTTGATGTTCTGCGCGTGGTTGAGGTCGACCAGCCGCTTCATGACGAACGGCTTGAACAGCTCCAGCGCCATCTGCTTGGGCAGGCCGCACTGGTGCAGCTTCAGCTGCGGGCCGACGACGATGACCGAACGGCCGGAGTAGTCGACCCGCTTGCCGAGCAGGTTCTGCCGGAACCGCCCCTGCTTGCCCTTGAGCAGGTCGCTCAGGGACTTCAGGGGACGGTTGCCCGGGCCGGTGACCGGCCGGCCGCGACGGCCGTTGTCGAACAGCGCGTCCACGGACTCCTGGAGCATCCGCTTCTCGTTGTTGACGATGATCTCCGGCGCGCCCAGGTCGAGCAGTCGCTTGAGCCGGTTGTTCCGGTTGATCACGCGGCGGTACAGGTCGTTCATGTCGCTGGTGGCGAACCGGCCACCGTCGAGCTGCACCATCGGGCGCAGGTCCGGCGGGATGACCGGGACGCAGTCCAGCACCATGCCCATGGGCGAGTTGCGGGTCTGCTGGAACGCCGCGACGACCTTCAGCCGCTTGAGGGCACGCAGCTTGCGCTGGCCCTTGCCGCTGCGGATGGTCTCGCGCAGCGAGGCGGCCTCGGCGTCGAGGTCGAAGTCGGCGAGCAGCTTCTGCAGCGCCGCGGCGCCCATGCCGCCCTCGAAGTACTCACCGAAGCGGTCGCGCAGCTCGCGGTAGAGGCCCTCGTCGGCGATGAGCTGCTTCACCTCGAGCTTGCGGAAGGTGTCGAGCACCTCCTCGAGGCGGTCGATCTCCCGCTGCGCGCGGTCGCGCAGCTGGCGCATCTCCCGCTCGCCACCCTCGCGGACCTTGCGGCGGACGTCGGACTTGGCGCCCTCCGCCTCGAGCTCGGCGAGGTCGGCCTCCAGCTTCTGCTGGCGGGCCTCGACGTCGGCGTCGCGGCGGCCCTCGAGGTTGTGCTTCTCCGCGCTGATCTCGGCCTCGATGGTCGGGAGGTCGCGGTGGCGCGTCTCGTCGTCGACCGAGGTGATCAGGTAGGCGGCGAAGTAGATGATCTTCTCGAGGTCCTTGGGCGCCAGGTCGAGCAGGTAGCCCAGGCGCGAGGGGACGCCCTTGAAGAACCAGATGTGGGTGACCGGCGCGGCCAGCTCGATGTGGCCCATCCGCTCGCGGCGGACCTTGGCCCGGGTCACCTCGACGCCGCAGCGCTCGCAGATGATGCCCTTGAACCGGACCCGCTTGTACTTACCGCAGTAGCACTCCCAGTCCCGGGTGGGACCGAAGATCTTCTCGCAGAAGAGACCGTCCTTCTCCGGACGCAGCGTCCGGTAGTTGATGGTCTCGGGCTTCTTCACCTCACCGTGCGACCACTGGCGGATGTCGTCGCCAGAGGCCAGACCGATGCGCAACTCGTCGAAGAAGTTGACGTCGAGCACTGAGTGGACCCCTTTCCGGGGCTAGTTCTTCGCTTCTAGTGGCAGTGGTGGCGCCGGCCGGCCCGAGGGCCGGCCGGCGGCCGATCACACGTCTTCGACGGACGACGGCTCCCGGCGGGACAGGTCGATGCCCAGCTCCTCCGCGGCCCGGAAGACCTCGTCGTCGGTGTCACGCAGCTCGATCGCCTGCCCGTCGCCGGACAGCACCTCGACGTTGAGGCAGAGCGACTGCAGCTCCTTGAGCAACACCTTGAACGACTCCGGGATGCCCGGCTCGGGGATGTTCTCGCCCTTGACGATCGCCTCGTAGACCTTGACGCGGCCCAGGATGTCGTCGGACTTGATGGTGAGCAGCTCCTGCAGCGCGTAGGCCGCGCCGTAGGCCTGCATCGCCCAGCACTCCATCTCACCGAAGCGCTGGCCACCGAACTGCGCCTTACCACCCAGCGGCTGCTGCGTGATCATCGAGTAGGGGCCGGTCGACCGGGCGTGGATCTTGTCGTCGACCAGGTGCAGCAGCTTCAGGATGTAGACGTAGCCCACCGAGATCGGCTCCGGGAACGGCTCGCCGGAGCGGCCGTCGAACAGCCGCGCCTTGCCGGTCGGGGCCACCATCCGCTGGCCGTCGCGGTTGGGGATGGTCGAGCTGAGCAGGCCGACGATCTCCTCCTCGCGCGCACCGTCGAACACCGGCGTCGCGGTCCGGGTGCCGGGCTCGGCCGCGCGGGCGGCCTGCGGCAGGTTGGCCGCCCACTCCGGGCTGCCCTCGACCTGCCAGCCGGACTTGGCGACCCACCCGAGGTGGGTCTCCAGGACCTGGCCGACGTTCATCCGGCCGGGGACGCCCAGCGGGTTGAGGACGATGTCCACCGGGGTGCCGTCCTCGAGGAACGGCATGTCCTCCTGCGGCAGGATCTTCGCGATGACGCCCTTGTTGCCGTGGCGGCCGGCGAGCTTGTCACCGTCGGAGATCTTGCGCATCTGGGCGACGTAGACCCGGATCAGCTCGTTGACGCCGGCGGGCAGCTCGTCGCCGTCCTCGCGCGAGAACACGCGGACGCCGATGACCTTGCCGGACTCACCGTGCTTGACCTTCAGCGACGTGTCGCGGACCTCGCGGGCCTTCTCGCCGAAGATCGCCCGCAGCAGCCGCTCCTCGGGGGTCAGCTCGGTCTCGCCCTTGGGCGTGACCTTGCCGACGAGGATGTCGCCGGGGACGACCTCGGCACCGATGCGGATGATGCCGCGCTCGTCGAGGTCGGCGAGGACCTCCTCGGAGACGTTCGGGATGTCCCGGGTGATCTCCTCGGCACCGAGCTTGGTGTCGCGGGCGTCGACCTCGAACTCCTCGATGTGGATCGAGGACAGGACGTCGTCCTGCACGAGGCGCTGCGACAGGATGATCGCGTCCTCGTAGTTGTGGCCCTCCCACGGCATGAAGGCGACGAGCAGGTTCTTGCCCAGCGCCATCTCGCCCTGGTCGGTGCACGGACCGTCGGCGATGACCTGGCCGACCTCGACCCGCTGGCCCTCGTCGACGACGGGGGTCTGGTTGATCGAGGTGCCCTGGTTCGAGCGGCGGAACTTCAGCAGCCGGTAGGTCTGCCGGGTGCCGTCGTCGGCCATGACCGTGACGTAGTCGGCGGTGGAGTCCTCGACCACACCGGCCTTCTCGGCCACGACGACGTCGCCGGCGTCGACGGCGGCACGCAGCTCCATGCCGGTGCCGACCAGCGGGGCCTCGCTGCGCAGCAGCGGCACGGCCTGACGCTGCATGTTCGCGCCCATGAGCGCGCGGTTGGCGTCGTCGTGCTCGAGGAACGGGATCATCGCCGTCGCGACCGAGGTCATCTGTCGCGGCGAGACGTCCATGTAGTCGACGTTCTCCGGGGCGAGGTCGGTGGTCTCCCCGCCCTTGGTGCGGACCAGGACCCGCTCCTCGGCGAACCGGCCGCTGGCGTCCAGCGGCGAGTTGGCCTGGGCGACGACGAAGCGGTCCTCCTCGTCGGCGGTCAGGTAGTCGATCTGGTCGGTGACCACACCGTTGACCACCTTGCGGTACGGCGTCTCGATGAAGCCGAAGGCGTTGACCCGGCCGAACGAGGACAGCGAGCCGATGAGGCCGATGTTCGGGCCTTCCGGCGTCTCGATCGGGCACATCCGGCCGTAGTGGCTCGGGTGCACGTCCCGGACCTCCATGCCGGCCCGCTCACGCGACAGACCACCCGGGCCCAGCGCCGACAGGCGGCGCTTGTGGGTCAGGCCCGCGAGCGGGTTGGTCTGGTCCATGAACTGGGACAGCTGGCTGGTGCCGAAGAACTCCTTGATGGAGGCGACGACCGGCCGGATGTTGATCAGGGTCTGCGGCGTGATCGCCTCGACGTCCTGGGTCGTCATCCGCTCGCGGACGACGCGCTCCATGCGGGAGAGGCCGACCCGGATCTGGTTCTGGATCAGCTCGCCGACGGTGCGCAGGCGACGGTTGCCGAAGTGGTCGATGTCGTCGACGCCGTGCTCGGGCTCGCCGGCGTGCAGGCGCACCACGTACTCGATGGTGGCGACGATGTCGTCCTCGGTCAGCGTCAGCGTGCTCTGCGGGATCTCCACGCCGAGCTTCTTGTTGACCTTGTACCGGCCGACCTTGGCCAGGTCGTAGCGCTTCGGGTTGAAGAACAGGTTCTCCAGCAGCGCCTGCGCCGACTCACGCGTCGGGGGCTCGCCCGGCCGCAGCTTGCGGTAGATGTCGAGCAGCGCCTCGTCCTGGCCGGCGATGTGGTCCTTCTCCAGGGTGGCCAGGACGGTCGGCGACCACTGGAAGTGCTCGCGGATGCGGTCCTCGGTCCAGCCCAGCGCCTTGAGCAGGACGGTGACCGGCTGGCGGCGCTTGCGGTCGATGCGGACGCCGACGGTGTCGCGCTTGTCGACGTCGAACTCCAGCCACGCACCGCGGCTGGGGATCACCTTGGCGCTGAAGACGTCCTTGTCCGACGTCTTGTCCAGGGTCTTGTCGAAGTAGACGCCCGGGCTGCGGACGAGCTGCGACACGACGACGCGCTCGGTGCCGTTGATGACGAACGTGCCCTTGTTCGTCATGATCGGGAAGTCGCCCATGAACACCGTCTGGCTCTTGATCTCGCCGGTGGTGTTGTTCATGAACTCGGCGGTGACGAACAGCGGCGCCGCGTAGGTCATGTCCTTGTCCTTGCACTCCTCGAGGGACGCCTTGACGTCCTCGAAGCGCGGGTTGGAGAAGGACAGCGACATCGAGCCGCTGAAGTCCTCGATCGGGGAGATCTCCTCGAGGATCTCGGCCAGACCGCCGACGGCGTCGGCCTGCTCCTCGGGCGAGAGGGTGGCCCGCCACTCGGGGCTGCCGACCAGCCAGTCGAACGAGGCGGTCTGCAGGGCCAGCAGGTCCGGCACCGCCAGGGGCTCGGAGATCTTGGCGAAGGAGACGCGCAGCGGCGCGCCGGGGATCTTCTGCTGGTCGGCCTCACCGGTGCGGGGGCCGGACTGCGGGGTGTTCTGGGTGGTAGCTGACTCGGTGGTGCCGGGGTTGATGCTGGTGGGGCGAGAGCCTGCCAAGATGCGTCCTTCCAAGGACCTCACGACGTGCGGGCGGTGGGTGCTGGTTCGTCCTGGGTCGTCGTCGGTAATGGCGGGGCTGTCCGCGTCGTCCTGCACCATGGGGGTCCACCGGGCATCCGGGACGGATCCCGGGCACCACTGGTGACCCGTCAGTAGCGGGCAGGCAGTCAGGGGGCAGCGCAACAGAGAACCCTACCCCTGCTGCGGCGAGCTGTCCACGTCGGGGGGTCCGTGCAACCGGACACACTCCCAGGAAGGGCAGCCGACCGGCGGGGACCAGTGGACCCTCTCCATGACGGCAGAGCCATGATGCCAGTCCGGGAGCCTCCGGTCAGCAGCCACGCCGCACTTCTCGGCGCCGGACCGGACGCCCCGGAGACGCCGCGGGGGCCGCCCCCCGGGTGGAGGACGGCCCCTGCGGGTCGTGCGAGGTGGTGCGTTGCCCGGCGGCGGTCAGGCCGCCGCCGGGCACCGGGTCACTTGACGGTGACGGTGGCGCCGGCGCCCTCGAGGGCGGCCTTGGCCTTCTCGGCAGCGTCCTTGGCGACCTTCTCCAGGACCGGCTTCGGCGCGCCGTCGACCAGGTCCTTGGCCTCCTTGAGGCCGAGCGAGGTCAGGCCGCGCACCTCCTTGATGACCTGGATCTTCTTGTCGCCGGCGCTCTCGAGGATGACGTCGAACTCGTCCTGCTCCTCGGCGGCGGGGGCACCGCCGTCGCCACCACCGGCAGCCGGGGCGGCCGCGACGGCGACAGGGGCAGCAGCGGTGACCTCGAAGGTCTCCTCGAACTGCTTCACGAAGTCGGACAGCTCGAGCAGCGTCATCTCCTTGAACGCGTCGAGCAGGTCCTGGGTGGACAGCTTGGCCATGATCTCTCCTTCGGGGGTCAGTCGGTGCTGGCCGCGGCGTCCGCGGCGGCAGCGTCGGTGTCGGCGGTGGTGTCAGCAGCGGTGTCGGCGGCGGGAGCGCCCTCGGCGGGCTTCTTCTCCTGCAGCGCGGCGGCCAGGCGGGCGACCTGCGACAGCGGGGCCTGGAACAGACCCGCGGCCTTGGTGAGGTTGCCCTTCATCGCGCCGGCCAGCTTGGCGAGGAGCACCTCACGCGGCTCGACGTCGGCGAGGGCGGTGACCTCGGCGGCGCCGACCGTGCGGCCCTCGACCACGCCACCCTTGACGACGAGCAGCGGGTTGGCGCGCGCGAAGTCACGGATGGCCTTGGCGGCGTTCACCGGGTCGCCCTCGATGAAGGCGATCGCGGTCGGGCCGTTGAGCAGCGGCGCGAGATCGGCGAAACCGACCTCCTCCGCGGCCCGCTTCGTCAGGGTGTTCTTGACGACGGCGTAGCTGCTGCCCTCACCGAGGGAACGGCGCAGCTGGGTCAGCTGGGCCACGGTCAGCCCGCGGTACTCGGTGAGCACCGCTGCGCTGGACGACTGGAACCGCTGGGTGATCTCGTCGATCACCGCGGCCTTCGCCTGCGTGGGCATGGGCCTCCTCTCGTCTGTCGGGCGACCACCGGCCGGTGCACGACGGCGGGCGATCAAGGGCCCGGAGACGAGGAACGCCCCGGCGCAGGGCGCACGGGGCGAGGGCCGGGCGCAGCGCCCGGCGATCGAACCGTCCTCCTGCGCGGGTCGCCCGGGGTCCGGGACCTTCGATCGCACGCGGACGTGCGACGACCAGCGGTCTTGGGGGGAACGGCGTCGAGCATACGCCATGTCGACAGGGCACCGCTGTCGCCGTCGTCACCCGCCGGCCCGGAACGCGCGGAGGCCCCGCAGCGCGTGTGCGCTGCGGGGCCTCGGCGACCTGCGTGTGGTCCCGTCCCGGCGGACGGGCCGATCTCAGGCGGTGGGCTCGTCCACCGTCAGGTTGCGGGTCCGGTTCGGGTCGACCGGGATGCCCGGGCCCATGGTCGTGGAGACGGTGACCTTCTTCAGGTACCGGCCCTTGGCGGCCGACGGCTTGGCCCGCAGGACCTCGTCGAGCGCCGCGGCGTAGTTCTCCACCAGCTTGGTCTCGTCGAACGAGGTCTTGCCGATGACCAGGTGCAGGTTGGCCTGCTTGTCGACGCGGAAGTTGATCTTCCCGCCCTTGATGTCGTTGACGGCCTTGGTGACGTCGGGGGTCACGGTGCCGGTCTTCGGGTTCGGCATCAGGCCACGGGGGCCGAGGATGCGGGCGATCCGGCCGACCTTGGCCATCTGGTCGGGGGTGGCGATCGCCGCGTCGAAGTCCAGGAAGCCGCCCTGGATGCGCTCGATCAGGTCGTCCGAGCCGACGACGTCGGCGCCGGCGGCCTCGGCCTCGGCGGCCTTGTCGCCGGTCGCGAAGACGATGACGCGGGCGGTCTTGCCGGTGCCGTGCGGCAGGTTGACCGTGCCACGGACCATCTGGTCGGCCTTGCGCGGGTCGACGCCCAGGCGCATGGCGACCTCGACGGTGGCGTCGTAGGTCGTCGGCGACGTCTGCTTGGCCAGGGTGGCCGCCTGCAGCGGGGAGTACAGGTTGTCGCGGTCGACCTTGGCGGCCGCCTCGCGGAACTTCTTGCCGTGCTTCGCCATGGTGTGTCCTCTCCCCCGGCGCGCGGCCGGGAGTCGTGTGGTGAACGGGCCTGGCGCGGCCCTCCCACGTGTGACGTGCTGGAGCGGTCCGGCACCGGGGCGCCGGGTCCTGCTGCTTACTGGACGGTGATGCCCATCGACCGGGCGGTGCCGGCGATGATCTTCTCGGCCTCGTCCAGGGAGTTGGCGTTGAGGTCGGCCATCTTGGTCTGGGCGATCTCGCGGACCTGGTCACGGGTCACGGTGGCGACCTTGGTCTTGTGCGGCTCGCCGGAGCCCTTCTCCACACCAGCCGCCTTCAGCAGCATGCGCGCCGCGGGCGGGGTCTTGGTGACGAAGGTGAACGAGCGGTCCTCGTAGACCGAGATCTCGACCGGGATCACGTTGCCGCGCTGCGACTCCGTGGCGGCGTTGTACGCCTTGCAGAACTCCATGATGTTGACGCCGTGCTGGCCGAGCGCCGGACCCACGGGCGGCGCGGGGGTGGCCGCACCGGCGTTGATCTGGAGCTTGATGACCGCGGTCAACCGCTTCCTGGGGGGCATGACTTCCTTCTCTGTCGCTGATCCGGCCCGGGGGGCCGGCTCAGATCTTCTGGACCTGGTTGAACGAGAGCTCGACCGGCGTCTCCCGGCCGAAGATCGAGACGAGCACCTGCAGCTTCTGCTGCTCGGCGTTGATCTCGTTGATCGTGGCGGGGAGCGTGGCGAACGGCCCGTCCATGACGGTCACCGACTCGCCGACCTCGAAGTCGACCACGGCGGCCGGCGCGGCGGCGGTCGTGGTCGTCGTCTCGGTCGCCTTGGCGGCCGGCGCGGTGGTGGTCGGGGCGAGGATCTTGACGACCTCGTCGAGGGTGAGCGGCGAGGGGCGCGAGGTGGCGCCGACGAACCCGGTCACCCCGGGGGTGTTGCGCACCGCGCCCCAGGACTCGTCGTTGAGCTCCATGCGCACCAGCAGGTACCCGGGGAACACCTTGCGGTTGACCTGGGTCCGCTTGCCGTTCTTGATCTCGGTGACCTCCTCGGTGGGCACCTCGATCTGGTAGATGAAGTCCTCCATGTCCAGCGACTGGATGCGGGACTCGAGGTTGGTCTTCACCTTGTTCTCGTACCCGGCGTAGGAGTGCACGACGTACCAGTCGCCGGGGGCGATCCGCAGGGCCTTGCGCAGCGCCTCGACGGGGTCCTCGTCCTCCTCCGGCTCGACCAGGTCGGAGTCGGCCGCCGGGGCGGTCAGCGGGTCGCCGGCCAGGCTGTCGACGTCGCCGTCCTCGACCTCGGGGGTCGCGTCGGCCACGCCGGTCAGGGCGTCGAGGTCGGCGGTGTCGGTGGAACCCTCGGCGGAGCCGGGCTCGCCCGCGCCGGTCTCGAGGTCCGCACTGCCACGGACGTCGAAGCGGGCGTCGTCGAGGTCGATCCCCTCGACGGCGCTGTCGGTGTCGAAGGGCTCGCGGGGGTCGGTCACGGGGATCTCTTCCTTGTCGGTGGCGTGCAGGCGCGGATGGGCTCAGCCGAAGACGGCGAGCACGGCCTGGGAGAAGAGGAGGTCCAGGCCGGCCACCAGCGCAACGATGAAGGCCACGAAGACGATGACGACGGTCGTGTAGGTGATCAGCTCGCGCCTGCCGGGCCAGATGACCTTGCGCAGCTCGGCGACGACCTCGCGCAGGAACCGGCCCACGCTGCGCTTCTGCCGGATCTCCTCGGCGCGCGCCCGCTCGGCGGCGGCCCGGGACCGGGTGCCGGCCCCCTCGGCGGTGCGCTCGCGGACCGGACGCCGGGTGCGCGCGGCAGGCTCGTCGTCCTCGTCCTCGTCACCGGCGGTGATCCGCCCCCCACGGCGACGCGCGGGCGTGGCCACGACCTTGTCCTCCTCGGCCTCGGCCTCGGCGGCGACGTCGGCCTCCGCGGCCTCGAGCTCGGCGGCGTCCTCGACGCCCGGGGCCTCGCGGTCGATCTGCTCGTCGGTCAGCTCGGCGTCGGAGGCGGCGCGAGGATCGTCCTCGCGTCCCGACTTCTCGTCGCTCACTGCGCCTCGCTCGCCTCGTGGTGGTGGCCGCTGCTGGGGGCCGTCGGTCGGGTGTCGTACGGGTCGTGCACGTCGCCGGCGCGGAGCCGGCGGCACGGGCAGGGGTGACAGGACTTGAACCTGCAGCCTGCGGTTTTGGAGACCGCTGCTCTGCCAATTGAGCTACACCCCTAGTGCCCTGAGCCGGGCTCTGGGACCGCCGGACCCACCACGCTCGGCACCCAGCCCCGCGAGGGCATCCGGGGCACGCCGGTGGCGGGGTCAACTGCCCCAGGACAGCCAGTGTACGGGACCGGCGGGCGGGGCAGCGAACGTCCTCCCGAACCGTGGCGCAGACCACCGATGACCCCCCGGCCGTCCAGCGGTCTCAACCGGCGTGACCGAACTGCGCGTGCACAACCTGTCCGTGTCCCTGGACGGCTTCGCCGCCGGCCCGTCGCAGAGCGTCGACGCCCCGCTGGGCGTGGGCGGCGAGCGCCTGCACGACTGGGCGTTCGAGGGCGAGCGCTCCCCCGTCGACGAGCGCTTCTGGACCGCCGGGGTGCACGACGCGGGGGCCACGATCATGGGCCGCAACATGTTCGGCCCGATCCGGGGGCCGTGGTCCGACTCCGGCTGGTCGGGCTGGTGGGGCGAGGACCCACCGTTCCACCACGACGTGTTCGTGCTGACCCACCACCCGCGGCCGCCGCTGGAGATGGCCGGCGGCACGACGTTCCACTTCGTCACCGAGGGCATCGAGGCCGCCCTCGAGCAGGCGCGGGACGCGGCGGGCGGCGGGCACGTCCGGCTGGGCGGCGGCGCGTCCACCGTCCGCCAGTACCTGCGCGCCGGTCTCCTCGACGAGCTGCACGTCGTCGTGGTCCCGGTGCTGCTCGGGGCCGGGGAGCGGCTGTTCGGCGACCTCGGCCCGGCGCTCGACGGCTGGACGTGCGTGGAGTACGCCCCCTCACCCGTGGTCGCGCACGTGCGGCTGCGGCCGGACCGGTCCGGAACGGGGGCGACCCCGGGCGCCGCCCTTTGACACGATGGACGCATGACCGCCGTCTCCTCCTCGGAGCCCGCCGCCCCGTCCACCGAGCTGCCGCCCGCCGAGCGGCGCATCTCCCGCCGCATCGCGGCGATCGCCGAGTCCGCGACGCTCGCGGTCGACGCCAAGGCCAAGGCGCTCAAGGCCGCGGGCAAGCCGGTGATCGGCTTCGGCGCGGGCGAGCCGGACTTCCCGACGCCGGACTACATCGTCGAGGCCGCCGTCGCCGCCTGCTCACAGCCGGCGATGCACCGGTACACGCCCGCGGGCGGGCTGCCGGCCCTCAAGGAGGCGATCGTCGCCAAGACCGTCCGCGACTCCGGCCTGCAGGTCTCGGCGGCCAACGTGCTGGTGACCAACGGCGGCAAGCAGGCCGTGTACGAGGCGTTCGCCACGATGCTCGACCCCGGCGACGAGGTGCTGCTGCCGGCCCCGTACTGGACGACCTACCCCGAGGCCATCGCGCTGGCCGGTGGCGTCCCGGTGCCCGTGGTCGCCGACGAGGAGAGCGGCTACCTCGTGTCGGTGGCCCAGCTGGAAGCCGCCCGGACGCCGCGGACGAAGGTGCTGCTGTTCTGCTCGCCGTCCAACCCGACCGGGGCGGTGTACCCGCCGGAGGTCGTCGAGGAGATCGGCCGCTGGGCGCTGGACAACGGCATCTGGGTGCTCACCGACGAGATCTACGAGCACCTCACCTACGACGGGGCGACCGCACCCTCGATGCCGGTGCTGGTGCCCGAGCTGGCCGACCGGTGCGTCGTGGTCAACGGGGTCGCCAAGACCTACGCGATGACCGGCTGGCGGGTCGGCTGGATCGTCGGCCCGGCCGACGTCGTCAAGGCCGCCACCAACCTGCAGTCGCACGCCACGTCGAACGTGGCCAACGTGTCTCAGGCCGCGGCGATCGCGGCGCTGACCGGCGACCTCTCCGCGGTGGCGACGATGAAGGAGGCCTTCGACCGCCGCCGCCGGACCATCGTCTCGATGCTCCGCGAGATCCCGGGCGTCGCGTGCCCGGAGCCGCGGGGGGCCTTCTACGTCTACCCGTCGGTGAAGGCGCTGCTCGGGCGGGAGATCGCCGGGCGGACGGCGAGCAACAGCGTGGAGCTGGCCGAGATCGTCCTCGAGGAGGCCGAGGTGGCCGTCGTCCCTGGCGAGGCGTTCGGCACGCCCGGCTACCTGCGGATGTCCTACGCGCTCGGCGACGAGGACCTCGTCGAGGGCGTCGGCCGGATGCAGCGCCTGCTGGGGTCGGCGGGCTGAAGGGAGCCCGCAGGGCGCCTAACGGGGCAGGTCGTCCTCGTCGAGGGCGCCCGCCTCGGTGAGGACGTCGAGCGCGGCGGGCAGGTCGGCCAGCGCCCGGGCGAGGTCGGCGGGGGTGGCGATCGTCCAGGCGTTGGCGTCGACGTAGCAGCGCAGCGCCGCGTCGAAGGCCGCCGGCCCGGCGGCGTCCCGGGCGGCGAGCAGGGCGGCCTCGCCCTTGTCGTACACGCGCTGGAAGTACTCGACGGGGTCGGCGAACTCGTCCATCGCCGACCCCACGTCTCCCGGTACCGACAGCCGCTGCTCCACGTCGCCCGGCGGGAAGGCGACCGACTCGGCGTAGCTGGCGAAGGCCTCGTCGAGCCACGGGTCGCGGAACTGGGAGTCCCCGACCATCCCGTAGAACCACATGTGCGCCACCTCGTGCAGGAGCACCAGCTGGTCCGGCGACGCCAGCAGGATCGAGCTGGGGTACTCGATGCCACCGCCGTAGTCGGGCAGCAGCGGCACGGTGAGCGTGCGGTACGGGAACGCGCCGAAGCGCTCCTCGAGGTCGCCGATGGCCGTCACGGTCCGGTCCGCGAGGACGTCCGCGGTCAGGGGTGCGCCGGGCAGGACACCGGTCGTCACCTCGACGCCCCCGGGGGTGGTGGTGGAGGCGGTGGTGAACTCCCCCGCCGCGACGCTCACGTCCCGGGCGACCGGCTCGCTCGAGATCCACGTGCGGCGTCCGTCCTGGACGGCCGTGGGGGGCTCCTGGTCTCCGGTCATCAGGACGGTGAGGTCGGCGGGCGCGGAGACACGGACACGGGTGTCGGCCACCGGGCTGGTGGCGGTCTCTCCGAGGATGCCGACGAAGGGGTCCCGCGCCCAGCCGACGCCGGGCTCCCACGCCAGCAGCGGCGCGCCACTGGCCCACCAGGACACGCCCTGAGCGGTGCCGATGCGCTCGAAGCCGCCCCCGCCGAGCCGCAGCGTGAAGTCCAGCGCCACCTCGGTGCGCTCTCCCGCCGCGAGCTCGCGGGTCAGGTCGACGACGTAGAGGCCCCCGGGCTCCTCGGCGCCGGCGTCCTCGTAGCCGCTCCCGGCCACGTCCTCTCCCCGCACGGCGTCCACGGTCAGGGCGTTGCCGGCGTCGGCCGCGCCGGGGTCGTTGGGCACGAGCCGGAACACCAGCTCACGGGTGGGCAGGTCCGGGGTGAACACGACCGTCTCGGTGCCGCGGACCGTGCGCCGGTCGTCCTCCAGGCGGAGGTCGAGGTCGACCCGCGGACGGTCGGGATCCGGGGCGGCGCGCTGCGCGCAGCCGCCCTGGGTCTCCCCGTCCCGTCCGGTGTCCGCCGACGCGCGGGCCTCGGCGGCGACGGTGTCGACGAACGAGGACCCGCAGGCGGGCAGGAACAGCAGCGCCGCGGCGGCCAGGGCGGCGCGACGCCGGGGGATCACGCCAGGCGGACGGTCGCGCGGGCCAGGGACAGGACCTTCTCGCCACCGCTGGTCACGGTGAGGTCGAGGCGGGCCCGGCCGTCCTCACCGAGCGCCCCCACCTTGCCGCGGACGACGACCTCGGCCCCCGTCTCGTCGTCGGGCACGAGGACCGGCCGGCCGAACCGGACCTGGTACTCCACGAGCGCGGAAGGATCTTCGGTCCACGCGATGACCGCACGCGCGGCGAGGGCCATCGTCAGCATCCCGTGGGCGATGACCCCGGGCAGGCCGACCTCGGTGGCCACGCGCTCGTTCCAGTGGATCGGGTTGAAGTCGCCCGACGCCCCGGCGTAGCGGACCAGGTCCGCCCGCGTGACCCGGTAGCTCTGCTCGGGCAGTTCGGAGCCGACGGCGACATCGGCGGCGCGCACGGTCATGCGGTCCCCCGGGCGACGAGCATGGACGTGGCCGAGCAGACCGGCTCGCCGTCCTCGGTGGCGACGTCGACCCGGGTGGTGAGCAGGTCGTTGCCGGCGACGCTGCGCACGGCCTCGATCGTGGGGGTGGCGACCAGGCGGTCGCCGGCGCGGATGGCGCGGTGGTGGGTGAACCGCTGCTCGCCGTGGACGACGCGGCTGTAGTCGAGGTCGACGTCCGGGTCCTCGACCACCACGCCGGCCGCCGAGAGGGTCAGCACGATGGCGAAGGTGGGCGGCGCGATGACGTCGGGGTGGCCGGCGGCGCGGGCGGCGTCGGCGTCACGGTGCACCGGGCTGTCCTCGCCGATCGCGGTGGCGAACTCGGCGATCTTCTCGCGGCCGACCTCGTAGACGGCGGAGGGCGGGTAGCTGCGCCCGACCAGTGTCGGATCAAGCGCCATGCTCCCGCCCTCCTGCTGCGTGCGACCGCTGGGTCAGCGCGTCTACGCGGTGCCTCGAGACCGCGTCAGCGCGTCTCGCGGTGGATGGTGTGCTTGCGGTCCTTCGGGCAGTACTTCTTCAGCTCGAGCCGGTCGGGGTCGTTGCGCCGGTTCTTGCGGGTGATGTAGTTGCGGTTCTTGCACTCCTGGCAGGCCAGGGTGATCTTCGGACGGATGTCGGTGGCTGCCATGGAGTTCTCCTAGCCTTGTGGGACGGGCCTGCCAGGCCCGGCGTGTGGGCGGCGCCCACACGACGACGGACCCCGGGGTGCGGGGTCCGTCGAGAGTAGCGGTGACCGGATTTGAACCGGTGACACAGCGATTATGAGCCGCTTGCTCTGCCTGGCTGAGCTACACCGCCGGGAAGACCGTGCGGCCCGGTCTCGCGACAGGACCGGCTGGTCGGAGCCCCTTTACGGAATCGAACCGTAGACCTTCTCCTTACCATGGAGACGCTCTGCCGACTGAGCTAAAGGGGCGGTGGCCGAAGCCGTGGAGAACTGTACCTGACGGCTCCGGGGGTCTGTCGCAGGGGGTCCCCCCGGGGTGTCAGGTGCGGACGAACAGCCGCCGGTGCGGCGTGCCCGGGACGGCGGACCGGACGCCGGTGCGGGCGAGGATCCAGCTCTCCAGGCGGTCGTCGGGCAGCGGTCGGCTGACCAGGAAGCCCTGCAGCTTGTCGCAGCCCATCTCGGCCAGGAGGTTGCGGGTCAGCTCGTCCTCGACGCCCTCGGCGACGACCCGCAGGCCGAGGTTGTGCGCCAGCTCGATGATCGAGCGGGCGATGAACGACTCGCCCTGACTGGTCGACATCGTCAGCACGAAGGACTTGTCGATCTTCACCTCGTCGATCGGCAGCTGGCGCAGCTGGGACAGCGACGAGTACCCGGTGCCGAAGTCGTCCATCGACAGCCGCAGCCCCAGGGCGTGCAGGTCGGCCAGGACGGTGCTGCTGCGCACCGAGTCGTCCACGACGCTGCCCTCGGTGAGCTCGAGGGTGAGCAGCTCCCCCGGGACCCCGTGCCGCCGCAGCGCCCGCCGGACGCGGTCGACGAGGTCGGGCTCGGTGAGGCAGCGGGCGGAGAGGTTCACCGCGACCGACAGCGCGATGTCCTGGTCCAGCCACTTGCGGCAGCGGGCCAGCGCCAGGTCGAGCACGTGGTCGGTGAGCAGGCCGATCCGGCCGATCTGCTCGGCGAGGTGGATGAAGTCGTCGGGCGCGATGGCGCCGTAGCGCGGGTGCGCCCAGCGGACCAACGTCTCGACCGAGACGATGTCGGAGGTCCGGGCGTCGATGATCGGCTGGAACACCACGCTGATCTGGCCCTCGGCCATGGCCGACTCCAGCTCGGTGCCCAGCTGCAGCCGGCGCAGGCTCTGCTGGTCGAGCACCGGGTGGTAGCTGGCCACGCCGCTGGAGCCGGCGCCGGCCAGCAGCGCGACGTCGGCCCGCTGCATGAGCGTGCCGGCGTCCGTGCCGTGGACGGGGGCGGCGGCCACGCCGATCGACAGGGTGACCTCGAGGTCGAGGCCGGCGACCCGGGCGCGGGTGGAGGTGGCCTCCCGGAGCCGCCGCGCGGCCCGCTCGGTGGCCGCCAGGGACAGCCCCGGCAGCAGGACGGCGAACTGCTCCCCCTCCATCCGGGCCACCAGCGCCTGCGGTGGGGCGTGCTCGCGCAGCAGGCCGGCGGTCACGAGCAGCAGCTCGTCGCTGGCCGCGTGCCCGAGGGTGTCGGTGACCTCGGTGTAGTTGTCCAGCGCGGCGAGGATCAGCCCGACCCGGCCGGCGACCGGGTCGGCGGCGAGGGTCGCGTCGATCTCGACCGCCAGCCGCTGCCGGTTGGGCAGGCCGGTGAGGCGGTCGTGGTCGGCGTCGTACCGGATCTGGGTGAGCAGCTGCTGCTGCCGGATGGCGGCGTTGACGTGGGTGAGCATGGAGTCCAGCGCGGCGCGGTCGCCGTCGGCGAAGGAGACGACGTCGCTCTGCCGGTCGCAGATCTCCAGGTACCCGGGCTCGCCCGCGGCGGTGGCGACCGGCGCGGCGAGCAGGTCCTGCGCTCCCCGGCGGGCCAGTGCGGCGGCCTCGGCCTCGGTGGCGCGCACCGCGGAGACCAGGACCGGGCCGTCGACCGAGCCGTCGGTGGCGCGGCTGCGGATGAGGTCGTCGGGGTCGCCTGGGCCGTCGTACCAGCTGCGGCCGTCCTCGGCGGCGACCACCAGGCGGGGTTCCTCGTCGAGGTAGGGCGGCAGCCACAGCGCCACCCGGTCGGCGTTGAGCAGCTCCTTGACCGCCTCGACGATGCGGCGGGTGCCGTCCTCGTCCGAGCTGACCTGCTCCACGCGGCGGGCGAACTCGTAGACCCGTTCCAGGCTCTTGCGTTCTCGCGCGACGTCGGCGAACCGCCGGAACAGCAGGACCACGGCGAGGACCACCGGGACGATCAGCACCCACGTCCAGGCGCTCACCTCGACCAGCAGCAGAGCGACCAGGCCGGTGGCGACGGCCAGGGGCCCCACCACGACGATCGGCACGAACAGGTCCGCCCACAGCGAGTGGCCGGCCAGGCCGGCGGTGGCGGCGATGGCGGCCGCGACCAGCAGCGCGCCGGCGACGTCGGCGGCCAGCACGGCCACGAGGAGGCTCAGCCACGACAGCGGGTCGGTGGTGGCGCCCATCGGCATCAGGTCGAGCACGATGAGCGCGACCGCCGTCTCGGTGACGGCGTTGGCGACGTTGAAGACCGACTTCGCCAGGCTGTAGCGCTGCTTGGCGAGCACCAGGCTCAGGGCCAGGGTGCGGGCCACCGCGGCCCAGAAGCCGTCGACGGCGACGAGCGCGATGACCAGCGCGAGTTCGTTGACCGACCAGCCGAAGGTCTGGCGCCGGAACTCGATCTGCAGGGGGACGGACTCCGTGACGAGGAAGGCCGCCGTCACGACGAGGAACAACCAGCCGGGACCACCGGAGGCGTGCGGCGCCAGGACGGCGACGAGGCACACGACGGCCAGCCCCAGAGCCGGGGCCGCCAGACCCCAGGGGTTCCGCACACGCGGCCGCGAGGACGGCGGTGCAGGCAGGGGCGATTCGGCCACGGTGACCCGGTTCCTCGTGGGGGGAATGAGCGGGCCAGACGCTAACAGCGCAGGGGCCCGGACGGGAGCGACCTCACCCGAGCGAGGTGGGTGCCCGGCGACCGGCCACCCACCTCGCGAGCTCTGGATCGTTCAGACCAGGCCGGTCAGCAGCCCCAGCGGGCCCCACGACCCCAACGGGCCCCGCGACCCCACCGAGCTCCCCGACCCCACCGTGCACCGCGCTGCGTGTTCATGACGCCTCCTCAGGCATGAAGAACTGCTCGTTGTTGCGGCAGTCACCCAGGCGCGGGGGCAGAGCGTCGTTCGGTACGGACCGCGCCCGAGACATTGCTGCCCGTCACCCGATCGGGACAAGCACGGAAGATCACGACGGTGTGACAAACCGTCATGCCGTCACTCACCGTCACTCCATGTACCTCTGTGTCACCCATCGGTGGGATCACCGGGACGGGTGGTGCGGGTGGTGCGGACGAGTCTGCCTGCCGCGTGTCAGGGCTGGATCCACAGGCCGACTCGCCCTGGACCGGGGACCGGCCCCACGGGTCCACACCCGTCCACAGCGCCGTCCACAGGCCGTGGACCTGGCACGGGCCCCTCTACGCTGCCCCGCGTGCGACAGGACGACCGGGGTGCCGAGCGCGGCTCCACGCTGCCCCTGGTCCTGGTGTGCTGGCTGGTGGCGGCACTCATGGCGCTCGGGGCGATCGCGGCCTCCGACGCGTTCCTGGAGCAGCAGGAGGTGCAGGCGGTCTGCGACGGCGCGGCGCTCGCCGCGGCCAACGCGACCGACGAGGCGGCGCTCTACGCCGCCGGCGTGGGCCGGACCCTCCCGCTGACCCGCGCGGGGGCCGCGGCGGCCATCGCCGACCAGCTCGCGGACGGCGGCACCCGGCTCGACGCCTGGGCGGCCGAGACCGACGGCGTGGAGGTCACCGTGACCTGCACCCGCAGCGTGGAGATCGCCTTCGGCTGGCTGTTCCTCGGCGGGCAGCCCCTCGAGCGCACCGCCGTCGCCAGCGCCCGCGCCCCGACCGTGCCCTGAGCGGCGAGGGCGGACGGCCCCCGGAACGGCGAAGGGCCCCCGACCTCTGCGGAGGTCGGGGGCCCTTCTCGTACCTGTGGCGGGTGAAGGATTCGAACCTTCGTAGGCTAAGCCGACGGATTTACAGTCCGCTCCCATTGGCCACTCGGGCAACCCGCCGTGGTGGTACGGGGAGAGAGCGTACAAGACGCCGTCACCCGGTCCGTCCGGTGTCCCCCCAGGGGCCCGACGACGCGGTGGCACACCGAGAGGAGCACCCCAGATGGCCGACTCGTCCTTCGACGTGGTGAGCAAGGTCGACCGCCAGGAGGTCGACAACGCGCTCAACCAGGCCGCCAAGGAGCTCGCCCAGCGGTTCGACTTCCGCGGCACCAACGCCACGATCGCCTGGGCCGGGGAGGAGGGCGTGAGCCTCAGCGCCGACACCGAGGAGCGGGTCGCCGCGGCGCTCGACGTCTTCAAGGAGAAGCTGGTCAAGCGCGGCATCTCCCTGAAGTCCCTCGACGCCGACGAGCCGCAGTCCTCCGGGAAGTCGTACAAGATCTCGGCGCGGATCAAGCAGGGCATCGAGTCGGACAAGGCCAAGCAGATCGCGAAGATCATCCGCGACGAGGGCCCGAAGGGCGTGCAGGCGCAGATCCAGGGCGACCAGCTGCGGGTCAGCGGCAAGAAGCGGGACGACCTGCAGGCGGTCCAGCAGCTGCTGCGCGGCAAGGACCTCGACGTCGCGCTCCAGTTCGACAACTACCGCTGAGCCCGGGCCACGCGATCGGGCGGCGGTGGACGCGTAGCGGGTGCCGACGCTGCTCGGCACGTGGGCGGCGGGCAGCGCGCGCTGCGCCCGCCACCCGGAACACGAGTGCGTGCACACCGGGCGAGGCACCGGTCAGCCGCAGGGCGTGACGCACGGTGTTGGTCGCCGCGTCGCCGCCGTCCTCACACATCGGCCGACCGGTGGTGCCGCCGCCGTCAGGAGGGTCCGGACTCGCGCGCCATGGCCTCCAGCCGGGCGATCCGCTGCGCCATCGGCGGGTGGGTGGCGAACAGCGTCGCCAGCCCCTGACCCCGGAAGGGGTTGGCGATCATCAGGTGGCTCTGGGTGACCAGCCGGTCCTCCTGCGGCAGGGGGCGGGCCGCTGCCCCGCGCTCGATCCGGCGCAGCGCGTCGGCCAGGGCCAGCGGGTCGTGCGACAGCGCCGCCCCGGAGGCGTCGGCCTGGTACTCCCGGCTGCGGCTGACCGCCATCTGGACGAGGCCGGCCGCCACCGGGCCGAGGACGACGAGCAGCAGGCTGCCGAGGGCGTTCCCGCCGCCGCGGTCGTCGGACCGGCCCCCGAACAGCGACGCGAACATCGCCATGTGCGCCAGATAGGTGACCACCGTCGCCATCGCGCCGGCGACCGAGCTGATCAGGATGTCGCGGTTGTAGACGTGGGACAGCTCGTGGGCGAGCACCGCGCGCAGCTGCCGGCGGTCGAGCAGCTCGAGGATCCCCTGGGTGACGCACACCGCGGCGTTGCGCGGGTTGCGCCCGGTGGCGAAGGCGTTGGGCTGGTCGGTCGGGCTCACGTACAGCCGGGGCATCGGCTGGCGGGCCTCGGTGGCCAGTTCCCGCACGATCGCGTAGAGCGCGGGGGCCTGGGTCTCGGTGACCGGGAAGGCCCGCATGGCCCGCAGGGCCAGCTTGTCGCTGTTGAAGTACGCGTAGCCGTTCACCCCGAGGGCCACGAGCAGGGCGATGAACAGCCCGCTCCGGCCGCCGATGAGCGCACCGGCGGCCAGGATCAGCCCGCCCATGAGGCCCAGGAGCACCGCGGTCTTCAGTCCGTTGCTCCAGCGCTGCACGACCCGACCAACGGCGCACCGGGGGGCGTCGTTCCCCTCGGTGCGGGCCGCCACCCGGCCAGGTGGGCCACTGCGACCGCGCTCACGGAATGCCTCCACGCGCGCGGGGGTTGCCAGTTCTGGTGCCGGCCGTGCCCGGCAGGTGCACTGTGGCTCTCGTCACGGGCCCGCGACACGACAGCCACGTAATCTCGGCCGGTGGAGGTACACCACTGATGACTGCGACCAACCCGCCCCTCACCGCCGCGGCGGGCAGCTCGGCTCCCGGCGGCCTCGTCAAGAGCGTCGTCGAGCTCGACCGGGTCGTCATCCGCCTGGCCGGCGACTCCGGCGACGGCATGCAGCTGACCGGCAACCGCTTCACCAGCGAGACGGCGTCGTTCGGCAACGACCTGTCGACGTTGCCCAACTTCCCCGCCGAGATCCGCGCGCCAACGGGGACCCTGCCGGGTGTCAGCTCCTTCCAGCTGCACTTCGCCGACCACGACATCATGACCCCGGGCGACGCCCCGGACGTGCTGGTCGCGATGAACCCGGCCGCGCTGAAGGCGAACCTGTCCGACCTGCCCGGCGGCGGGCTGCTGATCGTCGACTCCGACGAGTTCACCCCGCGCAACCTGGCCAAGGTCGGTTACGCCACCAACCCGATCGAGGACGGCTCGCTCGACGGCTGGCAGCTGGTCAGCGTGCCGCTGACCAGCATGACCCTCGACGCGCTCGCCGACTCCGGCCTCGGCAAGAAGGAGGCCGAGCGCTCGAAGAACATGTTCACCCTCGGCCTGCTGAGCTGGATGTACCACCGGCCCACCGAGGGCACCGTCCGCTTCCTGGAGCGCCAGTTCCGCCGCAAGCCCGAGATCGCCGCGGCCAACATCGCCGCCTTCCGGGCCGGCTACAACTACGGCGAGACGACCGAGGCGTTCGCGGTCTCCTACGAGATCAAGCCCGCCCCGATGGCGCCGGGCCGCTACCGCAACATCTCCGGCAACCAGGCGCTCGCCCTGGGCATCGTGGCCGCCGGTCAGCGGTCGGGGCTGCCGGTCTTCCTCGGCGCCTACCCGATCACCCCGGCGTCGGACATCCTCCACGAGCTGTCCCGGCACAAGGCGTTCGGCGTCCGCACGTTCCAGGCCGAGGACGAGATCGCCGGCGTCGCCTCGGCGATCGGTGCGTCCTTCGGTGGCGCGCTCGGCGTCACGACGACGTCGGGCCCGGGCATCTCGCTGAAGTCCGAGGCCATCGGCCTCGCGGTCATGACCGAGCTCCCGCTGCTGGTCATCGACGTGCAGCGCGGTGGCCCGTCCACGGGGCTGCCGACCAAGACCGAGCAGTCCGACCTCCTGCAGGCCATGTTCGGCCGCAACGGCGAGGCCCCCCTGCCGGTCATCGCGCCCCGCTCCCCCGGTGACTGCTTCGACGCGGCCCTGGAGGCTGCGCGGATCGCGCTGACCTACCGCACCCCCGTGATGCTGCTGTCCGACGGCTACCTCGCCAACGGCGCCGAGCCGTGGCCCATCCCGGACGTCGAGTCGCTGCCGGACCTGCGGGTGGACTTCGCGACCGAGCCCAACGGTGAGGACGGCGAGTTCCTGCCGTACCTGCGCGACCCGGAGACCCTGGCCCGCCCGTGGGCGATCCCGGGGACGGCGGGGATGCAGCACCGGATCGGCGGGCTGGAGAAGGCCGACAAGACCGGCAACATCTCCTACGACCCGGCCAACCACGACCTGATGACCCGCCTGCGGCAGGCCAAGGTCGACGGCATCGCCGCGACCCTGCCGCCCACCGAGGTCGAGGACCCGGACGGCGACGCCCGCGTGGCCGTCATCGGCTGGGGCTCCACCTACGGCCCGATCGGTGCCGCCTGCCGCCGCATCCGGCGCTCGGGGCGGTCGGTGGCCCAGATCCACCTGCGCCACGTCAACCCGATGCCGGCCGACCTCGGCGACGTCCTGCGCCGCTACGACCGCGTCGTCTGCCCGGAGATGAACCTCGGGCAGCTGGCCCTGCTCCTGCGCGCCAAGTACCTCGTCGACGTCCAGAGCCACACGCAGGTGCGCGGGCTGCCCTTCCGGGCCGCCGAGCTCGCCGCGGTGATCCAGGACGTCATCGACTCCACCAGCGGCGCCCTGCTCGCCGCAGACCCCACCGGAGGAGCGGAATGACCACCATCGACCTCGGCATGCCGGCCGAGGGCCCCATCGCCGACGCGATCGCGGCCTCGGTTGCGGCCCACGGCGAGAAGCAGACCGTCCTCAAGGCCAAGGACATGAAGACCGACCAGGAGGTGCGCTGGTGCCCCGGGTGCGGTGACTACGTCATCCTCAACGCGGTCCAGAGCTTCCTGCCCAGCCTCGGCATCGCCCGCGAGGACATGGTCATCGTCTCGGGCATCGGCTGCTCCTCGCGCTTCCCGTACTACATGAACACCTACGGGATGCACTCGATCCACGGCCGCGCGCCGGCGATCGCGACCGGCCTGGCGGCCTCGCGTCCCGACCTGTCCGTGTGGGTGGTGACCGGGGACGGCGACGCGCTGTCCATCGGCGGCAACCACCTGATCCACACGCTGCGCCGCAACGTGAACCTGAAGATCCTGCTGTTCAACAACCGGATCTACGGGCTGACCAAGGGTCAGTACTCGCCCACCAGCGAGGTCGGCAAGGTCACGAAGTCCACCCCGATGGGCTCGCTGGACCACCCGTTCAACCCGGTGTCCCTGGCCATCGGCGCCGACGCCACCTTCGTGGGCCGGGCGATGGACTCCGACCGCAAGGGGCTCACCGACGTGCTGCGGCAGGCCGCGGAGCACCAGGGCACCGCGCTGGTCGAGATCTACCAGAACTGCAACATCTTCAACGACGGCGCCTTCGACCTGCTCAAGGACCCGACCACCGGCACGCAGTGGTCGATCCCGCTCGAGCACGGCAAGCCGCTGGTGTTCGGCCCGGACGGCGCCTCGTGCGTGGTCCGCGACGACTTCGGCGGGCTGCGCATCGCCGAGACCAACCAGGTCGACGCCGCCGACATCGTGGTGCACGACGTGACCCGCCAGGACCCGTCCTACGCCTTCGCCCTGTCGCGGCTGTCCAGCCAGGACCTCCGGTACACCCCGATGGGCGTGTTCCGGGCAGTGCAGAAGCCGACCTACGACCGGATGATGGCCGACCAGCTCGAGGTCGCCGCGGCCCAGCAGCCGGCCGACCTGGACGCGATCCTGTCCGGCAGCGACACCTGGACGGTCAGCGCCTGAGCTGAGAGCCCAGGCAGCAGGAGGGGCGTCCGGGAACGACTTCGTTCCCGGACGCCCCTCCTGCGTCCCGGCGCTCAGCGCCGGGTCACACCGCTGGGATCAGTGGTGGCCCTTGCCGTTGTCCTTGTCGTCATCGCCGTCGTTGTCGCCGTTGCCGTTGTCGTCATCCTCGACCTCGACCCACTCGGACTCCTCGTCGAGTTCGTCGCCATCGGCGCTGAGCGTCACCGTCACCTTGACCCAGTCGCCGTCCTCGGCGGCCTCGTCCTCCTTCTCCAGCCTGACGGTGATCTCCTCCTCGTCGCCGTTGCAGTCGAGGTCCTTGTCCTCCACCTCGTAGCGGATGTCCTCGCCGCGGTTCCTAGCGACCACGTCGGCCGAGACCTTCTCGTCGTCGTCGTCGCCGTCCTCGCACTTGTACGAGAACGTCACCTCGAGGTAGTCACCGTCGAGTTCGGCCTCGTCGTCGATCTCGACGACCTTGGCCCAGGCGTCGTCGTCCCCGTTGTGGTGGCCGTCATGGCCACCACCTGCCAAGGCGGGTGACATGCCGGTGAAGACCAGCGCGGTGGCGGCAGGTACGGCGAGCAGCAGGCGTGAACGACGTTGCATGGGAGATCCCCCTCCACATCGGCCGCGTCCCTGCGACCGTCTTCCTGGACGTCGCGCACCCTTCCGAGACTCACAGTTCCGCCACAAGACCGTAACGGGAGACTCGCCCGAGGTCGGGGGACGGGTCAGGGGCGGGGCGTGACCCGGAGTAGGGAGTCGGCGTCGTCCCCGTTGTCGGTGGTGACGTACAGCGAGCCGTCGAGACCCTGCTGGACGGTGCGGATGCGCCCGTACCGGCCCTCGAGCTCGGGCAGCCGGAACTGCTCGAGCAGCGCGCCGTCGTCGGCCACGCGCAGCGCCAGGACGCCCTGGTCCTTGAGGACGCCGACCAGCAGCAGCCCCTCGTAGGCCTGCCACTGGTCGCCCTCCAGGAAGGTGATCCCGCACGTGGCGATGGTCGGGTCGCCCGAGGCCCACGTCGTCGGCAGGACGTCGGGCAGGGAGGGGTCGGTCATCGGCACGCTCTCGTCGTAGCCCGGCCCCGGCCGGTAGCCACTGTTGCCGCCGGACTCCAGGAGGGTGACCTCGTCGTCCCGGTCGGTGCCCTGCTCGGCGGCGTAGACCTGGCCGGAGCCGGGGCGCACGGCCAGCCCCTGGACGTTGCGGTGCCCGTAGGTCCACAGGTAGGCGGCGGCGCCCGGGCGGTCCGCGAACGGGTTGCCGGCGGCCGGCGCCCCCGTGGCGGGGTCGATGCGGAGCACCTTGCCCGCGAGGGTGCCGGGGTCTTGCGGGTTCGCGCTGACGGCGTTGTCACCGGTGCCGACCAGCATCGCGCCGGTCGGGTCGAGGCGCAACCGGCAACCCCCGTGCCGGCCCGAGGCCTCGTTGACCGGTATGCCCCCCAGCAGTGGATCGGCGACGCGGGTGGCGGTGCGCCAGGCCGGGTCGACGGTCCAGGCGACCACGGCGATCGAGCGGCCCTCGCCGTCCTGCCGACCCTGGCAGGTGTAGAAGCGCCGGTTCTGCTCGAAGGCGGGGTCGAGCAGCAGGCCCATGAGCCCGGTCTCCCCCGTCGCGAACAGGTCGTCGAAGTCGGCCTCGACCTCCTGCACGGTGCCGTCGGGGAGAACGGCGGTGAGGCCGCCGCCGCGCTCGTCGACCAGCAGGGTGCCGTCCGGAGCCTGGGCGACGTCCCAGGGGTGGTCGAGGCCGTCGGCGACCACCGTGACGTCGAGCGCGGGGGCCGCGGCCGGGGGCTCGGTCGTCGCCGTCGCGGATGGACCGCTGGTGCCCGACGCCGGGGTCCGGACCGCTCCCGGAGGGTTGGGCTGCCCGCCGCTGCAGCCGCCGAGCACCGCCAGGATCACGACCAGGCAGGTCAGGCGCGCGCGCACCTGCCCAGCATGCCCTGCCCGCTCAGCTGGTGCGCGTGACGACGTACTCGCACAGCGCCGACAGTGCCTCGCGGACCGGCCCGGCCGGCACCGCGGAGAGCCGCGCGCGGGCCCGGTCGGCGTACTCCCGCAGCACCTCGGTGGCCCGGTCCAGTGAAGCCGACGAGCGCAGCAGGGCCAGCGCCTCGGCGTGCTCGGCGTCGTCCGGGAGGGGGCGGGAGACCAGCTCGCGCAGCCGCTGCTCGGCAGGGTCGTCGCCGGCCAGGGCGAACAGCGCGGGCAGCGTCACGACGCCCTCGCGCAGGTCCGTCCCCGGCGACTTCCCGGAGGCGCCGCCCTGGCTGACGATGTCGAGGAGGTCGTCGGAGAGCTGGAAGGCCACCCCGACCTCCTCCGCGAAGGCGGTCAGCGCCGCGACGAACTCCTCACCGGCCCCGGCGAAGGAGGCGCCGAAGCGGGCGGACGTCGCCACCAGCGAGCCGGTCTTGTCCGCCAGGACCTGCAGGTGGTGGGCGACCGGATCGGCACCCGGCCGCGGGCCGACGGTCTCGAGGATCTGCCCGGTGACCAGCCGCTCGAAGGTGCGGGCCTGGATGCGCACCGCCTCCGGGCCGAGGTCGGCGAGCAGGTCCGAGGCGCGGGCGAAGAGGAAGTCGCCGGTGAGGATGGCGATGCTGTTGGACCACCGGCTGTTGGCGCTGGGCGCCCCACGCCGGACGGCGGCCTCGTCCATGACGTCGTCGTGGTACAGCGTCGCCAGGTGGGTGAGCTCGCAGACCACCGCGGCCTCGGTGACCCCGGGAGCGAGCGGGTCCCCCAGCTCGGCCGCGAGCAGCGCCAGCAGGGGGCGGAACCGCTTGCCGCCGGCGGCCACCAGGTGGCCGGCCGCCTGCGAGACGAAGTCGTGATCGCTGCCCACGGCCTCGAGCAGCGCCGCCTCCACCCGCGCCAGGCCCTCGGCGAGGCGGGCGCCGAGCTCCCCCTCGGGCAGCCAGGGCCCGATGGTCGAGGCAGGGGTCGAGGTCCGCTGCCAGGTCTCGGCCGGGGTGTCCCCGTGGACGGCGGCGCTGGCTCCGGTCATCAACCGACGAAGATAGCCGCCTGCTCGGCCAGGTCCAGCACCGCCCCGGGGACGATCCCCAGGACGACGGTCGCGGTGACGGTCACCGCGAGCACGATCGTGGTGGGCAGACCCGGGACGCCGACGGTGGGCCCGTCGGCGGCGGGCTCGCTGAAGTACATGAGCACGAGCACCCGCACGTAGAAGAACGCCGCCACCGCGCTCGTCAGCAGCGCGACGACGACCAGCGGCCACGCGCCGTCGTCGATGGCGGCCCGGAAGACGGCGAACTTGGCGGTGAAGCCGCTGGTGAGCGGGATACCGGCCAGCGCCAGCAGGAACAGGCCCATGACCGCCGCGGTCAGCGGGGACCGCCGGGCCAGCCCCGCCCACTTCGACAGGTGCGTGGCCTCGCCGTCGCCGTCGCGGACGAGCGTGAGGACGGCGAAGGCACCGAGCGTGGTGAAGCCGTAGGCGAGCAGGTAGAACATCGTGGCCGGGACACCGGTGCTCTGACCGTCGGAGCCGCCGCCGTAGCCGATGACACCGGTGAGCAGGAAGCCGGCGTGCGCGATGGAGGAGTAGGCGAGCATCCGCTTGAGATCGGTCTGGGTGAGGCCGAGGACCGATCCCACCACCATCGACACGATCGCGATGCCGTAGACGAGCGGCCGCCACGTCCACTCGCTGGTGCCGAAGGCGACGTAGAGCAGCCGCAGGATGGCGCCGAACGCGGCGACCTTCGTGCAGGCGGCCATGAAGGCGGTGACCGGCGTCGGGGCGCCCTGGTAGACGTCCGGCGTCCAGGCGTGGAAGGGCGCGACGCTGGCCTTGAACATGAGGCCGACGACCAACAGGCCCAGCCCCAGCACCAGCAGCACGTCGGTGCCGGTGGCCGCGGACGCCGCCCGGATGTCGGTCAGCCGCACGCTGCCGGTGGCGCCGTAGACCAGCGCCAGGCCGTAGAGGAAGAACGCCGAGGCGAAGGCGCCGAGCAGGAAGTACTTGACCGCCGCCTCCTGCGACAGCAGCCGCCGGCGGCGGGCCAGCCCGCTGATCAGGTACAGCGGGAGGCTGAGCACCTCCAGCGCGACGAACATGATGAGCAGGTCGTTGGCCGCGACGAACAGCATCATGCCGCCGATGGCGAAGGTCGCCAGCGGGTAGACCTCGGTCTGCACCCGCGGCGCGGTCAGCAGCTCGCGGTCGCGCGGGCTGCCGGCCGGCACCGCCGCGGCGGCGACGAACGCCGATCGCGCCGGGTCCAGCGAGCGCTCGGCGAACAGCAGGATCGACAGCGTCCCGAAACCGGCGATCGTGGCCATCAGGAAGACCGCGGGGCCGTCGACGGCGAGCGCCCCGCCCGCGGTGACCTCCCGCTCGCCGGCCAGCAGGAGGCTGGTGACCAGGCCGCCGACCGTGCCGACCAGCGCCACGCCGACCTGCACCGGGTGCCGGCTCTCCCGCGGGGCGAAGGCCTCGACGAGGACGCCGACGCAGGCGGCGCCGAAGACGAACAGCAGCGGCGCCAGGGCGCCCGCGGACAGGCTGGGAGCGGTGATCGCGTCGGCCGCGCTGAGCATCAGTCGGTCCCCTCGACGTCGGCGGCCGGCTGCACACCGGCGGGGTCGGAGCCGACGTCGCTCATGGTGGCGGCGACGGCGGGCTCGATGAGGCGGACCAGCGGCTGCGGGTAGACGCCCAGCGCGATGATCAGCGCGACCATCGGCGCGGCGACGGCGAGCTCACGGCGGGAGAGGTCCCGGGCCCGCAGCTGGGCCGGCGCCGGCGCCGGCGCCGTCAGCGTGGCCGTGCTGCTCCCGGATGCCGCGGGCGTCGTCGTCGTCCCCTCGTCGGGTTCGAGGAGGACGCCGCGCGGCGGGCCGTGCATGGTGCGCTGGTACATCAGCAGGATGTAGAGCGCGGCCAGGATGATGCCGACGGTGGCCAGGATCGTGAACACCGGCCGGGTCGGGAACGAGCCGATCAGCACGAGGAACTCGCTGACGAAGCTGTTCGTGCCGGGCAGGGCCAGCGAGGCCAGGCCCGCGACGAGGAAGACCCCGGCCAGCAGGGGGGCCTTCGTGGCGAGGCCGCCGTAGTCGCCGATCTGCCGGGAGCCCCCGCGGGCGATGAGCATGCCGACGACGAGGAACAGCAGCCCGGTCGCGATGCCGTGGTTGACCATGTAGAGCACCGCGCCGGTGCCGGCCTCGGTGGTGAACGCGAAGATGCCCAGGGCGATGAAGCCGAAGTGCGCGATCGAGGTGTAGGAGACCAGCCGCTTCATGTCGGTCTGTCCCATCGCCAGCAGCGCGGCGTAGAGGATGCCGGCCACGGCCAGCACCAGCACGAACGGCGCGAGGTCGCGGGAGGCGTCGGGGAACAGCGGCAGGCAGTAGCGGATGAAGCCGAACGTGCCGACCTTGTCCAGGACGCCGACCAGCAGCACCGCCCCGCCGATGGGGGCCTCGGCACCGGAGTCGGGCAGCCAGGTGTGGAACGGCACCAGCGGGGCCTTGATCGCGAAGGCGACGAAGAACCCGAGGAACAGCAGCTTCTGCACTCCGGGGTCGATGTCGATCTGCCGCAGCGCGTCGAAGGCGAAGGTGCCCTCCCCCAGTTCGCTGCTGCTCACCACGTACAGCCCGATGACGGCGGCCAGCATGACCAGGCCGCCGACCAGGCTGTAGAGGAAGAACTTGACCGCCGCGTACTGCCGTCGCGGCCCGCCGAAGCTGCCGATCAGGAAGTACATCGGCACCAGCATCGCCTCGAAGAAGACGTAGAAGAGGAAGACGTCGGTCGCGGCGAAGACGCCGACCATCATCGCCTCGAGCAGCAGCAGCCAGGCGAAGAAGGTGCTCATCGACCGGTTGGTCGTCGGGGTGTCCCGCCAGGAGGCGACCACGACCACCGGCACCAGGACCCCGATGAGCAGCAGCATCACCAGCGCGATGCCGTCGACGCCGAGGGCGAAGTCGACGCCGAAGTCGGGGATCCAGGGCACCGAGGTGGTGAGCTGGAACCGCTCGCCTCCGGCGTCGAAGGCCACCGTGGCGAGGACCGCCAGCAGGAGCACCAGGCCGCTCACGCCGAGCGCCACCTGCTTGGCGAGCTCGTCCCGGCCCCTGGGCAGGGCGGCGACGAGGGCCGCACCGACCGCCGGGACCACGATCATCGTCAGCAGCCACGGGAAGTCACTCACTGTGCAGTCGCCTCTCGAGAGGTCCGGGTCCGGCTCATCCGGTCGTCACCGCCAGCAGCGCCCCGGCCACGACGACGGCGCCGCCGAGCATGGACAGCGCGTAGGAGCGGACGAAGCCGGTCTGGGTGCGGCCCAGCCGGGACGACGAGCCGCCCAGCGTGGCCGCGAGCCCGTTCACCGCGCCGTCCACCCCGCGGTTGTCGACGAACACCAGGGCGCGGGTCAGCCACTGCCCGGGCCGCATGAACAGCGACTCGTTGACGGTGTCGGCGTAGAGCGCGCGGCGGGCGGCACGGACCGGCAGCGCGACCCGCACCGGCGCGGTCAGCGGCACCTCGCGGCGGCCGACGAACAACCAGGCGGCGCCGACACCCAGCAGCATCGCGAGCGTCACCAGCACGCTGACCAGCAGCGGTGCGACCACGTGCTCGGCCGCCTCCGGCTCGCCGAACACCGGGGCCAGCCACTCCTCCAGCGGGAAGGCCACGACCAGCAGGGAGCCGGCGAGCACCGAGCCCACGGAGAGCACGATCATCGGCACGGTCATGACCGACGGCGACTCGTGCGGGTCGACGCCGTCCTCCCATCTGGGCCGGCCGAAGAAGGTCATCAGCATCAGCCGGGTCATGTAGAAGGCGGTGAGCCCGGCGGCCAGGATCGCGATCGTGCCCAGCACGTAGCCCCAGCCGTCGCCGCGGTCGAACGCGGCCTCGATGATCGCGTCCTTGGTGTAGAAGCCGGACAGGAACGGGAAGCCGATCAACGCCAGGTAACCCAGCCCGAAGGTCACGAAGGTGATCTTCATCTTCGAGGCGAGACCACCGAAGCGGCGCATGTCGACCGAGTCGTCCATCGCGTGCATGACCGAGCCGGCGCCGAGGAACAGCCCGGCCTTGAAGAAGCCGTGGGTGAGCAGGTGCGCCAGGCCCGCGACGTAGCCGACCGGGCCGAGGCCGACGGCCAGGAACATGTAGCCGATCTGGCTGACCGTCGAGTAGGCCAGCACCTTCTTGATGTCGTCCTGCGCGCAGCCGGCGATGGCGCCGATCATCAGGGTGATCGCGCCGACGGCCATGACCGCGGCCCGCGCGGTCGGCGTCTCGTCGTAGACGGGCGCGCAGCGCGCGATGAGGTAGACCCCGGCGGTGACCATGGTGGCGGCGTGGATCAGCGCGCTGACCGGGGTCGGGCCCTCCATGGCGTCGGGCAGCCACGCCTGCAGCGGGAACTGGCCGGACTTGCCGCAGGCCCCGAGGAGCAGCAGCAGCCCCAGGGCGGTGACCGTGCCGCCGGCCAGCGTGCCGACCGCGCCGAAGACGCCCTCGTAGGTGACGGTGCCCAGCTGGGCGAACATCAGGAAGATCGCGAGCGCCAGACCGACGTCGCCGACCCGGTTCATGATGAACGCCTTCTTCGCGGCGGTGGCCGCCGTCGGGCGGACGTACCAGAAGGCGATGAGCAGGTAGGACGCCAGGCCGACGCCCTCCCAGCCCACGTAGAGCATCACGAAGTTGTTGCCGAGGACCAGCAGCAGCATCGCCGCGACGAACAGGTTGAGGTAGGCGAAGAACCGCCGGCGCCCGGGGTCGTGGGCCATGTAGCCGACGGAGTAGACGTGGATCAGCGCGCCCACGCCGGTGATGAGCAGGACGAACGCCGCCGACAGCGGGTCGTAGAGCAGCCCGGCCTGCACGTCCAGCGACCCGCTGGCCACGAAGGTGAACAGGTCGACGCTCACCGAGCGCCCGTCCAGCTGGAACGTGCAGGCCAGGCCGATGACGAAGGCGATGACCACCGTGGCCACGCCCAGCAGGTGACCCCAGCGGTCGGTGCGCCGGCCACCCAGCAGCAGCACGGCGGCGCCGGCCAGCGGCAGCGCGATCAGCAGCCAGGAGGCGGCGAGCAGCCCGTCGGCGGGCACGGTGTCCATCCCCGGATCCCCGTTCTCAGTACTTGAGCAGGTTGGCGTCGTCGACCGACGCCGACCGGCGGGTCCGGTAGATCGACATGATGATCGCCAGGCCGACGACGACCTCGGCCGCGGCGACGACCATGACGAAGAACGCCATGATCTGGCCGTCGACGGTGCCGCTGGACCGGGCGAAGGTGACCAGCGTCAGGTTCACCGAATTGAGCATCAGCTCGATGCACATGAAGACGACGATCGCGTTGCGCCGCACGAGCACGCCGACCGCGCCGATGGTGAACAGCATCGCGGCGAGTACCAGGTAGTGCGTGAGACTCATCGCTCACCGTTCCCGTCGAGGGGCGCGGGGTCGAGGGTGCCCAGCGCCGCGTCGGGGCTGCCGAGCTCGGCACGGCCGGTGGGACGCGGCATCTGCTCGACCTCCTGGGGCTCGATGCCGGTGGCGAAGCTGTCCTCGGCGACCCGCCCGTCGGGCAGCAGCGCCGGCGCGGCGACCGAGTTGGCCCGGGCGTAGACGCCGGGGCCGGGCAGGGTCTGCGGCCGGTCGGTGAGGAACCGGGCGCGGGAGAGCTCCTTCTGGGTGCGCCGCGTGCCGGGCTCGCGCTCGATGTGGGCCAGCACCATGGCGCCGACGGCGGCGGTGATGAGCAGGGCGCTGGTCACCTCGAAGGCCAGCAGGTACCGGGTGAACAGCACCTCGGCGATCGCCTCGATGTTGCTGGTGTCCCCGCCCTGCACCGCGTCCAGGCCGGTGGCCGGGAGCTCCTGGGTGGCCCGGGCGATGCCCGCACCGACCAGCCCGGCGAAGCCGATGCCCAGCACGATCGCGGCCACCCGCTGCCCGCGGAGGGTCTCGACCACCGAGTCGGAGGAGTCCCGGCCGACCAGCATCAGCACGAACAGGAAGAGGATCATGATCGCGCCGGTGTAGACGATGATCTGCACCGCGCCGAGGAACGGCGCCTCCTGGACGACGTAGAAGACGCCCAGCGCCAGCATCGTGTTGACCAGCCACAGGGCCGAGTGGACCGCGTTGCGGGAGAGCACCATCCCCAGGGCACCGGCCAGGGCGATCGGCCCCAGGACCCAGAAGACGACCGCCTCACCCGTGCCGAGCTGCACGGTCTCGTCGGCGGCCGCGGCGAGCACGCTCATGCCCGTCCCCCGGCGACCGGCTGGTCCGCGCGCGCACCGGCGGACGGGTCGACCGGCGGGACGCCACGGTCCGGCGTCCGCACGTAGTAGTCCTTCTCGTCCTCGCCCAGCCGCATCGGGTGCGGCGGGGCCTCCATGCCGGGCAGCAGCGGGGCCATCAGCTGCTCCTTGGTGTAGATGAGGTCGCGGCGGTTGTCGTCGGCCAGCTCGAAGTCGTTGCTCATGGTCAGCGAGCGGGTCGGGCAGGCCTCGATGCACAGGCCGCAGAAGATGCAGCGCAGGTAGTTGATCTGGTAGATCCGCCCGTAGCGCTCACCGGGCGAGTACCGCGCGTCCTCGGTGTTGTCGCCGCCCTCCACGTAGATGGCGTCGGCCGGGCAGGCCCAGGCGCACAGCTCGCAGCCGACGCACTTCTCCAGCCCGTCGGGGTGCCGGTTGAGCACGTGCCGGCCGTGGTAGCGCGGCTTGGTCACCTTCGGGACCTCGGGGTACTCCTCGGTCGTCACCTTGCGGAAGATCTGCGCGAAGGTGACACCGAAGCCCTGGCCGGGACCGGGCAGCCAGCTGGCCCGCTTGACCGGGCCGCCGTTGCTGTCGCGGCGGGCCAGCTCACCGCGCGAGGCCTGCGCCAGCCCCTTCTCGTCGCCCTCGGCGGGCGGGTTCCGGTCAGACATCGTCGTCCTCCTGGCTGGGGGCCGCGGCGCGCCGTCCGGTGCCGACCACGCCGCCGGCGGGGACGGTCTCCCGGCCGCGCAGCCGCGGCGACGGGGGCACCTTGAGGTCCATGGGCGGGATCGGGAAGCCGCCCTCGGCGCGGCTCGGGCCGGTGCGCTGCGCGGGCCGGCGGCGCGGGCCGACCGGGGGCAGCACCTCCGGCTCGGCGTCGGTCGGGTGGATCGAGCCGGCCGCGGCCTTCGTGGCGGCGATCCGGGTGGCCCGGTTGCTGGCCCGGCTGGCCACGAGCAGCACGGCGAGCACGAGCAGGGCCATCGGGACGCCGACGAACAGCGCGACCTGCCCGGTGGAGAGGTCGGCCTCCCGGGCCACGGTGCGCATGGTGGCCACGGCGAGGATCCAGACCAGCGCCGTCGGCACCAGCACCTTCCACCCGAACCGCATGAACTGGTCGTAGCGCAGCCGGGGGAGGGTGCCGCGCAGCCAGATGAAGACGAACAGCGCGACGACGACCTTGAGGAAGAACCAGAGCAGCGGCCACCAGCCGGAGTTGGCGCCGTCCCAGATGGACAGCGGCCACGGGGCCCGCCAGCCACCGAGGAACAGCGTCGCGGCCAGGGCCGAGACGGTGACCATGTTGATGTACTCGGCGAGGAAGAACAGCGCGAACTTCAGCGACGAGTACTCGGTGTGGAAGCCGCCGACCAGCTCGCTCTCGGCCTCGGGCAGGTCGAACGGGGCGCGGTTGGTCTCACCCACGACGGCGACGACGTAGATGACGAACGAGACCGGCAGCAGGATCGCGTACCAGCTGGGCCCGGTGAACTCGAGGCCGAAGAAGGAGACCGGGTTGCCGTCGGCCTGCGCCGCGACGATCTCCGAGGTCGACATCGAGCCCGCGTAGAGGAACACCGCGACGATCGACAGCCCCATCGCGATCTCGTAGCTGACCATCTGCGCGGCGCTGCGCAGGCTGCCCAGCAGCGGGTAGGTCGAGCCCGACGCCCAGCCGGCCAGCACGATGCCGTAGACGCCCATCGCCGAGCAGGCCAGCACCACGAGGACGCCGATGGGGGCGTCGGTCAGCTGCAGCGGCGTGCGCTGGCCGAAGATGCTCACCGTCGGGCCGAGCGGGATGACCGAGAAGGCCAGGAACGCCGGGATGGTGGCGATCACCGGTGCCAGGAAGTAGACCGGCTTGTCCGCGAGCGCCGGCATGATGTCTTCCTTGAACGCCAGCTTCAGCCCGTCGGCGAGGCTCTGCAGGTAGCCGCGGGGGCCGACCCGGTTGGGGCCGATCCGCTGCTGCATGCGGGCGACGACCTTGCGCTCGAAGACGATGGCGAACAGCGTCAGCAGCACCAGGACGGCGAAGACGCCGACGATCTTGATGAGGACGATCCACCAGACGTCGGTGCCGAAGTCGGCGAGCGTCGGCTGGTCGGTCGCGGCGAGCACGCTCACTCGGCACCTGCCGGGGTGGTCGGGGTGGGTGAGGACGCAGCGACGAGACGGACGACGCCGCCGGGCGCGGTGCCCAGCCGGCTGCGGACCTCGCTGCCGGGCGAGCGCATCGGCAGCCACACCACCTGGTCGGGCATCTCGGTGACCTGCACCGGCAGGCTGATCTCCCCCATCGCGCCGCACACGGTGACCCGGTCGCCGTCGGCGAGGCCCAGCCGGCGGGCGGCGTCCTTGCCGAGGCGGGCGACCGGCGGGCGGGCGGTGCCGGCCAGCTCGGGCTCGTCGCGCTGCAGGGTGCCGACGTCCAGCAGCTGCCGCCAGGAGGCGAGCACCGCCTCGTCCTCGGCCAGTGGCGGGTCGTCCGGCGGGGGGACGTCGAGGCCGGTCACGTCGGGCCGCACCGCGACGACGCCCAGGGCGGCGAGCTCCGCGCGGGCCGCCTCGGGGGCGGGCAGCCGCAGGTCGACGTCCAGCTCGTCGGCCAGGCCCTGCAGCACCCGGCCGTCGGGCAGCTGGCCGGTGCCGTGCAGCGTGGCGTCGAAGGGCCGCAGCCGGCCCTCCCAGTCCAGGTAGCTCCCGGCCTTCTCCGGGGCGGCGGCGACCGGGAGGACGACGTCGGCGTGCGCCGTGACCGCGCTCGGGAACAGCTCCAGGCTGACCACGAAGTCGGCGTCGGCCAGCGCCGCCTCGGCCAGCCGCGGGTCGGGCAGGTCGGCCGGGTCGACGGCGCCGACCAGCAGGCCCTTGAGCTGCCCGTGGGTGACCGCGGCGAGGATGCCGTCGGTGTCGCGGCCGGGGGTGGCCGGCAGCTCGGCGACGCCCCAGGCGGCGGCGACCTGGGCGCGGGCCCCGGCGTCGGAGACGGGGCGGCCACCGGGCAGCAGGGTCGGCAGTGCGCCGGCCTCCACCGCGCCGCGCTCCCCGGCCCGGCGCGGCACCCAGGCCACGCGGGCGCCGGTCGTGCGGGCGAGGGCGGCCAGCGCGGAGAACGCGCCGGGCACCTCGGCCAGGCGCTCCCCGGCGAGCACCACCGCGCCCGGCTGCCGCAGCGCCTCGACCGCCGGCCCGCCCCACGTGCCCTCGGCGAGCGCGGCCAGCGAGCGGGCCTCGGTGCCGGGCAGCGTGGTGAGCACGGTGGCCTGCAGCTTCTCGGCCGCCCGGGTGACGAACGGCGCGAGGTCGAACACCGGCAGCTTGCGCGTGCGCACTGCCCGCCGCAGCCGCAGGAAGACGATCGGCGACTCCTCCTCCGGCTCGAACCCGGCGAGCAGCACCGCGGAGGCGTCGGCGAGGTCGGCGTAGGTGACCGCGCCGTTGAAGGGCCCCGTACCGGCCACGTGCGCGGCGAGGAAGGCCAGCTCCTCGGCCGAGTGCGCCCGGGCGCGGGCGTCGACGTCGTTGGTGCCGAGCGCGACCCGCGCGAACTTGGCGTAGGCGTAGGCGTCCTCGACCGTCAGCCGGCCGCCGGGCAGAACGCCGACGCCGCCGGCCTCGCGTGCCGCGCGCAGCCCCTCGGCCGCCGCGGCCCACGCCTCCGGCCAGGACGCCGGCTGCAGCACGCCGTCCCGCCTGACCAGGGGCGTGGTGAGCCGGTCGTTGGCGGTGGCGTACCGGAAGGCCCAGCGACCCTTGTCGCAGTTCCACTCCTCGTTGACCTCGGGCTCCTCGCCGGCCAGCCGGCGGAGGACCTTGCCGCGCCGGTAGTCGGTGCGCTGCGCGCAGCCCGACGCGCAGTGCTCGCAGACGCTGGGCTCGCTGCGCAGGTCGAACGGGCGGGAACGGAACCGGTACTGGGCGCTGGTCAGCGCACCGACCGGGCAGATCTGGGTGGTGTTGCCGGAGAAGTAGGAGGAGAACGGCTCGTCCTCGTAGATCGCCACCTGCTCCAGCGCGCCGCGCTCGAACAGCTCGATGAAGGGATCGCCGGCGACCTGCTGGGAGAACCGCGTGCAGCGGGCACACAGCACGCAGCGCTCCCGGTCGAGCAGGACCTCGCTGCTGATCGGCAGCGGCTTGGGGTAGGTCCGCTTGACGTCGACGAAGCGGCTCTCGGCGCGGCCGTTGCTCATCGCCTGGTTCTGCAGCGGGCACTCGCCGCCCTTGTCGCAGACCGGGCAGTCCAGCGGGTGGTTGATCAGCAGCAGCTCCATCGTGCCCTGCTGCGCCTTGTCGGCGACCGGGCTGGTGAGCTGCGTCTTCACCACCATCCCGTCGGTGACCGGCATGGTGCAGGAGGCCACCGGCTTGCGCTGGCCCTCCACCTCGACCAGGCACTGCCGGCAGGCGCCGACCGGCTCGAGCAGCGGGTGGTCGCAGAACCGCGGGATCTGGACGCCGATCATCTCGGCGGCCCGGATGATCAGCGTCCCCTTGGGCACGGCGACGTCGAACCCGTCGATGACGCAGTGCACCGCGTCCGGCGGGGTGTGCGGGCCCGGCACGGCCGGGACGGCGGCGGGTGCGGGCGGGGGCGTCGTCACGAGGCCACTCCGACGGGCTCGAGCCGGAGGCTGCGGCCGAGGCGGGCCTGTTCCTCCGGCGGCAGCAGGGCGACGTAGTCGTCGCGGAAGTACTTCAGCGAGCTGCTGATGCAGCTGGTCGCGCCGTCGCCGAGGGCACAGAAGGAGCGGCCCAGGATGTTGTCGCAGGTGTCGGTCAGCAGGTCGAGGTCGGCCGCCGTCCCCTTCCCGTCGACCAGCCGCTGCAGGATCTGGACCAGCCAGTACGTCCCCTCGCGGCACGGGGTGCACTTGCCGCAGCTCTCGTGCGCGTAGAACTCGGTGAAGCGCAGGGTGGCCTCGACGATGGAGTCGGTCTCGTCGAAGACCATCAGCGCGGTGGTGCCCAGCATCGAACCCGCCGCGGCGACGGAGTCGAAGTCGAGCGGCACGTCGAGGTGCTCGGGGGTGAAGTACGGCGTCGACGAGCCGCCCGGCGTCCAGAACTTCAGCCGGTGCCCGGGGCGGACGCCGCCGGCCATCTCCAGCAGCTCACGCATCGTCGTCCCCATGGGGGCCTCGTACTGGCCGGGACGGACGACGCGCCCCGACAGCGAGTAGATCTTCGGGCCGGGCGACTTCTCGGGGCCGAACTCCTTGAACCAGTCCGACCCGCCGCGGACGACGAACGGCACGCTGGCCAGCGTCTCGACGTTGTTGATGACCGTCGGGGCGCCGTAGAGACCGGCGACGGCGGGGAACGGCGGCTTGAGCCGCGGCTGGCCGCGGTAGCCCTCGAGGGAGTCCAGCAGCGCGGTCTCCTCGCCGCAGATGTAGGCGCCGGCCCCGGCGTGCACGATCAGCTCGAGGTCGTAGCCGGAGCCGAGGACGTCGGTGCCGAGGTAGCCGGCCGCGTACGCCTCCTGGACGGCGTTGACCAGCCGGCGGTGCGCGTGCACGGCCTCGCCGCGGACGTAGATGACCGCGAGCTTCGACCGGATGGCGTAGGCCGCGATGACCACGCCCTCGATGAGCGAGTGCGGGTCGGCCATCATCAGCGGGAGGTCCTTGCAGGTGCCGGGCTCCCCCTCGTCGGCGTTGACCACGAGGTACTTGGGCATCGCGGCCGGGCCGGTCGGCGTCTCCCCCGGCTTGGGCTGCGGGATGAAGCTCCACTTCATGCCGGTCGGGAAGCCGGCGCCCCCGCGACCGCGCAGGCCGGAGTCCTTGACCAGCGCGACGAGCTCGTCGGGGGTCATGCCGAGCGCCGTGCGCAGCGCGGTGTAGCCGTCGAGCCGCTCGTAGGTCGCCAGCCGCCAGGACTGCGGCTGCGCCCAGCGGGTGGTCAGCACGGGTGCGAGGGGCATGTCACGCCTTCCCGTCGGTGGGGTTCGTGCCGGTGGCCGGTTCGGCGGCGGGCGGGTTCTCGGTGCCGGCCCGCTGCCGTCCCCGCGGCTGCCCGTACTCGGCCCCCCTGTCGGGGTGGGCCTGGGCGGCACCGGCCCGCTCGGCCGGGGTGTCAGCGGCCGCGACGCGGGCGTCGGCCGCCTCCTCCTCCGGTGTCTGACCGGCTCCGTCCCGGGTCCCGCCCTGAGCCTGCGAAGGGTGGGGAGGACGGAGTCCTTTCTCCGTGCGGCCCGACGGCGCGACGGTCTCCCGCGGCGCACCGGTGTCGGCCGCGGGCTGCTCGGGCCCGGGCATCGGCGGGGCCCACTCGCCGCGCTCGGCGGCCAGTCGCAGCCCGGCCAGCGTCGGCTCGATCGCGCCCTCGGCGTCGATGGCGGCACGCCGGGACGCCTGGTCGCCGTACTGGTCGAACCCGGCCAGCTGGCGGGAGACGCCACGGAAGTCGGTGAGCGGGGCGCCCCGGGTGGGATGCGGCTTCTCCCCGCTCCGCAGGGCCGCGACCAGCGCGCGGGCGCTGTCGACGTCCTGCTGGTCGTAGAACTCGTAGTCGACGGTGACCACCGGCGCGTAGTCACAGGCGGCCAGGCACTCGGCGTGCTCGAGGGTGACCGAGCCGTCGGGCGCGGTCTCGTCGTGGTGCACGCCGAGGTCGGCGGCGAGCGCGTCGAAGATCCGCTGCCCGCCGAGGACGGCGCACAGCGTGTTGGTGCAGACGCTGACCAGGTGCCGGCCGGTGGGACGGCGCTTGTACATCGTGTAGAAGGTCGCGACCGCGCCGACCTCGGCCTTGGTGAGGCCGAGCTCCTCGGCGCACAGCGCCACGCCCTCGGGCGAGACGTAGCCCTGGTAGCTCTGCACCAGGTGCAGCATCGGCAGCAGCGCCGACCGCGGCTGCGGGTAGCGGGCGATGATCTCCCGCGCCTCCAGCCGGGTCTGCTCGGTCAGCGGCGGCAGGTCGGCGGCCGCGGGCTCGACGGCGCTGGAGTCCAGCCCCGTGACCGCCGTGCCCTCGGCACTCCCCGGGAGCGCGCTCATCGGTCGACACCACCCATCACCGGGTCCAGGGAGGCGATCGCGGCGATGACGTCGGCGATCATGCCGCCCTCGCTCATCGCGGCCGTCGCCTGCAGGTTCACGAAACTGGGGTCGCGCACGTGGACGCGCCACGGCCGGGTGCCGCCGTCGCTGACCACGTGGTAGCCGAGCTCGCCGCGCGGGGACTCGATCGGCACGTAGACCTGTCCGGCCGGCACGCGGAATCCCTCGGTGACCAGCTTGAAGTGGTGGATCAGGGCCTCCATCGACTGGCCCATGATGTGCTTCACGTGCTCGAGGGAGTTCCCCATGCCGTCGGGGCCGAGGGACAGCTGCGCGGGCCAGGCGATCTTCTTGTCCTGCACCATCACCGGCCCGGGCTCCAGCCGGTCCAGCGCCTGCTCGATGATCTTCAGCGACTCGTTCACCTCGGCCATGCGGACCAGGTAGCGGCCCCACGCGTCGCAGGTGTCGGCGGTGGGCACCTCGAAGTCGTAGGTCTCGTAGCCCAGGTACGGCTCGACCTTGCGCAGGTCCCACGGCAGCCCGGCGGCGCGCAGCACCGGCCCGGTGACGCCGAGCGCGACGCAGCCGGTGACGTCGAGGTAGCCGGCGTCCTTGAGCCGGGCCTGCCAGATCGGCTGGCCGGTGAGCAGCTTGTGGAAGTCGGCCACCCGCGCCGGCATCACGTCGAGGAACTCGCGGATGTGCTCGACCACGCCCTCGGGGAGGTCCTGGGCCAGCCCGCCGGGGCGGATGTAGGCGTGGTTCATCCGCAGCCCGGTGATCTCCTCGAGCAGGTCGAGCACCAGCTCCCGCTCGCGGAAGCCGTTGGTCATGCCGGTGAGCGCGCCCATCTCCATGCCGAAGGTGGCCAGCGCGACCAGGTGCGAGGCGATCCGGTTGAGCTCCATCACCAGCACGCGGACGGTCTGCGCCCGCTGCGGCACCTCGATCCCCAGCAGCTTCTCGACCGCCATGCAGTAGCCGGCCTCGTTGAACAGCGGGGACAGGTAGTCCATCCGCGTCACGAAGGTCGTGCCCTGCGTCCAGGTGCGGTACTCGGTGTTCTTCTCGATGCCGGTGTGCAGGTAGCCGATGACCACCCGCGCCTTGGTGACCGTCTCGCCCTCGAGGTCGAGCACGAGCCGGAGCACGCCGTGGGTGGACGGGTGCTGCGGGCCCATGTTGACGACGAGCCGCTCCTCGCCGTACGCCTCGGTGCCGAGGGTCTGGTCCCAGTCGCCGCCGGTGACGGTGTAGACGCGGCCCTCGGTGGTCTCCCGGGAGCCGGCGTACGGGTCGCTGGCGTTGTACGTGCTCGTCATCGGTAGCTCCGGCGGGTGTCCGGCGGCGGGATGGTGGCGTCGTGGTACTCGACCGGGACCCCGCCGAGCGGGTAGTCCTTGCGCTGGGGGTGGCCGTCCCAGTCGTCGGGCATGAGGATCCGGGTCAGCGCCGGGTGCCCGTCGAAGACGACGCCGAACATGTCCCAGGTCTCGCGCTCGTGCCAGTCCGCCGTCGGGTAGATCCCGGTGACCGACGGGACGTGCGGGTCCTCGGCGGGGACGGCGACCTCCAGCCGGATGCGCCGCCGGTAGGTCATCGACGTCAGGTGCAGGACGACGTGCAGCCGGGGCCGGCCCGGCGTCGCCGAGGGACCGCCGCTGTCGAGGTAGTCGACGCCGGAGACGCTGCTGCACAGCTCGAAGCGCAGCGCCTCGTCGTCGCGCAGGGCCCGCACGAGCGTCAGCAGGTGCTCCCGGGCGACGAAGTAGGTGATCTCGCCGCGGTCGACCAGCACCCGCTGCACCGCGGCGTCGTAGGTCGCCGGGCCGACCGCCTCGATCAGCGCGTCGGTGACCTCGTCGAAGTACGCGCCGTAGGGCCGGTCGGTCGAGTGCAGTGCGACCGCGCCGCCGGGCTCGACCCGCACCAGCCCGCCGAAGCCGGAGGTGTCGCCGCTGCCGGAGACCCCGAACGCGCCCTTGCGGAAGCCACCCGAGGGAGCCACCGCGCCCTGGCCGGCGTCGGTGCCGCTGCGGTCGCCCGGCCCGGTCATCGGGCACCCCGCACGTAGGGCTCCGGCAGCAGGACGGCGTTCCCGCCCCGCTGCTCGATCGCGAACTGGCCGGTGCGCCGCTCGGCGGCGGCCCGCTCGTAGGCCTCCCGCGCCGCCTTGTCCACCCGCACCGTCGACGGCATCTCGACCAGGAGGTCCTTCGCCCGGCCCTCCTCCCGCGCGCGCTCCAGCTCGCGCGCCCGCTTCGGGCCCAGCGGCTCGTTCATGATCTTGTGATGGAGCTTGAGGATGGCGTCGGTGAGCATCTCCGGCCGCGGCGGGCAGCCCGGCAGGTACATGTCCACCGGCACGATGTGGTCGACGCCCTGGACGATCGCGTAGTTGTTGAACATCCCGCCGGAGCTGGCGCACACGCCCATCGCCAGCACCCACCGCGGCTCGGGCATCTGGTCGTAGATCTGGCGCAGGACCGGACCCATCTTCTGGCTCACCCGCCCGGCCACGATCATGAGGTCGGCCTGCCGCGGCGAGGCCCGGAAGACCTCCATGCCGAAGCGGGCCAGGTCGTAGCGCCCGGCGCCGGTGGCCATCATCTCGATCGCGCAGCAGGCCAGCCCGAAGGTGGCCGGCCACAGCGAGGACTTGCGGGTCCAGTTGACCAGCTTCTCGACCGTGGTCAGCAGGACGCCGCTCGGCAGCTTCTCCTCGAGTCCCATGGGTGCGCTCCTGTCAGTCCCAGTCGAGCCCACCGCGGCGCCAGACGTAGGCGTACGCGATGAAGACGGTGCCGATGAACACGACCATCTCGACCAGCCCGAAGACGCCGAGCGCGTCGTTGGCCACGGCCCACGGGTAGAGGAAGACGATCTCGATGTCGAAGACGATGAACAACATCGCCACCAGGTAGTACTTGACCGGGAACCGGCCGCCGGTGAGCGGCTGGTCGACCGGCTCGATGCCGCACTCGTAGGCGGCGAGCTTGGCGCGGTTGTAGCGGCGGGGCCCGACGAACGGCGCGACCGTGACCGAGAACAGCGCGAACGCCGCGGCCAGGGCGAACAGCCCGACGATCGGGACGTAGGTCGAGAGCATCAGCGGCACCCTACGGTGATGGAGATCACGCTGTCGGTAACAGGTGATCGTGGACACGACGTGTCGACACGGCAGCGGGGCGTGACGGGATGCATGGTCAGACCGCCGGAGCCAGTCGGGTGAGGACGGCGACGACGCGGTCGAAGCGGTCGCCGTCCCGGCCGTCGGAGAGGTTGCCCATCAGCCGCAGGGCCGCACCGACCAACGCCGGCCGCTTGAGCCCGTGCGCGGTGGCGAAGCGAACCAGGTCAGGGCGGTCGAGGAGCGCAAGGAAGGCCATGCCGAGCCGGTGGTGGCGGCCGTACTCCTCGCGGAGCCGGGCCGGGTACCGGCGCAGTGCCTCCTCGCGAGCGGGGCCCGCCGGGCGGCCCAGGCCCTCGATCGCCGCCGCCGCCGCCATGGCGCCGGTCTCCAGCGCGTAGCTGATGCCCTCGCCGTTGAACGGGTTGACGGCGCCGGCGGCGTCGCCGGCCAGCAGCAGCCCCCGGGTGTAGGCCGGACGGCGGTGCAGCGCCATGGGCAGGCCCGCACCGCGCAGCGGGGTGACCGCGGACTCCTCCCCGAGCTCCCACTCGGGCGGGAGCGTGGCCAGCCACTCGCGCAGCACCGTGCGCGGCTCGGCGCCCGTGCCGCGGCGGCGGTCGAGCAGCCCGAAGCCCACGTTGCTGGTGCCGTCACCCATGCCGAACACCCAGCCGTAGCCGGGCATCGAGTCCGCGCTGGGGCCTGTCGGCGACAGGTCGAAGGAGATGTCGAGGTACTCGTCGCCGGTGCGCGGCGAGCGGACGTACCGGCGGACGGCGACGCCGAGCGGCCGGTCCTCCCGGCGGACGAGCCCGAGGGCCTTGCCGAGCCGCCCCGACAGCCCCTCGGCGGAGACGACCAGCGGCGCCCGCCAGGTCGCCGGCTCCCGGTCCGGCCCGTGCTCGGCGTGCACGCCGACGACCCGGCCGGCGTCGTCGAGCAGCGGCGCGGTGACGGTGATCTCGTGGACGACCCGCGCGCCGGCGTCCCGAGCGTGCGCGAGGAGCTGCGCGTCGAGGTCGCGGCGGTTGCGTACCAGGCTGTGGGAGGGCCACCGCTCCAGCACCGGCCAGTCGACCTCGACCACCTGACCGCCGCCGGTGACGCGCAGCCCCTTGTGCCGGACCCACCCGGTGGTGTCCACGCCCAGGTCGGCCAGCGCCTTCACGCCGCGCGGGGTGAGCCCGTCGCCGCAGACCTTCTCCCGCGGGAACGGGGACTTCTCGAGCACGACGACGTCCCGCCCGGCGCGGGCCAGGTGCCACGCCGCCGCCGACCCGGCCGGACCGGCACCGACGACGACCACGTCGGCCCGCCGGTCGCGCACGTCCACCGTCGACCCCTCCCCTGGAGTGTGCCGACTTTGTGAAATGGTTCACAAAGTCCGTCGGCTCCACTCTAGGCCTGGGTGTGACGTTGCTGACAAGTCACCCTTCCGGGAGACGCACGTCACGGTCGTGCCCAGGGTGCCGGGACAGGGGATCTCCGCAGCTCGGAGCCGAGCCGGCGAGCGAGACCGCCGATCTCGCGGGTCGTGGGAGCGGAGGTGTGCGAGATCGGCGATCCCGCCCGCGGAGGGGGTCAGGCGCGGGGCTTGCGGCCGCGGTGCAGCGCGACGATGCCGCCGGTGAGGTCCCGCCAGCCCACGTCGGCCCAGCCGGCCGCCTGCAGCCGCGCGGCCAGCGCCGGCTGGTCGGGCCAGGCCCGGATGGACTCGGCGAGGTACACGTAGGCGTCGGGGTTGCTGCTCACCGCGCGGGCGATCCGCGGCAGCGCCCGCATCAGGTACTCGGTGTAGACGGTGCGGAACGGCGCCCAGGTCGGGCTGGAGAACTCGCAGACCACCAGGCTGCCGCCCGGCCGGGTGACGCGGGAGAACTCGCGCAGCGCCGCGTCGGGGTCGGCGACGTTGCGCAGGCCGAAGGAGATGACCACGCCGTCGACGCTCTCGTCGGCCAGCGGGAGGGCCATCGCGTCGCCGGCCACCTTGGGGACCGGGCGCGACGCCCCTGCCCGCAGCATGCCCTGGGAGAAGTCGCAGGCGATCGCGGAGACGCCCCCGGCGGCCAGCTCGACCGTGGAGACCGCGGTCCCCGCCGCCACGTCGAGCACCGTCTGCCCCGGGCGCGCACCGAGGGCCTCGCGGGTGGCCCGCCGCCAGGAGGCGTCCAGGCCGCCGGAGAGCACCGTGTTGGTGACGTCGTAGCGCCGGGCGACCCGGTCGAACATGGCCGCGACGTCGGCCGGCTGCTTGTCCAGACCGGCCCGCAACCCCGCGGTGTGTGCGCTCTCTCGCCGGTCTCCCACAGCGGCGACGCTACCGGGCTGCCTACGCTGGGTCCTGTGACAGTGGCTGCCGTGACCTCCCGGGACGCGGTCACCCCTCTCGTCACCACGACGCCGCTGCCCGCGGCCCCCGCCCTGCTGGAGCTCCTCCCCGCGACCGGCGCGCTGTCCTGGGTGCGCCGCGGCGAGGGGCTGGTCGGCTGGGGCGAGGCCGCCCGGCTGGAGGTCTCGGGGCCGACCGCGCTCGCCGAGGCGGCCGACTGGTGGGCCGAGTACGGCGCCGGCCTCGACGTCGACGACCCGATCGGCGTCCCCGGGTCCGGGCCGGTCCTCTTCGCCGGCATCGCCTTCGACCCCGCCGCGGGGACGTCGGTGTTCGTCGTCCCCGAGGTGGTCGTCGGCCGGCGCGACGGCGTCGCCTGGGTGACCACCGTCGGCGACGCCGACCCCGCCGAGGTGCTGGCGTCCGCACCGGCCGCGGTGCCCGCCGCGCTGGGCCGACTGCGCTACGCCGACGGCGCGCTGGACCCGGCGTCGTGGTGCTCGACGGTCGAGGCGGCGGTCGAGCGCATCACCGCGGGGGAGCTGGAGAAGGTGGTCCTCGCCCGCGACCTGCTGGTGACCGCGGACGCCCCGCTCGACCCCCGGTCGCTGCTGGCCCGGCTCGCCGCGCGGTTCCCGGACTGCTGGACCTTCGCCGTCGACGGGTTGCTCGGGGCGACGCCGGAGCTGCTGCTGCGCCGCACCGGCCGCACCCTCTCCTCCCGCGTGCTGGCCGGCACCGCGCCCCGCGGGGCCGGCGCCGACGACGACCGGCTCGCCGCGGCGCTGCTCGGCTCGGCCAAGGACCGCGCCGAGCACGCGCTCGCCGTCGACTCGCTGGTGGGGGCCCTGCAGCCCTACTGCGCCACCCTCACCGCCCCGGAGGAGCCGGAGCTCCTGACGCTGGCCAACGTGCGCCACCTGGCCACCGACGTCACCGGCGTCCAGGCGCGCGGCGGTGCCCGCGGCCGGGCCGGGCTGCTGGAGCTCGTCGGCGCGGTGCACCCCACCGCCGCGGTCTGCGGCACCCCCACCCCGGCCGCCGCCGGGCTGATCGCCGAGCTCGAGGGCATGGACCGCGGCCGCTACGCCGGCCCGGTCGGCTGGCTCGACGCCCGCGGGGACGGCGAGTTCGGCCTCGCACTGCGCTGCGCCCAGCTCTGCGACGACGACCCGGCGACGGCGCGGCTGTTCGCCGGCTGCGGGATCGTCGCCGGATCCGACCCGGCCGCGGAGCTCGCCGAGACCCAGGCCAAGTTCGCCGCGTTCCAGGCGGCACTGGAGAGCTAGCGCAGCAGCCGCTCCACCGCCTCGGCGCCCAGACCCACGCGCTCGTAGTGCTCGCGGGCGAGCTCCAGGTAGTCGTAGGCGTCGAAGGTGCCGTTGGGCTGGCCGTCCTCGTCGAGCCAGATCAGCGGGCCGGTCACGTTGAAGTGCACCCGCATCGGCTCGTCGGACTCGTGCGCCACCAGGGTGTGCGCCTCGCCCGGCGTCTCGTAGACGAAGGTCCCCCTGGTGGCCACCCAGTCGTGCTCCAGGTAGCTCCACTTGCCCGACAGCGTGTACCCGAAGACCTGGTGCGGGTGGTAGTGCCGGTTCACCAGCCCGGCCTCCCTCGCCCAGAGGACGTCGGCCCACCGGTTCTGGGTCAGTGAGATCCACAGCGGGCGCGAGCCGACGGTGTCCGACAGCGGGATGAAGTACCGCTCGTCGTCGTCGAGGGTGTCGGGCAGGAAGATCTCGGGGGCGGCGTCCTTGCGGAAGACGTTCTCGATCGGCTTGATGTCGCGCCAGAACTCGCGGCCGGTCTCGGGCTCGGGGCTCACCATCGCAGGCTCCTCCAGCACGGTGGGACGGGGGTCACAGCGTGCTCCGCCGGCCTCCCGGCAGCCACTCGATCAGCCCTCGGCGCGACGGGCCAGGACCTGCACCACCCGCACCACCAGGTCCAGGGGCAGCGGGTCGCGGTGCGGGAGGTGCATCGCGTCCTTCGCACCGCGGTGGGGCGCCACCTCCTCCCCGAGATCGGGGTCGGCGCCCGGCTCGGGCAGCGGGTACAGCGCGATGTGCCGCCTCCAGGCGGCGACGTGCACCACCGACCGGCCGTCGAGGGTGAACGTGGGCATCGCGTACCGGATCGTCTCGCCGACCCCGGGGACGGCGTCCCGGATGGCGGCCCGGATCGCCGCCATCCGCCCCCGCACCTCCTCGGGCAGCCCGGCCAGGTACTCCTCGAGGGTGGCGGGCGCGGCCATCAGCCCAGGGCCTCGGTCGCGGCGGTGCGCAGCTGCCGGGCGAGGTCGGCCTCGGCGCGCTGACCGGTGCGGACGACGACCACCCGGGGCCCTCCGGCGGCGACCGCGGCGGCGAGGTCGTCGGGGCGGTCGACCCGGACCGCGGTCCAGCCGAGCGCCTCGGCCACGGCGACGAGGTCGCGGCCGTGCGGGGTGCCGAACACCCGCCGGTAGCCGGCCTCGTACTGCGGCTGCCCGGGCTCCAGCTGGGCGAAGATGCCGCCGCCGTCGTTGTCGGGCACGACCAGGGTGAGGTCCGGGCGCGGCTCGCCCTCGCCGCCGAGCAGCCCCTGCAGGTCGTGCAGGAACGTGAGGTCGCCCAGGAGCGCGACGGCCGGGCCGCCCCCCGCCCGCTGGTGCACGAGCGCGGCGCCGACGGCGGTGGACACCGTGCCGTCGATGCCGGCCACGCCCCGGTTGGCCAGCACGGTCACCCCCGCCCGGGGGACGGCCAGCCGGTCGACGTCGCGCACCGGGGTGGAGGAGCCCAGCACCAGCAGCGCGCCGTCGGGCAGGCCGGCGACGAGGTCACGGGCCAGCCGGGCCGCGGTCAGCCCCTCGGCCGCGTCCAGCAGCTCGTCGACCGCCGTCCCCACCCGCGCGGCCGCGGCCGCCCACCGTCCCCGCCAGGCGGCGTCGCCCGGCGCGCCACCGGCCGGCAGCGCGCCCACGGCGGCGGTCGACCGTCCGGCGTCGGCCCAGCGCGGTGCGGCGGCGACCGTCTCGACCCGGACGGCGGGGTCGGACAGCAGCGCCGACACCGGCCGCGACAGCGTCGGCCGGCCCACGACCAGCACCCGCTCGGGGCGGTGCCCGGCCAGCCAGTCCGGCGCGCCCAGCAGCAGCGCGCCGGCGCGCAGCGACGCCCCCCACGCGCCGCTGGACGGCTCGGCGACCACCGGCCAGCCCTGCGCGGTCGCCAGCGCGGCCGCCGCCCGGCCCAGCGCCGGGGGTGCGTCGCCGACGACGACCAGGGTGCGCGCCGGGCCGGCGTCCCCGACCGGGGCCGGGGACGGTGCGGTCGCGGCCGTCCACGGCGCGCCGTCCGGACGGCCGGCCCACGGACCGGTCAGCTCGGGGACGGCCCCCTCGGGCATGAGCGGCTCGCGGAACGGCAGGTTGAGGTGCACGGGGCCGGGGTCGCCGGAGAGCGTGCCGCGCGCGGTCAGCAGGGCCTTGGCCACCAGGGAGCGCCAGTACCGGTTCTGCGCCGCCTCCCGCCCGGCCTCCGGGACGCCGACGTCGACCGCGGCACGCACCGCCCGGCCGTACATCCCCGGCTGGGCGATCGTCTGGTTGGCGCCGGTGTCGCGCAGCTCCGGCGGGCGGTCGGCGGTCAGCGCGAGCAGCGGGATCCCGGCCGCGTCGGCCTCGAGGACGGCGGCGTGCAGGTGCGCCGTCGCCGTCCCGGACGTGGTGAGCACCGGCACCGGCCGCCCCGACGCCCTGGCCAGGCCCAGGGCGAGGAACGACGCCGTCCGCTCGTCGACGCGCACGTGCAGCGTCAGCCGCCCGGAGCGCTCGGCCTCGGCGAGCGCCAGCGCCAGCGGCGCCGACCGGGAGCCGGGAGCGAGCACCGCGTCGGTGACGCCGCCACGGACCAGCTCGTCGACCAGCACGCGCGCGCAGGCGGTGGACGGGTTCACGCGGCGGCCACCGCGGCCAGCCGGTGGCGCCAGCGCGTCTCGGTGGCCGGGTCGGCGGGGACGTCGGCCAGCCGGTCGGGCTCGGGCCGGACCACCGGCAGGACGCCGTCCACCGGCAGCAGCGGCGCGCTGGTGACGTCGCCGGTGAACAGCGCGACGGTGGCCAGGCCGCAGGCGAACGGCAGCTCGGGAAGCGCCGCGGCCAGCGCGACGCCGGCGGCGATGCCCACCGAGGACTCCAGCGCCGAGGACACCACGCAGGGCAGGCCGTGCGCCTCCGCCACCCGCAGCGCGGCCCGCACGCCCCCCAGCGGCTGCACCTTGAGGACGACGACGTCGCACACCTCGCGCAGGTCGACCCGCAGCGGGTCGGCCGAGCGGCGCACCACCTCGTCGGCGGCCACCCGGACGTCGATGCGCCGGCGCAGCGCGGAGAGCTCCTCGCGCGTGGCGCAGGGCTGCTCGACGTACTCGAGGCCGACGCGGTCCAGCGCGCGGATGCGGGCCACGGCGGTGTCGACGTCCCAGGCCGCGTTGGCGTCGACGCGGATCGCACCGGCCGGGCCCAGCGCGTCGCGCACGGCCTCGACCCGGGCCTCGTCGTCGGCCGGTGTCTGCCCGGGCTCGGCGACCTTGACCTTCGCGGTGCGGCAGCCCGACGCGGTGACGATGGCGTGGGCCCGCTCGGCGTCGACCGCCGGGACGGTGACGTTGACCGGCACGGTGTCGCGCACCGGCGGCGGCCACCCGTCGACCGCCGCCTCCACGGCCGCGGCCCACCACCGGCGGCTCTCGGCGACGTCGTAGTCCCAGAACGGGGAGAACTCGCCCCACCCGGCCGGCCCCCGCACCAGGACGCCGTCGCGGACGTCGATGCCGCGGAACCGGGTGCGCATCGGCACCGACCAGACCCGAGCCCCGTCGGTGTCGATCACGCGCATCAGCGTAGTCAGGCCCTCCTGCGGGGCCCCGCCACGAGCCTGTGAGCGGTGGGGGGCAGGAGGGCCCCTACTCTCAGGACCCGTGGCCCGGCACCTGACCCTCGTGCCCGCGCCCGCCGATCCCCTGGCGCTGCTGCCCCACCTCCGAGCCGCCCTCGACGGCACCGCCCCGCTGGCCGTGCTCCCCGCCGGGCCGCCCACCGCGGTCGAGGCGGCCCAGCGGGTGCTGCGCCCGCAGGAGCCGCTCGAGGCGGGCGCCGACCTCGTCGTCGTCACCTCGGGATCGACCGGCAGCGGCCGCGGCGTGCTGCTGCCGGCGTCCGCGGTGCGCGCCTCCGGCGAGGCGACCCTGCGCCGGCTGGGCGGCCCCGGCGCGTGGCTGCTCGCCCTGCCGGTGTCGGCGATCGCCGGGCTGCAGGTGCTCTGCCGGTCGGCGCTCGCCGGCTCGGAGCCCACCGTGCTGGCCGCCGGTGAGCCGCTGGCCGCCGCGGTCGCCCGCATGCCGGAGGAGCGGCGCTACACCGCGGTGGTCCCCACCCAGCTGCGCCGGTACCTCGACGCCGAGCCCGACGCGCTGCGCGCCTTCGCCGGGGTCCTCGTCGGCGGTGCGGCCACCGACCCCGCGCTGCTCGCGCGCGCCCGCGACGAGGGCGTCGCCGTGGTCACCACCTACGGCATGACCGAGACCGCCGGCGGCTGCGTGTACGACGGGCAGCCGCTGGACGGCGTCCGCCTGCGGGTGAGCGACGGCGGGATCCAGCTGGCCGGTCCGGTGCTCGCGCTGGGCTACCGCCTGGATCCCGAGGGCACCGCGGCCGCCTTCGCCGACGGCTGGTTCCGCACCCGCGACGCCGGGAGCCTCGACGCGGCCGGCCGGCTCACCGTGCACGGCCGGCTGGACGACGTCGTCATCACCGGCGGGGTCAACGTCGCCCCGGCCGCGGTCGAGGCGGCGCTGCGCGAGCACCCGTCCGTCGCCGACGCGGTGGTCTTCGGCCGCCCCGACGCCGAGTGGGGGCAGCGCGTGGTCGCCGCCGTCGTCCCGGTGCCGGGAGCCGAGCCCGAGCTGGCCGTGCTGCGGCCGTGGGTCGCCGAGCGGCTCGGCGCACCGGCCGCACCCCGGGAGCTGCACCGCGTCGCCGCCGTCCCGACCCTGCACACCGGCAAGCCCGACCGTCGTGGGCTGGCCGCCTCCATCGACCCCGGGAGCGCACGCTGATGGCCACCCCCGCCCAGTGGCTGGCCGGCGCCCGCCCCCGCACGCTGCCCGCCGCCGTCGCCCCGGTGTTCGTGGGCACCGGCGCGGCCGCGGCGCTCGACGGCTTCCGGCTGGTGCCGGCGTTGCTGGCCCTGGTGGTCGCGCTCGCGCTGCAGGTCGCGGTCAACTACGCCAACGACCACTCCGACGGCAAGCGCGGCACCGACACCGTGCGGGTGGGGCCCATGCGGCTGGTCGGCTCCGGCGCGGCCACGGCGCGGCAGGTGCTCGTCGCGGCGGTGCTGTCCTTCGCCGTCGCGGGGGTGGCCGGGCTGGCGCTCGCGGCCCTGTCGTCCTGGTGGCTGGTCGCGGTGGGTGCGGTGTGCATCGTCGCCGCCTGGACCTACACCGGCGGCCCGCTCCCCTACGGCTACCGGGCCCTCGGCGAGGTCTTCGTCTTCGTCTTCTTCGGCCTGGTCGCCGTCGTCGGGACGACGTTCGTGCAGACCCGCTCGGTGGAGGGGCTGGCCGTCGCCGCGTCGGTGCCGATCGGCCTGCTGATCGTGGCCCTGCTGGTGGTCAACAACCTGCGTGACATCGAGGGCGACGCCGCCGTCGGCAAGCGCACACTGGCGGTCCTGATGGGCGACCGCGGCACCCGCGTCACGTTCGCGGCGCTGCCGGTCGTCGCCTTCGCCGTCGTGGTCGGCATCGGCGTCGTCCGGCCGGAGGCGCTGCTCGCGCTGCTCGCCGTCCCGCTGGCCGTGCCGCCGGTGCGCACCGTCCTCACCGGCGGGCGGGGGCCGGCGCTCATCGGCGCCCTCGGCGGCACCGGGCGGCTCACACTGGTCACCGGCGTCCTGCTCGGCGCCGGCCTCGCTCTCAGCGGCTGAGGCCCCGCTGCAGGCTCCCGCCGCGAGCCTGCGAGCGGGGCAGCGGGGCCTCCGTCAGGCGTCGTCGCCGGCGAGGCGGGCCTGGACGTCCCGCTTGGCCTGCTGCCGGGCCAGGCTGCGGGCGGCCAGCCCCTCGGTGAGCCGCTCTCGCGACGGGCGCAGCAACAGGTAGGACACCGGCATCGACAGCAGCAGCCCGAACAGCGCGCCGGACCAGAAGTCCAGGCCCACCCACCACAGCAGGAGCACCAGGGCGGCGGCGGTGGCGAACCGGCCGACGGTGTAGATCACCAGCCAGGGTGCGATCTTCGGCGGTGCCGCCGGCCCGCCCGTCGGCGCCCCCGGCACCGTCGGCTCAGCGTTCTCGGCCATGGCGGCCCTCCCACTTGGTACTCAGGACGACGGTCGTCCGGGTGCGTGCGACGCCCCGGATCCTGTTCAACGCGCTGATGGTGGCCTCCAGTGCCGGGATGTCGGTCACGCGGACCTTGAGCACGTAGCCCTCGGCGCCGGCGACCCGCCAGCAGTCCTCGACCTCCGGCATGGCGCGCAGCGCGTCCTCGATGCCGGTGTCGTCGACGGCGTCGCTCTCGATGACGCTGATCAGCGCGGTCACGTCGAGGCCCACGGCGGCCGGGTCGACGACGGCCCGATAGCCCATGATCACGCCCGCGGCCTCCAGCTTGCCGACGCGCTCGTGCACGGCCGGTGCGGAGAGCCCCACCTGGCGGGCGAGCTCGGCGTAGCTGGCCCGCCCGTTCGCGCCGAGCAGGTCGATCAGCTGCCGGTCGACGGCGTCGATGGCGCTCTCCCCTCCCGCGGCGCTCCAGTGCCGCGGTCGAGTATCGCCGCGGACGTACTGTGGGGTGCACTCGGGCTCGACTCGGTGGAGGGGGAGATCGCCATGGCGTTCCTGGTGGTGCTGGTTCTGGTGGTCGCCGTGGTGGTGCTCGTCCTGCGCGCGACGCCGACGGGTGGGCCCGGCGGGAGGGGTGTGCGGCCCGCGATGCGGCCTCCTCGGCCGCGGCCGACGCGCAGCGGCCCTCCGCTGGCGCCCGACGACGACCCGGAGTTCCTGCGCGAGCTCGAGCGCCGCACCCGCCGGGACGACGGCTCACCCGCATGAGAAAGGACCCCGTCCTCCCCACCCCTCGCACGCTCGGGGCGGTGCCCTGGACGGGGCCGAGAACCGAGGGCTGACCCCGTCCTCCCCACCCCTCGCACGCTCGGGGCGGTGCCCTGGACGGGGCCGAGAACCGAGGGCTGACCCCGTCCTCCCCACCCCTCGCACGCTCGGGGCGGTGCCCTGGACGGGGCCGAGAACC
>NZ_JBJGYT010000007.1:0-180221 GCF_054050135.1 Geodermatophilus sp. SYSU D00705 | reverse complement strand
GTGCGGGGCAGAGCACGAGCATCCCGTGAGGGCCAGCGCCGGGCAGGACGTCGTGCCCTGCCCACGGTGGTGGGCAGGGCACGGGCGCGCGCGGGTCAGCGGGTGTAGGCGGCGCGGAACCGGTCCAGGGCCACGGCCGGGTCGCCCGACGCCCAGCCCTCCAGGGCGACGACGCCGGTGTAGCCGAGCCGGTCGAGGACGGCGGCGATCGCCGGGTGGTGGATCTCCCCCGTGCCCGGCTCGCACCGGCCCGGGACGTCGGCCACCTGGATCTCGCCCACCAGCGGCAGCGCCCGCTCCACCAGCTGCACGAGGTTCCCCTCGCCGATCTGCGCGTGGTAGAGGTCGAGGTTGAGCCGCAGGTGCGGGCTGCCCACCGCCTCCACCAGCGCGATCGTGTCGGCGGCGCGGGCGAACGGCGTGCCCGGGTGGTCGACGGCGGTGTTGAGGTTCTCCAGGGTGAACACCCGCCCGGCCCGCTCCCCCAGCGCCGCCAGCCGCTCCAGGGTGCGGGCGGCGGTGAGCCACATCGCCGGGGTCACGACCTCGCTCGGCACCACCGGCAGCCCGCGGCCGTCCAGCCCGGTGCCGTGCACGTTCAGCCGCGGGCAGTCCAGCCGCTCGGCGACGGTCAGGGACTGCTCGGCCGTCTTCAGCAGCTCCTCCGCGCCGTCGGCGTCGGCCAGGGTGCCGGTGACGTAACCGGTCATCGACGAGAACGTCGCCCCGGTGGCGGCCAGCTCGTCGACGTCCTGGACCGTCCAGTCCCAGATCTCGACCTCGCAGCCGGCGTCGGCGATGCGCCGCACCCGCTCGGCGAACGGCAGGTCGAGGAAGAGCATCTCGGCCGACGCGGCCAGCCGGTAGGCGGTCACTTCTCGACCTCGTCGATGCGGACCGGGCGGCCGGCGCGGACCGACTCCGCCGCGGCGAGGGCGATCGCCAGGGCCGCCCGGGCGTCCTCGCCGGTCACGGGGGCCGGCGTGCCGGTGCGGACGGCGTCGACGAACGCGGCCAGCTCGCCGGTGTAGCCCTCGGGGAAGAGCTCCTGGTCGCTGCGCACGGTCTCGACCAGCCGGCCGGCGGAGCCGGAGAAGACCATCCCGGTGCGGCGGCCGTCGCCCATCGTGGCCAGGCCGCCGGAGCCGAGCACCTCCCCGCGGACGTCGTAGCCGTAGGCGGCCTCGAAGCAGGCCTCGGCGACCGCCATGGCGCCGTTGTCGAAGCGGACGTGCACGACGGCGGTGTCCAGCAGCCCGCGGTCCCGCCACGACGGCTCCACCAGCGCGTCGGCGGTGGCGTACACCTCGACGGCCTCGGCGCCGGGGTTGAGGAAGCGCAGCGTGTCGAAGTCGTGGATCAGCGTCTCCAGGAAGATCGTGTCCGGCAGCACCCGCGAGGGGTCGAAGCCGCCCGGGTCGCGGGTCAGCGAGCGCAGCTGCCGCGGCGTGCCGAGCGTGCCGGCGTCGAGCAGCGCGCGGGCGGCCCGCCAGTCCGCGGCGAACCGCCGGTTGAACCCCACCTGCAGGACGACGCCCGCGGCGCGCGCGGCGTCGATCGCCCGGTCGGCGTCGGGCAGCGTGACCGCCATCGGCTTCTCGCAGAACACGTGCCGGTCCGCGGCGGTGGCGGCCACGACCAGGTCGGCGTGCGACCGCGCGGGGGCGGCGATCACCACGGCGTCGACCTCCGGGTCCGCCCAGACCTGCGCCAGGTCGGTGTACGCCCGTCCCGCGCCCAGCGCCCCGGTCAGCCGCTCCGCCGCCCCGGGTGCGGGGTCGGCCACCGCGACCAGCCGCGCCCGCGGCAGGCGCAGGGCCACCGTCTGCGCGTGGAAGGCGCCCATGCGTCCCGATCCGATCAGGGCCACGCCCACGGTCTCGCCAGCCATCCCGGACTCCCTCGGCTAGAACGTTCTAGGTCCTTGCCAGCGTGGCCCCCGTCACTCTCCCTCGTCAAGGGGATCGCGCTAGAACGTTCTAGCTGTCAGGGCTACGCTCGCCGGGTGTCCTCCACGGGCCCCGACCGGCGGCCGACCCTCGCCGACGTCGCTGCCCGCGCCGGGGTCTCCACCGCCCTGGTCTCGATCGTCATGCGCGACGCCCCGGGGGCCAGCACCGCGACCCGGGAGCGGGTGCGGCGCGCCGCCGAGGAGATCGGCTACCGGCCCGACAGCCGCGCCCGCCTGCTGCGCAGCTCCCGCAGCCGGCTGATCGGCGTCGTCTTCGGGGTGCAGCACGCCTTCCACGGCGACCTGCTGACCGGGCTCTACGCCGCCGCCGAGCGGGCCGGGTACGAGCTGGCCCTCAGCGCCGTGACGCCGGGCCGCGGCGAGCAGCGGGCGGTCGAGGGACTGCTGCGCGACCGCTGCGAGGCGCTGGTCCTGCTCGGCCCCTCCTCGCCCAGCGCACAGCTCGCCGGTCTCGCCGAGCGCCTGCCGGTCGTGGTGGTCGCGCGCTCGGTGCGGTCGGCCGCGGTCGACGTCGTCCGGACCGCGGACGACGAGGGCGCGCGGCTGGCGGTCGACCACCTGGTGGCCCTCGGCCACCGCGAGGTGGTGCACGTCGACGGCGGGCGCGCCCCGGGCGCGGCCGAGCGGCGCCGGGGGTACCGCGAGGCGGCGCGCCGGCACGGCCTCGAGCCGCGGATCGTGCCCGGCGGGCTCACCGAGGAGGACGGCGCGGCCGCCGCGCGCACGCTGCTGGCCGGCCCCCTCCCGGGAGCCGTCGCGGCCTTCAACGACCGCTGCGCGCTGGGCCTGCTCGACGTCCTGCGCCGGGCGGGGCGCACGGTGCCCGGGGACGTGAGCGTCGTGGGCTACGACGACAGCCGGATCGCCCGGCTCTCCTCGGTCGACCTCACCTCCGTCGCCCAGGACGTCGGGCGGCTGAGCACGCTGGCCGTGCAGCGGGCCCTCGACCGGCTCGACGGCGTCCCCGTCGAGCAGCGCGAGCTCGTGGTGCCGCCGCGGCTGGTCGTCCGGAGCACCACCGCCCCGCCCCGCTGACGCCCCCGCTCACCCCGGGACGGCGAAGGACAGCGGCAGGGAGTCCCACACGTACATGTTCGGCGTGGTCCGGTAGCGGACCGGCGGCCCGGCGAGCGTGTAGTCGCCCAGCACCGGCAGCGCCTCCTCCAGGGCCACCCTCGCCTCGAGCCGGGCCAGCGGCGCACCGAGGCAGCCGTGCCGGCCCTCGCCGAAGCCGAGGTGCCGCACCCTGCCGCGGGTGACGTCGAACCGGTCCGGGTCGGCGTACTGGCGCGGATCGCGGTTGGCCGCGCCGTAGACGAGCACCACCCGCCCGCCCGCGGGGATGGTCACGCCGTGCAGGGTGACCTCGCGGGACGTGGTGCGCCCGACCAGCTGCAGCGGGCTGGAGTGGCGGATCGCCTCCTCCACCGCGGTCGGGATCAGCGAGGGGTCCTGCCGCAGCAGCGTGCGCTGGTCGGGGTTCTCGGCCAGCAGCTTGAACAGCGTGCCGGTCAGCCCCGCCGTGGACTCCACCCCGCCCAGGAAGAGCACCATCATCAGGCCGAGGATCTCCGAGGCCGGCGTCAGGTGCTCGTCGGCGAAGGGCACCCCGTCGATCTCGGCCTGGACCAGCGCGGTGACGACGTCCTCGCGCGGGGCGCGCCGGCGGTCCTCCAGCAGGGCGATGAAGTAGTCCCGGATGCCCTCGGTGGCGGCCCTGGCGACCGGGGTGAGGCTGGGGTCGCCCGGACGGCGGTCCTTGAGCTCGTGCACCCAGCGGTCGAGCTGGGCCCGGCCCTCCTCCCGGGCGCTGGGCAGGCCCAGCACGGTGAAGAAGACCTCGTTGGGCATGGGCCAGGCCAGCTCCCGGGCGAGGTCGACGTGCCCGCGGTCGCGCCAGGTGTCGACCAGGCCGCGGACGACGTCCCGGATGGCGTCCTCCTTGGCGGCGATGCGCCGTGGCAGGAAGTGCGGCTGCACCACGCGGCGGACCGGGTCGTGCCGCGGGTTGTCGACGTCGGGCAGGAAGCCCGGCCCGCTCTGGTCCTTGGCGGTGTCGTCGATGTCGATGCCCTCGTAGCTGAGGAACGTGTCCGGGTCGGTCGCGGCCGCGCGGACGTCCTCGTACCGGGACAGCGCCCACCATCCCCACTTCTCGCTGTGGAAGACCGGCGCCTCCTCCTGCATCCACCGGTACACGGGATAGGGGTCGGCCTGGAACTCCGGGCTGAAGGGGTCGTACTCCATCGCGGTGCGGGCGGGGGTCATGGCGGTCTCCTCGGTCGGGTGAGGGGTGCTCTTCAGAGATCGAGGACCAGGCGCGGCGTCGTCGACCGGGAGACGCAGATCATCATGCAGTCGTCGGCCGCCCGCTCCTCGCTGCTCAGCACCGAGTCGCGGTGGTCGGGGACGCCGTCGAGGACGGTGGTCTCGCAGGTGCCGCAGGTGCCCTCGGCGCACGAGGAGAGGACGCCCACACCGGCCGCCTCCACCACGTCGAGGATCGAGCGGTCCGGCGCCACCGGCAGGGTGAGCTCGCTCCGGGCGAGGACGACCTCGAAGGTGTCCGACCGCACCGGCTCGGTCAGCGGCCTGGCCGTGAACCGCTCGACGTGCAGCGACCCGGCCGGCCACGCCGCGCAGCGCTGCTCGACCGCCGCGAGCAGCGGCTCCGGGCCGCAGCAGTAGACCCGCGTGTCGGGGCGCGGCTCGCGCAGCAGCGTGTCGAGGTCGAGCAGGCCGACCTCGTCCTGCGGGCAGACCGTCACCCGGCCGCCGTACCGCGCCAGCTCGCCGAGGAAGGCCATCGACGCCCGCCGGCGCCCGCCGTAGACCAGCTCCCAGTCGGCGCCGGCGGCCTCCGCGGCGCGGATCATCGGCAGGATCGGCGTGATGCCGATGCCGCCGGCGACGAACAGGTAGCGGGGTGAGTCGACGAGCGGGAAGTTGTTCCGCGGCCCGCGCACCCGGACGGTGTCGCCCTCCTGCAGGCGGTCGTGCACGAACAGCGAGCTGCCGCGGCCGGCCGGGTCGCGCAGGATGCCCAGCCGGTACTGGGAGCGGTCGGCGGGGTCGCCGCACAGCGAGTACTGCCGGGTGGGCGCCCCGTCGAGGACGAGGTCGACGTGGGCGCCGGGCTCCCAGCGCGGGAGCGGGGCGTCGCCGGCCTCCCGCAGCGCCAGCGTGACGACGCCGTCGGCGGCCTGCCGCTTGGCGACCACGCGCGCGGACACCTCGAACTCGGAGGTGGCGAGGGTGACCGAGGTCGTCCGGTGGTGCACCTCCTCGACGTGCGGGCGGCGCCCGTCGGCACCCCGGGGGCCGAAGGTGACCGGCAGGGACTTCCAGACGTACATGTTCGGCGAGCTCGGGTAGAACCCCGGCGGGCCGGCCGGCTCGTAGTCGCCCAGCACCGGGAGCGCCTCCTCCAGCGCGATCCGGGCCTCCAGGCGGGCCAGCGGGGCGCCGAGGCAGCCGTGCACGCCCTCCCCGAAGCCCAGGTGCCGGGCCCGGGGCCGGGTGACGTCGAACCGGTCCGGGTCCGGGAACTGGCGCTCGTCGCGGTTGGCCGCGCCCGGGACGAGGACGACCCGGCCGCCGGCGGGGATGGTCACCCCGTGCAGGGTCACCTCGCGCGACGTCGTCCGGGCGGTGAGCTGCAGGGGCGTGATGAGGCGGAGGGCCTCCTCGACGGCGTTCGGGATCAGCGAGGGGTCCTGCTGCAGCAGCGCGCGCTGGTCGGGGTTCTCGGCCAGCAGCTTGAACAGCGTGCCGGTCAGTCCGGCGGTGGACTCCACCCCGCCCAGGAACAGGATCATCATCAGGCCGCTGACCTCGGAGTCCGGCGTGACCCGGTCCTCCACGAACGGCACTCCGTCGATGTCGGCCTGCACGAACCGGGTGACCAGGTCGTCGCGCGCGCTGCGGCGGCGGTCGTCGAGCAGGTCGATGAAGAACTGCTGGACGCCGGCCGTGGCCGCCCGCGCGACCGGGGTCAGGTGCGGCGTGCCGGGCACCCGGTCCTTGAGCTCGTGGGTCCAGTGCTCCAGCTGCTCCCGCCGCGTCCGCTCCACCGGGTCCGGCGCGTGCCGGCTCGGCAGCCCCATCAGGTGGAAGAACACGTCGAACGGCATCGGCCAGGCCAGCTCCTGGGCGAGGTCCACGGCGCCGCGGTCCCGCCACGAGGCGACCAGCTCGCGCACCACCGCGCGGATGCCGTCCTCCAGCTCGGCGATCCGGCGCGGCAGGAAGTACGGCTGCACGACCGAGCGGACCTGGTCGTGCCGGGGGTTGTCCATGCTGCCGATCGACCCCGGCGGCACCTGCTCCAGGCGGCTGTCGTCGATGTCCATGCCCTCGTAGCTGAGGAAGGTCTCCGCGTCGAGCGCGGCGGCGCGCACGTCCTCGAAGCGGGTAAGGGCGTACCAGCCCCACCGCTCGCTCCAGTAGACCGGCGCCTCGTCCCGCATGCGCCGGTACACCGCGAACGGGTCGGACGTGTAGAAGTCGGGGGCGAACGGGTCGTAGTCGAGCTCGGTGGCGAGGCTGGCCATGGCGGTCTCCGCGGGCGCGTGGGCGGCGAGGGCGTCGGGATCGACGCGCGGGGCTTTGAAGCGCTTCAAACGCCAGCGTGGGGGGTGACCGGTGTCACCGTCAAGACTTTGTCAGGACGAAGTCGGCGGCCCCGTCGTCCCCCGGACGACGAGGTGCGGCGGGACGACGACCTCGCGCCGGTCGGTGCGGCCGCCGTCGAGCCGCTCGACCACCGCCCCCACCGCGAGCCGGGCCATCTGCGGGGAGTCCTGGCTGACGGTGGTCAGGTCGATGTGCGCCAGCCGGGAGAGCGGGCTGTCGTCGTACCCGACCACGGAGACCTCCCCCGGCACGTCGACACCGGCGCGCAGCAGGGCGTCGAGCAGGCCGACCGCGGAGGCGTCGTTGTAGGTCACCACCGCCGTCGGACGCACGTCGGAGCCGAGCAGCGGCGCCGCCGCGCGGCCGCCGGCCCCCTCGCCGGCGTCCCCGCCCACGACCCGTACGTGCTCCCCGAGGCCCCGGCGGCGCATCGCCCGCTCGTAGCCCCGCCGCCGGGCGGCGGCGATCGGCCCGCGGCCGCCGTCGACGTGGGCGATGCGCCGGTGCCCCAGGTCGGCCAGGTGCTCCACGGCCTGCGCCACGCCGTCGTCGTCGGCGGCGCGGACGACGTCGACGCCCTCGGCCGACACCGGCCGGCCGACGGCGACCACCGGCAGCTGCCGGGCCAGCGCGCTCAGCCGGGCGGCGGGCGCGTCCGGCCCCAGCAGCAGCAGCGCCTCGCACCGCGAGTCCAGCAGCGTCTCGACCGCCCGGCGCTCGTCGCGGGTCCGGGTGACCGTGCTGAGCACGAGGTCGTAGCCGTGCGCCTCGGCGGCCTCGTGGACGTCCTCGACCAGCTGGGCGTGGAAGGTGCTCCGGACGTCCATGGCGATCCCGATCAACCCGCTGCGCCGGCGGGCCAGCAGGCTCGCCGCCCGGTCCGGGCGGTACCCCAGGCGGCCCGCCGCGCCGAGGACCCGTTCCCGCGTGGCGCCGCTCGGGCCGGGCGCCCCGCGCAGCACGAGGGACGCCGTCGCCGCCGAGACGCCGGCCTCATCGGCGACGTCCTGCAGCCGCGGACGCCGCGCGCGGTTCGAGGCGGTCACGGCCGCCCGCTCCCACGACACCGCGGCGACCTGCTGGTGCGGTCCACGACGCCAGTGAAGCGCTTCAAGGTGCCCCGGCCAATGACCCCGAGGGGGGAGCGTGCCCGGGCCGGCCCCGCCGTGAAGGTGTGGTCAGCGGATTCCCGTCATCGTGATCATGGCGTCGTGACCACCGCTGCGTGCTTCGGAGTGGTCACGACACCATGATCACGAGGACCGCGCCCGGGCGGGCCGCTCATGCCAGGCGCACCTCGTCGATCCGCACCGGCCGGTGCTCGGCCAGCGACCGGGCGCAGGCCTCGGCGATCCAGTCGGCCTCCAGCCCGTCGGCGACCGTGCACGGCGAGGGGCGGTCGCCGGCGACGACCTCGAGGAAGGTCTCGAACTGCGCCCGGAAGGCCGGCTGGAAGCGGTCCATGAAGAAGCGGTGCGGCGGGCCGGCCGGGAACGTGACGCCGGGCTCGGTGGCGCGGATCGGCCACCCGTCGTCGACGCCGGCGGCGACGCTGTCGCGCGAGCCGTGGACCTCCAGCCGCACGTCGTAGCCGCGCGCGTTGTAGCGGGTGTTGGACACGATCCCCAGGGCGCCGCCGGCGAAGGTCACGACGGCCGCGGAGGTGTCGACGTCCCCGTACCGGCGGAAGAAGTCCGCGCCCTGGTTGCTGCCGGTGGCGTAGACCTCGACGGCCTCCTGGCCGGTCACCCACCGGACGGCGTCGAAGTCGTGCACGCCGCAGTCGCGGAAGATGCCACCGGAGACCGCGATGTACTCCGGCGGCGGGGGCTCGGGGTCCAGCGTGGTGGAGCGCACCGTGGTGACCCAGCCGAGCTCGCCGCCGGCGACCGCGGCCCGGGCCGCGGCGATGGCGGCGTCGTAGCGGCGCTGGAACCCGATCTGGACCGGCACGGTGGAGCCCTCCAGCCGGCGCAGCAGCTCCGCGCCGGCCGCGCCGGTCTGCGCGACCGGCTTCTCGCACAGCGTCGGCAGCCCGGCCTCGACGCAGGCGAGGACGAGCTCGGGGTGCGCGTCGGTGCCCGCCGCGATGACCACCCCGTCGACGCCGGAGCCGAGCAGCGCCGCCAGGGAGTCGACGCCCTCGACGCCGTCGGCCCGGTGGCGGTCGACGACCTGCTTGGTCCGGTCGGGCACGAGGTCGGTCACCACGAGGGACTCGACCGCCGGGATGCCGACCAGCGTGCCGGCGTGGAAGGCCCCGATCCTGCCGAGACCGATGAGTCCGATGCGCATGCTGAGCCTCTCGTGTGGGGGGTGGGCCCGGGCCCGGTGGTCAGGCGGGGGCGTAGAGGTCCGGCCGTGGGGGCAGCTCGACCGCGACCCGGGCTCCGGTGTGCAGCGCCTGCAGCGCCGCGTCGGAGACGACCTGCGCGACGAAGCCGTCCCAGGCGCCGGGCCCCTGCGGCGACCGCCCGCCGGCGACGGCGTCGACCCACTCGCGCAGCTCGACGTCGTAGGAGAGGGCGAAGCGTTCGCGCCAGTCGGCCGGCACCAGACCGGCGACGGCGCCCTCGCGGCGGATGGTCACCGGCGCGGGGTCGGCCAGCTCGACGGTGCCGGTCTCCCCCGACACCTCGCAGCGGATCTCGTAGCCGTAGTGGACGTTGACCGACACCTCGACGTCGACCAGCACGCCGTCGGCCATCTCGAACAGCACCAGCAGCGGGTCCTGCAGCTCCCCGCCGCGGCTGCTCCTGCGCGGGGTGAGCACCCGCACGGCGGCGATCTCGGTCCCCAGCAGCCAGCGCAGCTCGTCGATCTCGTGGATCGCGGTGTCGGCGATCGACATGTCACGCGTGTAGTGCGGGGGCACCGAGGCGTTGCGGTGCGCGCAGTGCACCAGCAGCGGCGCGCCGATCGCACCGCCGTCCAGGGCCTGCTTCAGCGCCCGGTGCGCCGGGTCGTACCGCCGGTTGAACCCGACCTGGACCAGCCGGCGCCCGGCGGCGACCTCCGCGTCGACGATGCGCCGGCAGGCGTCCTGGCTGGTGGCCAGCGGCTTCTCGCAGAACACCGGCTTGCCGGCGGCGACGGCCGCGAGCACGTAGGGCTCGTGCGTGGGGCCCCACGAGGTGACGACGACGGCGTCGACGGCGTCGGAGGCGATCAGCTCCTCGCCCGTCGGCAGCGCCTTGGCGTCGGGCAGCTGCCCGGCCACGGTGGCGGCGCGCCCGGCGTCGGCGTCGGCGACGGCCACGACGCGGCTGCCCCCGGGGCCGCCGTCCAGGCGGCGGACGTGCTCCTGGCCGATCATGCCGACCCCGATGACCCCGACGTCCAGCGTCACGACGCCTCCTCGACTCCGTGTCCGGCCGGCCGGTGCCGGCCGTGCCGGGGTCAAGGCTGTGGCCGCCGCCACGACCCCGTCAACGACGCGGAGCCCTCGAGTTCCCCTCAGCGGGCCGGCGCGGACAGCACCTCGACGGGGATGTTGTGCGGCGTGACCACCGAGACGCCGGAGTGCCAGGAGCGGGGCGCGCCGGGCAGCGCGCCGTGGGCCTGCATCACCACGTGGCAGGCGCGGCGCAGGTCGAGGGCCAGGTCGTGGTGCAGCACCGCCGACAGCCGGCCGGCCTGCAGCAGCGCGAGGTTCTCGGCGTCCAGGTCGTGGGCGACGAAGGCGCGGCAGCCGCGCCCGGCGTCGGCGAAGGCCGCGACCGTCGCGGCGTTGCCGCCGGTGGCGTACAGCGAGTAGACGGCGGCGATGCCGGGGTCGGCGGCGAGCGCGTCGCCGACCAGCCCGCGCAGCACCGCGTCGTCCCCGCTCGCGTCGACCAGGTCGACCTGCCGGCGGCCGGGGCGAAGCTGCCGCAGCGTCGCGCGGAAGCCCATCTCGCGCTCGTCCTCGCCGCGGAAGGTGCCGGTGCCCCGGGTCACCAGCACCGCGCCGTCGTCGTCGCCGAGCCACTGGTCGAGCAGGTAGGCGGCCGTGGCCCCGGCGGCGCGGTTGTCCAGGCCGACGTAGGCCACGCGGCGGCTGGTCGGCAGGTCCGTCACCAGCGTGACGACCGGGATGCCTCCCTCGGCCAGCCGCTCGACGGCCACCGCGACCAGCGGGGAGTCCGGGGCCTTGAGGACGACGCCCTGCGAGCCGCGCCGCGCGATGCCGTCGAGCGTGGCGACCAGCTCGGCGACCGGCGGGGACTCGGCCAGGTGGAAGCGCGCCCGGAAGGTCGCCGGGCGGACCAGCGGCAGCTGCGACTCCAGCGCGGCTCGGACGGCGGCGGAGAACCGGGCGGGTGCGTCGACGACCACGTCCAGGAAGAAGGTCCGCCCGCTCAGCCGCACCTGCGAGCGCTGCCGGTGCAGGTCGGCGATCGCCCGGTGCACCTCGTCGACCGTGCTCTGCCGGACGCCGCCGCGCCGGTTGAGCACGCGGTCCACGGTGGCCTCGGACAGGCCCGCCTGGCGGGCGATCTCGCGGATGGGGTACGGGTGCGGCACCGGCCCAGTCTGAGGGGGAGATGAGGGAAGGGCGAGGTTGATGCGGGATCACCGACCCGTCAGGCTCGTCTGCAGCCCCCGCTCAGGAAGGACGCTCCCGTGACCGCCTCCCTCACCCGACGCACCCCCGGCTGGTTCACCGCGCAGGACTGCCGCCTGGCGGACTTCCGCGCCGTCGTCGAGACGACCACCGACCCGGCCGAGTACCCCACCGCCGACGAGGTGCGGCAGGACGTCCTCGTCTACGGCGCGCGGCTGCGCGACGCCGTCGCCACCCCCGGGGGACGCCGGGAGGTGCAGGCCGAGCTGGCCCGCGCGCTGGCCGACGGGCCGGGGATCGTCGTCTTCGCCGGCGCCTTCCCCGACACCGGAGTCGTCGACCGCGCCACCGCGGTCTTCGAGGCGCTGATCGCCGAGCAGAAGGCGGCCGGCGTCGTCGGCGGGGACCACTTCGCCACCCCCGGCGCCAACGACCGCGTCTGGGGCGCGCTGGACAAGTTCGCCGTCCGCGAGCCGCGGCTGTTCGCCGAGTACTACGGCAACGACGTCCTCGCGCTGGTCTCCGAGGCGTGGCTGGGCCGTGGCTACCAGGTCACCAGCCAGGTCAACGTGGTCAACCCCGGCGGCAGGGCGCAGGTCGCGCACCGCGACTACCACCTGGGCTTCATGTCCGAGGAGCAGGCGCTGGCCTACCCCGCGCACGTGCACCGGCTCTCCCCCGTCATGACGCTGCAGGGTGCGGTGGCGCACTGCGACATGCCCGTGGAGACCGGCCCCACGATGTACCTGCCGCACTCGCAGAAGTACGCCCCCGGGTACGTCGCCTTCCACCAGCCGCAGTTCACCGCCTACTTCGACGAGCACTTCGTGCAGCTGCCGCTGCGCAAGGGCGACGCCGCCTTCTTCAACCCGGCGCTGTTCCACGGCGCGGGCACCAACCGGTCGGCCGGCGTGCGCCGCATGGCCAACCTGCTGCAGGTCTCCTCCGCCTTCGGCCGCGCGATGGAGACCGTCGACCGGACGGCGATGGTCCGCGCCCTCTACCCGGGCCTGCTCGAGCAGCGGGCCGCCGGCGCCGACGAGCGCGCCCTGCGCAACGCCGTCGCCGCCTCCGCCGAGGGCTACGCCTTCCCCACCAACCTCGACCGCGACCAGCCGATCGGCGGCCTGGCGCCTGAGACCCAGGCGGAGCTCGTGTGGCGCGCCCTGCAGGAGGGCTGGTCGCCGGCGGCACTCGACGCCGAGCTCACCGCCCAGGCCGAGCGGCACGCCGGCGCCCTCTAGCGATGGACGAGCTGCTGGCCACGTGCTGGACGACGGCCGGCGACGCCGCGCCGTCCCGGGCGGACTGGCGCAGCCCGGTGCCCCTGCGGGAGCGGATCGAGGCGGCGGCCGCCGCGGGGTTCACCGGTTTCGGGGTGCTCGCCGTCGACCTGGCCGTCGCCGAGCGGGAGCACGGCTTCCCCGGCATCCGGGCGATCCTGGCCGACAACGGCCTGGTCCACCTGGAGCTGGAGGGCCTCCCCGGCTGGTGCAGCAGCGGGCCCGAGCGGGCGGCGTCGGACGAGCTGCGCGGGTTCCTGCTCAGGGCCGCCGAGGCACTCGGCGCCCGGCACCTCAAGGTCACCCCCGACGCCGGCGACGCGCCGGGGGACGGCGGGCGCCGAGCGGCCGAGTTCGCCCGGCTGGCCGCCCAGGCCGCCGACGCCGGAGCACGCCTGGGCATCGAGTTCCTGCCGTGGACCGACGTCGCGACCGTCCACGACGCGCTGCGACTGGTGGAGGACGCCGCCCACCCCGCCGGCGGGGTCGTCGTCGACGTCTGGCACGTCGAGCGCGCCGGCACGCCGCCGGCCGAGCTCGCGTCGCTCCCGCTGCACCGGATCGTCGGCGTGGAGTTGGACGACGCCGACAGCACGCCGGCGGGGACGCTGTTCGAGGACACCGTGGACCGGCGGCGCTACTGCGGCGAGGGGGACTTCGACCTGCCCGGCGCGATCACCGCGCTGCGCGCCGCCGGGTGGGCCGGTCCGTGGGGGGTCGAGATCCTCTCCGCCGGGCACCGCCGGCTCGACGTCCGCCAGGCCGCCGCGCGCGCCGCGGCCACCGCGCGCGAGCTGGTGGCGGTGCGCCCCGGCTGACGCCCGGGACGACGACGGCGCCCGCCCTCCGGGTGCCGGGAGGGCGGGCGCCGTCGGGTCGGTTCAGCGCTTGAGCTCGTGGCTGAGCTCGGCCAGCTCCTGGCCGCCGGCCATCTCGGTGGTGAGCTCCTCCAGCGTGACCTCCGAGCGCTTCTTGTCCAGCACGCGGCGGCCGAGCTTGAGGATGATGAAGTGGTCGCCCACCAGGTAGGCGTGGTGCGGGTTGTGGGTGATGAAGACGACGCCGAGACCGGCGTCCCGCGCCGCGGCGGTGTACTTCAGCACCACCCCGGACTGCTTGACGCCCAGGGCCGCCGTCGGCTCGTCGAGGATCAGCACGCGGGCCCCGAAGTACACCGCCCGGGCGATGGCGACGCACTGCCGCTGGCCGCCGGAGAGGGTGCCGATGGGCTGGTTGATGTCCTTGACGACGATGCCCATCTTCTGCAGCTCGGCGTCGGCGATCTCGCGCATGGCCGAGATGTCCAGCGGCGCCATGGGGTACTTGCCCTTGCGGATCTCCGACCCGAGGAAGAAGTTCCGCCAGACCTCCATGAGCCCCACGACCGCGAGGTCCTGGTAGACGGTGGCGATGCCGGCGTCCAGGGACTCGCGCGGGGAGCCGAAGCGCCGCTCCTGGCCGTCGACCTTCAGCGTGCCCTCGGTGTGCGGGTGCAGCCCGGAGATGATCTTGATGAGGGTGGACTTGCCGGCGCCGTTGTCCCCCAGCACGCAGGCCACCTCGCCGGCGTTCACCTTGAGGTTGATGCCCTCCAGGGCCCGGATGGCGCCGTAGGCCTTGCCGACGCCCTCCATCTCGACGAGGGGCTCGCCCTTGTGCAGGTCGGGGGCGGCGTGTTCGGCGATGGTGTCTGTCACGTCGTCATCTCCTCTGGGCGGCGTAGTTCTTGATGTACAGGTTGACCATCACGGCGAGCAGCAACATCACGCCGAGGAAGGTGCGGAACCAGTTCGGGTCCCAGCCGGCGTAGACGATCCCCTGGGTGGTCATCCCGAAGATGAAGGCGCCCAGCGCCGAGCCGACGGCGGAGCCGTAGCCGCCGGTGAGCAGCGCACCGCCGACGACCGCGGCGATGATGTAGATGAACTCGTTGCCGATGCCGAGGCCGGCCTGCACGGAGCTGAAGTTGAACAGCAGGTGCATGCCCAGGAACCAGGCCAGGAACGACACGCCCATGAACAGGCCGATCTTGGTCGCGCGGACCGGCACGCCGACCGCGCGGGCGCTGGCCTGGTTGCCGCCGACCGCGGTGATCCAGTTGCCGGTGCGGGTGCGCAGCAGCAGCCAGGTGCCGACGGCCACGAACAGCAGCCACCACAGCACGGTGACCTTGACGGTCATGAACCCCAGCGGGATGTCGGAGGCGAAGACCGCCTTCGCCGCGTCGAAGCCGTCCAGCGCGCTGGCGTTGGGGGTGGCGACCGTCCCGGTGACCAGCTTGGTGACGCCGAGGTTGACGCCCTGGAGGATGAAGAAGGTGCTCAGCGTGATGAGGAAGCTGGGGATCCCCGTTCTCATCACCAGGTAGCCGTTGACGAAGCCGATCGCCAGCGCGATGAGCAGGCTGACGACGACGCCGACCCACATGTTCAGGCTGAACTGGTAGCAGATCATCGCCGACGCCAGCGCCGACGTGGTGACCGTGACACCGGCGGACAGGTCGAACTCGCCACCGATCATCAGCAGTGCCACACCGACCGCGACGATGCCGATCGTGGAGGAGGCGTAGAGGACCGTCGCCAGCGCGGGCAGCGTCCGGAACGGCGGGGCCACGGCGAAGAAGAAGGCGAAGATCACGATCGCCGCCGCCAGCGCGCCGACCTCGGGCCGGCCGAGGACGCGGGACACCAGCGACCGCTGGGTGCGCCCCGGCGGCGTGGTCGGGGGTGCGTTGGACGGCTTCGCCGCCACGGATGAGCTCATGGCTGCTCCAGAGGAGTCGGGACGGGCGGGGGGAGCCGGAAACCCGACTCCCCCCGGGTGGCGATCAGCGGGTGTTGTTCTCCGTGTACGGCAAGATCACGTCGATGTTCGACTCGTCGACGATGGACGGACCGGTGAGGACCGGCTGGCCACCGCCGATGTCGTTGCCGTTGGTGAGGTTCAGCCACAGCGACGTGACGGCCATGTAGCCCTGGACGTAGGGCTGCTGGTCGATCGAGAAGGCGATGTCTCCGTTCTGGATCGCCTGGGCGACGTCCGCGTTCAGGTCGAAGGTGATGACCTGCGCCTGGCTACCGGTGTCCGACTTGGCCTGCTGCGCAGCCTGGGCGACCGGGGCACCGAGGGTGACGATGTGGGTGATCGACGGGTCGGTCTGGAGGCTGGAGCCGATCGTCTGCTGCACCGAGGGAAGGTCGGTCCCCTGCACGTAGAGGACCTCGGTGTTGGGGAAGCCCTCGGCCACGCCGGCACAGCGGGTCTCCAGCGCCACCTGCCCCTGCTCCTGGATCACGCAGAGCGCCTTGCCGCCGCCGTCCTGGCCGATGCGCTCACCGACGGTCCGGCCGGCGAGCTGCTCGTTGGAGCCGAAGTACATCGACACGCCGTAGTCCTGGTAGTTGTTGATCCCGGAGTTGAACGCGACGACCGGAATGCCCTCCGCGGCTGATTGCGCGGCCGGACCGACCTGGTCGGGATAGGCCAGCGTGACGGCGATGCCGTCCACGTCGCTGTCGACCGCGTTCTGGACGAGGGTCGCCTGCTCGCCGGCGTCGGGGTCGTTGGAGTAGTTCAGCGTGATGTTGTGGTTCGCGGCGGCCGCCTCGGCCCCGGCGCGGATCTTGTCCCAGAAGGTGTCCCCGGGCGCCTCGTGCGTGATCATCGCGATGGTGAAGTTCTCGCCCTCCGCAGCGGCCCCACCGCCCTCGTTCTGTGCTCCGCCCTGACTGCTGCACGCGGCCAGCGCCGTGGCGGCGGCGGTCACGACCACCGCCACCTTCAGCGACCTACGGCTGGTCCTCATTCGTGCCTCCTCGTCGGGTTGACCACCGGGCTGGTGGCCGCTGACCTGCTGAGTCCTGGACGTCGGGTGGAGCGCTCAGCCGTGAGGACATCGGGCCCTCTGCCGTCCTCATGTCCGGACATAGTGACATGGGTCAATGTGACACGGCTCACCAAGAGCGTCAAGGCTCCTCCTCGGCACCCGCCTTGCCCAGGCACCCGTGCGTCGCCGGGCCGGGGACGCCGACGGGCAGACTGGCTCGGGTGGAGTAGACCTCGACGACCCCCGGCGCCGTCCTCGTGCACGGCCTCTGGCACGGCGCCTGGTGCTGGGACGCCGTCCGCGCGGCGCTGGCTGCCCAGGGGGTGGACAGCGTCGCGGTCGACCTGCCGCTGACCGACCTCGCCGCCGACACCCGGACGGTGCGCGACGCCCTCGACCGGTTCGGCCGGCCCGCGGTGCTGGTCGGGCACTCCTACGGCGGGGCGGTCATCACCGCCGCGGGCGCGCACCCGCTCGTGCGCGAGCTGGTCTACCTCGCGGCGTTCCAGCTCGACGAGGGCGAGTCGGTCAGCCGGACCCGCGCCGGGCAGGGGCTGCCGGACACGCGGCTGGGCGAGGCGGTGCGGGTGTCCGGTGACGAGGTGGGCCTGGATCCCGAGCTCGGCCCGCGGCTGCTGTTCGCCGACGCGCCGGCCGACGTCGCCGCGGCGGCCGCCGCCCGGCTGCGCCCGGTCGCGCGACCGGTCTTCCGCGGGGTGCCGGAGGTCATCGCCTGGCGGACGGTGCCGTCGACCTTCGTCGTCTGCACCGCCGACGAGGTGGTGCACCCGGAGCTGCAGCGGGTGATGGCGCAGCGGGCCACCCGGACCGTGGAGTGGGCCTCCGGGCACAGCCCCGCCGCGTCCCGGCCCGAGGCGGTCGCCGCCCTCGTCGCCGAGCGCGTCGCGGCCGCGGGACGAGCGGGGTGACAGCGGCACGCCCGGCGACGGGATCGGTGCGACGCTGCACGGCATGACCGGCCTCGACGACGTCGCCGCCCTCGCCGCGCGCGAGCACCACCTCGCGGTCGTCGCCACGTTGCGGGCCGACGCCACCGTCCAGGCGTCGGTGGTCAACGCGGGGCTCCTCCCCCACCCGGCGACCGGCGAGCGGGTGGTCGGCTTCGTGACCTACGGCCGGGTGAAGCTGACCAACCTGCGCGCCCGGCCGCAGCTGAGCCTCACGTTCCGGCACGGGTGGGAGTGGGCGACGGTGGAGGGGCGCGCGGAGCTGGCCGGGCCCGACGACCCGCAGCCGTGGCTGGACGACGCCGACCGGCTGCGGCTGCTGCTGCGCGCGGTGTTCACCGCGGCCGGCGGCCGGCACGACGACTGGGACGCCTACGACCGGGTCATGGCCGAGCAGCGGCGCACCGCCGTCCTCGTCGCGCCGGGCCGGGTCTACAGCAACCGGTGAGGCCGGCGGGTGCGGGAGCGCCGCCACACCCTCCCGCCCCGGCGGGACGAAGGGCTCTGGGGCGGCCGGGACCCGCCTGCCAGGGTCCTCCGCGAGGCTGCGGGGGCACGTCACGCAGGAGGAGTCATGACCTCTCCCGCCGAACGGGTCGAACGGGCACGGCAACGGTGGAACGCCGGGGACCTGCCGGGCTACCTCGAGGTGTACGCCCGGGACCTGCGGTTCCACGGCATGGAGCCGGATCCGATGGACAAGCCGTCCGTGACTGCCTTCTACGAGCGCTTCTGGTCGGCCATGGGGGCGCCGGGGCGGCCCAACCCGCAGTTGGACTTCCACGAACACCTCGTCGACGGCGACCTGTACAGCTGCCGGTTCGCCGTGTCCGGCGAGCACCGCGGCGAGTTCATGGGAGTGCCCGCCACGGGCCGGCCGTACGTGTTCGAGGGCATCACGATCATGCGGCTCCGGGGCGACGAGGTGATCGAGCGGTGGACCACCGCCGACTTCCTGGGCCTCATGGTGCAGTTGGGCGCCGTCCCGGCCCCGGCCTGAGCCGCGGACGCCGGCGATCCGCGCGACTCTCGCGGTGTCGTGTCGGCTCTCGCGGTCGTGCAGCACCGCACGACCGTGCGCAGCACCGCACGAGCGCGGTGCCATCAGCGGTGGGAGCCGGCCCTCACGCGGGGCTCAGGACGGCCGGCTGCCGCGTCGGTTCCCGGTCGGCGGCCTCGGCGGCCCGGTGGGCGAGGGCGATGATCGGGCCGAGGGTGGCCCCGCCGGCCCAGTAGGCCTGGGCGGAGGCGGAGGCGACGCAGTTCCCGACGCCGTAGAGCCCGGGCACCGGCGTCCCGGTGTCGTCGAGGACCTGGCCGTCGGGGCTGGTCCGCGGCCCGCCCTTGGTGTCCAGCGTGCCGCCGGTGACGAGGGCGGCGTAGTACGGGCCGCGGTCGCTGATCGGCCACATGGTCGGGTTGGCCCGCCCGGGCTCGTCGGCGACCGGCCCGTTGAACAGCAGCTGCACCGCCTTCTCGCCGCGGTGGAAGTCCTCGTCGACGCCGCGCTCGGCGAACCCGTTGAAGCGCGCGATGGTCTGCCGCAGGGTCGGGACGAAGTCCGCGTCGAGGGCCAGCCCACCGGTCACGGCCGCGTACCGGCGCAGCCGCTCGGCGATCGCGTCGGCCAGGGCCTCGAGGGTCTCCCCCCGGATGACGTGCGAGTCGTCGGTGCCGGGCGGGACGATCAGCCGGCCGTACTCGTCGCTGGCCGAGTGGTCCTGGCTGTGCTGGTCCCAGATCTGCACCAGCACGAGGTACGGGTACTCGCCCCTGCCGCCGTCCCAGGTGGAGAAGGTCTGGGCCAGCTCGTTGTACTGCAGCTTCTCGTTGACCACCCGGCGGCCGGTCTTGTCGACGAAGACCGTCGAGTCGCCGGCCACGGAGAACATGCCGATCAGGCCCGGGTCACGCGCGACCGCCCGCTCCAGCGGGATCGGGCACATCCACGCGGAGTTCATGTTCCGCAGCTGGGCGCCCAGCGGCGCGGCGATGGCGAGGAAGTCGCCCTCGTTGGTGGTCGCCGCACACCCGCCGTAGATGCCCGCGGGCAGGTTGTTGCGCCGCAGGTCGACGTCGTGGGTGAACCCGCCGGTGGCGAAGACGACGGCCTTGCGGGCGGCGATGCGGTGCGTGCGGCCGTCCCGCGTGGTCGCCTCCACGCCGACGACCGCGCCGTCCCGGACGACCAGGCGCTGCACCCGGTGACCGGTGCGGACGTCGACGCCGTCCCGGCGGGCCGCGGCGCTCAGGGACTCGACGGCGACGGCACCGCCGTCTGACATCGACTCGCGCGCACCGAGGGGCACCAGGACCCGCCCGGTGGGCGCCTTGTCCTCGGGGATCTCCGACCAGTAGTCGGGCACCTCGGCGCAGTGCCGGTACTCCAGCGCCCCCCGCTGCGCCAGCAGCTCGGCCGCCGGGGAGGCGCTGGCGTAGATGGCCCGGCAGGTGTCGTACTCCCACTGCGACAGGCCCAGCGTCGGGGACGTCGGGTCGTAGGCGGCGGGCCGCGACAGCCGGGCCACGTAGCGCAGGAAGTCCGGCTCCTCGTCGGCGATCCCCGCCGCGCGCATCGGCTCGTTGGCGGGCACCCAGTACCAGAAGGCCGCCTTGCGGGCGGTGCCGCCGAGCTCGTCGGCCTTCTCCAGCAGCACGACCTCGTTGCCCAGCCAGCGGCTGAACAGTGCGGTGGGCAGGCCGGCCCCGCCCCCGCCGACGACGACCACGTCGGTGACGGCGTCGGGCGGGCGGTCGTCGGGGACCGGGGCCGCGGACTCGCGGGCCGGCGCGGCAGCGGGCGCCCCGGTCCGGGGAGCGGGGATCTCGTCGGGGAGAGGCATGGGGACCTCGCAGGGCGGAGGGGGTGGCCGCCAGCCCAGCGCGTCCCGCATGCGCGGTCAAGGTGTACGGGCGCGGGACCGGACGACACGGGACCGAATGCCCTGGGCCCGCCCGCGCTGGGGACGACCGCCCGGACGTGCGCTCTCCCCCGGCGGGGATCGCGGCGGTCACCGCGGTGTCCCCGTCCCGTTCCGGGGGGCCGACCGCGCACCCATCTGCCACGGTGGAGCCCCCGCAGCCGTCCGGGCTGCCTCCCTGAGGAGTTGGGTTGAGCAACCACGTCTACCGGATGAGCGAGATCGTCGGCAGTTCCCCCACCAGCGTCGACGACGCGATCCGCACGGCGGTGCGCAAGGCATCCCAGACCGTGCGGAACATCGAGTGGCTGGAGGTCCAGCAGATCCGCGGCATGGTGGCCGACGGCGACGTCGCGTACTACCAGGTGGAGATGAAGATCGGGTTCCGCGTCGAGGACTAGCCGAGCAGCGCGACGTCGTCCCGGCGGAGCCGCCGGGACGACGTCGCACCCGTCTTCGTGCAACCACCACCATCTCGTCTGCCGGTCCTGCGCCGCCATCGTCGACGTCGACCGCGCGGTCGGTGCCAGCCCGTGCCTCACGGCGTCGGACGACGCGAGGTACGCGATCGACGAGGCCGAGGTCGTCTACTGGGCCGCTGTCCCGCCTGCACGACCGGCGCGGCGGGTCGCTGACCGCACCGGAGCGTGCGGCCGGCCGGCCCCGCGCCCCGCGGGCGTCAGCTCCAGCTGGTGGACAGCCGGACGCTGACGCCGTGCTCGTCGCGGCGGATGGCGACGTGGTCGCACAGCTGGCGGGCCAGCCACAGGCCCATGCCGCCGTGGGAGAGGTCCGCACCGTGCGCCGGCCCGTAGCCGGCGAAGGGGTCGTCCCAGCCGCGGCCGGAGTCCCGGATGGTGGCCACCAGCCGGCCCGGCGCCGTCCACAGCCGCAACCCGGCCGGCGCCCGTCCGTGACGTACGGCGTTGGAGGTCATCTCGTCGGTGGCCATCAGGAAGTCCTCGAGGACGTCGCGGGGCCCGTCGACCTCGGCAAGCAGCCGGCGGACGGCGTGCCGCAGGCCGGCGTAGTCGGTGATGTCGTCGTCGGCCAGCGCGGGCGGGGTGTCCTCCAGCGGCTCGGGCGGCACCGGGAGGCCGCGCAGGTAGGTGGCCGGGTCGACGAAGTCGGGGCTGGCCTCCCGCCCGCCGGGGCCGACCAGCTGCGGGTGGGTGTGCCGGGCCGAGCGCAGGACCGGCTCGGGCAGGTCCGCCCGGAAGACACACAGGCCCCACAGCGGCAGCGGGGCGAACGCGGCGTTGATGACCGACTCGTAGGCCTGCCACTCGCGGCGGTCGGCGTCGCTGGCGCCGAAGTCGACCTCGCCCACGACGCGGACCCGCCGCCCGGATGCGGCCTGCTCGTCGGCGAGGCGGCGGAACGCCGTGATGGCCGTGGGCGTGCGGGCGCGGTACAGGGCGTGGCGCTCGAGCACGGTCACCCGGGGATCGGCGCCGACGGCCTCGTGCAGCAGGCCGGCGGTCTCCGGCGCAGCGGCGATCACCGCGGCGTCGCCGGCTGCCAGGCCCGCCAGCAGCCAGGGGGCGGCGACCGCGACCAGCTCGTCGGGGGACTCGTAGACCAGCGCGTCGTGCCGGAACCCCCGCGCCTGGACGTCGACGGCAGCGTCGGCGGTGTCGGCCGCGACTGTTCCGTCCCCGCCCACCGCGTGCTCCCCCCCGTCGTGGCCGTCGACCCGCCCGGGTCGTTGCCGAGTGCCTGCCCTGCCACGGTAGCCGCCTCCGACGACCGCGTGCCCGGCGTCGGCGGGTGCCACGCCGCCCGTGGGCGACGTCTCCCCCGGAAAGGGGGAGCCGCCGGGAGGTCCGTGCGCGACGGACCGACCGGCAGGTGTGGCCCGCGCGGCAGGGGGAACAGGAACGGCACCGCCCAGGAACGGCAACGGAGCACCGTGTCCACTCCCGCCTCTCCCCCGCCCCGCCCGTGGGAGCCCTCCCCCGCGCCCGAGGCGCAGGAGTGCTGTGCCTGGGACCTCGACCAGCCGCGCCAGCTCGCCACGGCCCGGCGCGGCGCGCGGCGGTGCCTGACCCGCGACCCGGACGGCGCCTCGGCCGAGACCGCCGACCACGTGGTCATGGTGCTCGAGGAGCTGGCGTCCAACGCCCTGCGGCACGGCTCCCCGCCCGCGTCGATCGAGCTGTGCCGGCACGCCGACGGCTGGCTGGTCATCGCCACCGACGCCGCTCCCGAGCGGGTCCCCTCGGTCGCCGTCGACCGGCCGGCCGAGCGGGGCGGCATGGGCCTGCACATGGTCAGCCGGCTCACGGTGCGCCACGGCGTGTACCGCGACGGGCGCGCCAAGACCGTCTGGGCCCTGGTGGCCTCCTGATCGTCGCCCGGCGCACTCCTGCGCCGGGGGTCCGCGGGGGCGGCAGCGGCGATCCGCGTGGGCGGCAACGCCGCGATCGGGAGGCGCGGGGCTGCGCCGCAGGGCAGGCTCGGGTCCGCAGGTCCTGCCCGCTGTCCGCCAGCGCCACCGGATCGCCGAGAGGGAGCGGAACACCATGGTCGCCACGTCCGCCGGCACCCCCCGGATCGCCATCGTCGGCGCAGGGATCGGTGGCCTCGCGGCGGCCGCCTTCCTCGACCGGACGGGGCTGCCGGCCGTCGTCCACGAGCAGGCCCGGGAGCTCACGGAGGTCGGCGCCGGGCTGGTCCTGGCCCCCAACGCCGTGCGCCTGCTCCGCCGGCTGGGCGTGCTGGACGCGCTGCTCGACCGCGCCGTCCCGCTGGACGTGGGCTGGGAGTTCCGCCGGTGGGAGGACGGGCGGGTGCTGTCCGCCGAGGACCTGGCCGGCTCGTGCGAGCGCCTCTACGGCGAGCGGACCTACACACTGCATCGCGCCGACCTGCTCCGCGCGATCGGCTCGGCCGTCCCCGCCGACCGGGTGCGGCTGGGCGCGCGCTGCACGTCGGTCGCGGTGGACGGCGACGCGGTGGTGGTCTCGTTCGCCGACGGCACCAGCACCGAGGCCGACGTCGTCATCGGGGCCGACGGCGTGCACTCGACCGTGCGAGGGGTGGTGACCGAGCCGTCGCCCGCGACGTACTCGGGGCTGTCGGCCTTCCGCGCCATCGTGCCGGCCGACCGCGCCCCCGACTTCGCCCGCCGCCGCGCGCAGACCCTGTGGATCGGCCCCGGCCACCACCTGGTGCACTACCCGATCTCCGGCGGGGAGGCGGTCAACCTCGTGGCGTTCGCCCCGGCCGGGGACTTCACCGTCGAGTCCTGGAGCGCCACCGCGACCGTCGAGGAGTTCCTCGCCGAGTTCGCCGGCTGGGACCCGCGCCTGCAGGAGCTCATCCGGCAGGCCGGCACGCCGGGCAGGTGGGCGCTGCTGGACCGCGCGCCGCTGGAGCGCTGGAGCCGCGGCCCGGTCACGCTGCTCGGCGACGCCGCCCACCCGATGTTCCCCTTCTTCGCCCAGGGCGCCGCGCAGTCCATCGAGGACGCCGCCGTCCTGGCCCGCTGCCTCGTCGACGACCCGCAGGACCCGGCCCGCGCGCTGCGGCGGTACGAGTCGCTGCGGATCGGGCGCACCACCCGGCTGCAGGAGATCAGCCACGCCCGGGCGCACGTCAACCACCTGCCGGACGGCCCCGAGCAGGCGGCGCGCGATGCGGGGCTGGCCGCCGCCGACCCCCTCGTCGCGAGCGGGTGGATCTACGCCTACGACCCGGACACGGCCGAGGCCCGGGCACGGATCTGACCCGGACGAGCGCCACGGGGGGCGGAGCCACCCGGCGTGGTGGGGGCCGGTGGACCGGTCGCCGGGGTCACGCACGTGGACGCGGCCGAGCCACGGAGCCACGGCCCTCACGCCACCCGTGGGAGCCGGTCCGCCGCAGGCGACGGCGTCGGCACCTCGGCCTGACGCAGGCGCCGGACCAGATCGGTGAGGAGGGCGGGCGCGCGCAGGATGGACAGGTGTCCCTCCTGCGGCACCGCGATGTTGACGGCACCGGGCACGGAGTCGGGCAACAGGGCCGACCACGGCCGGACGATCGGGTCGAGGTCCGACCAGTACGACAGCCACCTGACCGTGGCCGAGCCCCGGGCGTGCTCGATCGCGCGGAGCAGCGGCGAGCCGGGCCGGAGCTCGGCCGCGACCCGGCCCCGCCCGAGCCGCGCCACGGACGTCCCGCGGTGCGGCGTGGCGATCGTGACCCCGCGGTCCAGGGCGGCGTCGAGCCCCAGGCGCGCCGCGGCACAGCGGAGCACGACACCGCCCAGGCTGTGGCCGACGACGTGGACCCGGTCGCTGCCCGCCCGCCGCATCGCGCCGCGGCAGTCGTCGACGAGGCGGGCGGCGAGGCGGGGGACGTCGGTGGTCAGCGGGTTGAACCGCATGGCGTACACGTGCACGAACCCGGCACGGGAGAGCGCGAGCTCCAGCGGCAGCCAGTTCGACCGGTTCCCGCCGTAGCCGTGGACCAGGACGACCGGGGTGGTCAGCGGCCCGGCCGCCGGCTCGGCGCCCGCGCCGAGGAGCCGGAGTGCGGCCCCGTTGGTCGCCGACGTGAACCCGAGCGGGTAGCGGACCGCGGCCGCCGCCAGGGCGGCGAGCTCACGCAGGACGGCGAGGTGCGCGGGTCCGATGCACGCGGAGGGTCTCCGCTGCCCCACGCGGCCCTCCGGCTCGGGGGAACTGCCCGCAGCCCGGCTCAGGCCGCGCGGGGGCGGGGCTCGCCGGTGGCCCGGATGGAGGACGGCGGCTGCGCACCCACGACCGGGACGCCGGGGCCGACCCGGTCCAGGTGGTCCTGCAGCCACTCCCGCAACGACGTGCGGGCCTCGCGCTCGATGCCGTCCAGCCGGTCGACCTCGCTCTGGAGCTCCGCGCGGCGCACCGCCAGCACGCCGAGCTCGCGCTGGCGGTGCTCCACCAGCTCCGCCTCGGCCCGTGCCCGCTCGGCGTGGGCCTCCGCCAGGATCCGCTCCCGCTCCGCCCGGCCCTCCGCGACGAGCCGTTCCCCCTCGGCAGCGGCGTCGGCGAGCACCTGGTCGGCCATCTGCTCGGCCCGCAGGAGGGTGCGCAGCGCCCGGGCGGCAGCCGCCTCGTCGTCCTGCGGTCGCTCGCCGTCCGCCGCCGGCACCGGCTGGTCGGGCGCCGTGTCCGGCGCCGCTTCGGCAGGCTCGCCGCACGCCTGCTGCAGCCGGTCGAGGAAGGTGTCGACCTCCTCGACGTCGTAGCCGCGGAAGACGATGCGGAACTGCTGGGCCTCGATGTCGGCGGGCGTGATGGGCACGGCGGGCTCCTTCGCGACGAGTCGGGTGGGCGTGTCCTGGTCAGCGAGTGCTCGGAGTCCTCCGGCCGGGCTCGTGATACCTGCGACCGGCGCCGTCCTCCCCCGGCGCCCTCCGCCACCCGGGTGCCCGCGCCCCGTCCCGTGCCGGGCTCAGGCCCCGGCGACGCCGCGGACCGCCAGGGAGACGGCGAGGACCGACATGACCACGGCGATGCCCCCGTCGAGGACCCGCCAGGCCACCGGGCGGGCGAACACCGGCCGGAGCAGCCGGGCGCCGAAGCCGAGGCCGGTGAACCAGACGGCGCTGCCCAGGCCGGCGCCCGCGGCGAACTGCCACCGGTGCTCGCCGTACGTGGCGGCCATGGAGCCGAGGAGCACCACCGTGTCCAGGTACACGTGCGGGTTGAGCCAGGTCAGCGCCAGGCACGTGCCGACGGTCACCGCGAGACCGGCGCGCGCGCCGGCGGCATCGGGCAGGAGCGCGCCGGGACGCAGCGCGCGCCGGGCGGCGAGCACGCCGTAGCAGAGGAGGAACGCCGCCCCCGCGAGGCAGACCACCGGGATGAGCCACGGCACCCGCGACAGGGCCGCGCCGGCGCCCAGCACACCGGCGGCGATCAGCGCGAGGTCGGAGAGGGCGCACACGGCCACGACCGCGGCCACGTGCTCGAGCCGGAGGCCCTGCCGCAGGACGAACGCGTTCTGGGCGCCGATGGCGACGATCAGCCCCAGGCCGAGCGCCAGCCCGGACGCGACGGCGAGCAGCGCGGGGGTGGTGAGCACACGGTCGACGGTAGGAACGGCGATCCGTGCAGTCCAGCTCATGATCCTGATGCATCGTTAACATCGCTGTCCATGGACCTGGACCTGGGCCAGCTAAGGGCGCTGGACGCGACCGTCCGCGGCGGCACGCTGGAGGCCGCCGCCCGGGCGCTGCACGTCACCCCGTCGGCGGTCAGCCAGCGGTTGCGCGCCCTCGAGGTCGCGACCGGCCGGATCCTGCTGGTGCGGACCAAGCCGGTGCAGGTCACCGAGTCCGGGCAGGCGGTGCTGCGGCTGGCCCGGCAGGTCGACCTCCTCACCGCCGACGTCGCCCGCGAGCTCGGCGGGGAGCCCGCACCCGAGCGCGTGCCCACGCTGCCCGTCGCGGTCAACGCCGACTCGATGGCCACCTGGGTGCTGCCCGCGCTGGCGCCGCTGGCCGGCGAGGTCTGCTTCGACCTGTACCGCGAGGACCAGGAGCACACCAGCGCCCTGCTGCGCGCCGGCACGGTCATGGCGGCGGTGACCGCCGACGCCGACCCGGTGCCCGGCTGCACCTCCACCCGCCTGGGCGGCATGCGCTACCGGCCGATGGCCACCCCCGGCTTCGCGCGGCGCTGGTTCCCCGGCGGCCCCACGCCGGAGGCGCTCGCCCGCGCCCCGGTCGTCGTCTTCGACCGCAAGGACGACCTGCAGCACCGCTACCTGCACGCGCAGGCCGGCGCCGGCGTCGCCCCGCCGGTGCACTTCGTGCCCGCCTCGGCGGACTACGCCGCCGCGGTCGGCCTCGGACTGGGCTGGGGCATGGTGCCCGACCTCCAGGCCCGCGGGCTGCCCGCCGAACTGGTCGAGCTGGACCCGGCCGCCGCGGTGGACGTCGTCCTGTACTGGCAGCAGTGGCGACTGCGCTCCCCCACCCTCGACCGGGTGCGGGAGGCGGTGCTGGCCGCCGCCGGCCGCGACCTGGATCCCTGATCAGACGGTGCGGACCGGTGCGCCGAGGCGGATCTCCCCGTCGGTGAGGACGTCGGCCCGCAGGCCGCCGCGGTGGATCAGCGGCCGCAGCACCCCCGGGCCGCTGAGCCGGTCGAGGTGGACGCAGGGCTCGCACGGCCGGCGCCCCTCGCACAGCACGTCACCGATGCGGAAGCGCCGCCCGACCAGCGCGTTCACGTCCAGCCCGCGGGTGAGGACGTTGCGCCGGGTCCCCGCGAAGTCCGGGCCCCGGCCGGCGGCGGCGAGCTCGTCGAGCACCTCGGCCGCCATCAGGGTCAGGTCGTACCCGGGACGCCTCCCGGCACGGGGGCTGAACGTGCCGGCTCCCGCGGCGTAGCGGTCGCCCTCCAGCCCGCGGCCGGCACGGGCCCGCGCGACCGTCAGCAGCTGCATCGGGGCCTCGGCCGCCGGAGCCACGGCGAGGCCCTCGACGGTGCCGTGCAGGTCCGCGCCGGCCGGCGGCCGGTGCAGGACCGGGTCGAGCGAGGCGACGGCGTGCGCCTCACGGATGCACAGGTCCGCGGTGGCCCGGCCCAGCAGCGCGGGTGCCTGCGGGCTGAGGACGACGCCCGGGGGCGTGCCGAACGCGACCACGGCCACCGCCGCGCCGTCCGGGCCCTCGACGACGGCGATCCACCACCCGGCCCACTGGAAGCGCACCGGGTCGGCGACGGGCACCAGGCCCGAGCCACGCCCGGCCAGCCAGGTCCGCCAGGAACCGAGGGCGGACGCCAGGTCGTCCCCGGGGGGCGGCAGCTCCGCCACGGGGACCTCGGTGACCGACGCCAGGCAGGCGGCGAACCCCCGGGCGAGCGCGCCCGCGGCGGGTCCGGGCGGGAGCTCGACGTCGATCACCGGTCCTCCAGGAGTCTCCGCCCCACGGCACCTCCGCATCGTCCCGCGCCCGGTCCGAACAGGACTTCCGGGGACCGGAACGTCGCGGAGGGCGCCGTGACGGCGGTCACTATGGTGCTCGGCGAGCCGCCACGGTCCCCCAGCTCGGACGGGACGGGCATCGAGTCGAGGAGAGCACGTGAGGATCAGCCGTTCCGTCCGGCGAGGTGTCCCGGTCGCCGTGGCCGCCGTCCTGCTGGTGGCCTGCGGGGGTGGGGACGACGAGGCCGCGACCGGGAGCACGCAGCTGAGCCCGGAGGACCCGGTGTCGATCCTGGTCGGCACGCTGCCGATCCCGGACAACGCCCCGCTGTTCCTGGCCATCCAGGAGGGCTACTTCGCCGACGAGGGGCTCGAGGTCGAGACCCAGATGGTCGCGGGCGGCTCGGCCGCGCTGCCGGCGATGGTCGCCGGCGACCTGCAGTTCAGCAGCTCCAACTGGACCACGGTGCTCCAGGCGGCCAGCCAGGGCCTGCCGGCACAGATGGTCTGGGAGATGACCGGCCCCAAGGAGGGCGTCAACGGGATCATGGTCGCGGGGAACTCCCCGGCCCAGACCCCCGCCGACCTGCAGGGCCAGCGGATCGCGGTCAACACCCTCGCCGGCCTGGTCGAGCTGCAGGTCCGGGAGTGCATGGCCGCCGGTGGCCTGCAGGAGGGTGACTTCGAGCTCGTCGAGATCCCCTTCCCGGACATGCCGGCGGCCCTCCAGCAGGGCAACGTGGGCGCCGCGTTCATCGGCGAGCCGTTCACCACCCTCGCCGAGGACCAGGGGGCCCGCGTGGTCGCCGAACCCAGCAGCAGCTGCGGTGAGCGGGTCGCCGAGATGCCCGTCATCGGATTCATGACCACGTCGCAGTACTCCGCGGAGAACCCCGAGGTCACCGCGGCGTTCGCCCGCGCCCTGGAGCGCGGTGCGGAGCTGGCCGAGTCCGACCCGCAGCAGGTCGTCGACATCCTGCCGACCTACACCCAGCTCACCCCCGAGCTGGCCGCGCGCATGACCCTGCCGGCGTGGCTGGAGGACCGGGCCCCGAGCACCGAGCGGGCCGAGGTGACCCAGGAGTCGATGATCGAGTTCGGATTCATCGACGAGCCGGTCGACGACCTCGACGCGCTGATCGCCCCCGTCGACTGACCCCGTGCCGGGGCGCCGGACCCCCACCCGTGAGCGTCCGGCGCCCCCGCGCGGAGGCCGGATTCCTGTCGTACCCCCGGGCCACGCTGGACCTGTCGGACGGCATCGGCGCCGTCGCCATCGCAGGCAGCGAGCGCGGCACCGGTGGTCCGGGATGAGGCGAGGACGAGATGAGGACCTACGACCCCGCGGACGGCATCACCTACGTCCACCTGGCACCGGTCCCCGCCCGTCCCGCCGCGCCGCCGCAGGTCCACGACGAGTGCCGGCGGCTGCCCGCCGGCTACGCGAACGCGTCCCTCCAGGCCGTGCTCGGGGCGCCGACGGCGCCCGGCCGGCGCCCGGCGCTCGTCGTCCTCCCCGGAGGGGCGGCGCCGGTCGAGGGCCCCGCGACCGCGCCGCCGGCACTGCGCCTGGCCCGGTAGCCCGTCGAGGTGGGCGGCCGGCCGGGAGGCCTCAGCGGAAGGTGGTCAGGCGGACGGTCTCGGGCAGCGCCCGGAGCGCCTCCAGCAGGGCCGCGGGCATGGCGTCGCTCACGTCGGTCACCACGTAGCCGAGCTCGCCGCGGGTGGCCAGCACCTGGCCGTCGACGTTCAGGCCGTGCTCCCCGACCAGGGCGTCGGCACGGGCCAGGACGCCGGGCACGTTGCGGTGCAGCAGCGCGAAGCGGCCCCCGGACGACCCGTGCAGGGCCACCGCGGGCAGGTTCACGCTCAGCGTCGTCGTCCCGGTGCGGGTGTAGTCGGCCAGCTTCCCGGCCACGAACCGCCCGATGTCGTACTGGGCCTCCTGCGTGGACCCGCCGACGTGCGGGGTGAGGATGACGTTGGGCAGCCCGCGCAGGACGGAGTCGAACGGGTCGCCCTGCTCGCGCGGCTCGTCGGGGAAGACGTCGACCGCGGCGCCGGCGATGTGGCCGCTCTCGATGTGCTCGCGCAGCGCCTCGTGGTCGACGACGAACCCGCGGGAGAGGTTGAGGAACAGGCTGCGCCGGCGCATCCGGGCGAACTGCTCCGCGCCGAACAGCCCCGCGTTGCCGGCCCGCCCGTCGACGTGCAGCGTCACCGCCTCGGCGCGCTCGAGCAGCTCCTCCAGGCTGCCGCAGGCCTCGGCGTTGCCCAGGGCGAGCTTGTCCTCCAGGTCGTAGAACAGCACCCGCATGCCCAGCGCCTCGGCCAGCACCGACAGCTGGCTGCCGATGTTGCCGTAGCCGACGATGCCCAGCGTCCGGCCCCGGACCTCGTGGCTGCCCTTGGCCGACTTGTCCCAGATGCCGGCGTGCAGCGCGCGGTCGCGGTCGTTGAGCCGCCGGGCCAGGCTGATGATCTCCGCGATCGCCAGCTCCACGACGCTGCGGGTGTTGGAGTACGGCGCGTTGAACACCGCCACCCCGGCCCCGGCCGCCGCGGCGAGGTCGATCTGGTTGGTGCCGATGCAGAAGGCGCCCACCGCCACCAGTTCCGGATGGGCCTCGACCACGGCCTTGGTCACCTGCGTCTTCGACCGGATGCCCAGCAGGTCGACTCCGTCCAGCGCGGCGGTCAGGTCGGCCTCGTCCAGCGCCCCCCGCAGCGCCTCCACCTCGTAGCCCGCCGAGGACAGCGACTCCACCGCCACCGCGTCGATGTTCTCCAGCAGCAGCGCCTTGGGCATGTCGAACCGTCCTCCGTGAGTTGCGCGTCGGACCGATCCTCCCAGTTGCGCCCGGGGCGTCCGGTGGCGGTCGGGCCGGCGTCCGCCGGGACGGCGCTCAGCGCAGGTCCGCGTCGACCTCGACGCGGTCCCCGGCGATCCCGGGCCGCTCCCGCCAGAACCGGGCGTCCCTCGCCCGCCAGGCCAGCATGAGGACCACCCCGGCGAGGGTGATGCCCACGCCGATGACCAGCGGCGGGCCGACGCCCAGCCAGGCCTGCCCGGTGTAGGAGTTCGCCGGGTCGGACATGTCGCGGACCGCGAGCACCAGCAGCCAGATCAGCAACCCCGCCCCGGCCAGCGGACCCACCCCGATGAGCAGGAACGACGACACGCTGCGGGTCAGCTGCCGGCGGTGGTAGACCGCGCAGGCGATGCCGGTCAGCGCGTAGTAGAAGGCGATCAGCAGCGACAGCGCGGTGATCGAGTCGAACAGGGCGTCCTCGCTGAGCAGGCTGACCACGACGAACCAGACACTGGCGATGCCGCCCACCCACCACGTCGACACGTCCGGGGTGCGGTGCCGCGGTGAGACGTGGCCGAGGCGGCGCGGGAACGCGTGCCGCCGCGCCATCGACAGCCCGGTGCGCGAGGCCGGGATGATCGTGGTCTGGGTGGAGGCGATGGCCGACGTGGCGACGGCCAGCAGGACCACCCAGTCCCAGCCGCCCAGCACCTCGGTGGACAGCAGCGCGAAGATCGCCTCCTCCTCGTCCGCGTTCTGCGCGAGGTGCCCGGTGCCGGCGAAGGCGAGGACGGCGACGGCGACACCGACGTAGGTGACCAGCAGGACGACCGTGGAGGCGATCGCGGCCCGGCCGGGGGCGGACGTCGGGTCGCGGGTCTCCTCGGTGAGGTTGACCGCCGACTCCCAGCCCCAGTACGCGAACACCCCGAGCAGCAGCCCCCCGGACAGGGCCGCCCCGCCGGCGCCGAACGGGTCCAGCCAGCTCCAGCTCGGGTCGAGGCCGCCGAGCGGGCTGTCGCCGGTGACCCCGCGGACGATCGCCACCGCGGCGAAGACCAGCAGGGCGAGGCTCTGGGCGATGATCAGCCCGTTCTGCAGGCGCGCCGACAGCTCCGTGCCGAGCACGCAGATCCAGGTCATCAGCAGGATGAGCGCGACGGTCAGGACGAGGACGACGGCCGTGTCGTCGGCCGGCGCGTCCAGGCCCAGCGTCCGCAGCGTGAAGACGACGCCGACCTCGGCGAGCGACCCGATGACCAGGACGCCGGTCATGGTGATCGCCCATCCACCCATCCAGCCCGCCCACGGCCCCAGAGCCCGCGTCACCCACGAGAACGTCGTACCGCAGTCGGGGTCGACCCGGTTGAGCGCGGCGAACGCCGAGGCGATCAGCAGCATCGGCACGAACGAGGCCAGCAGCACGCCGGGGGCGTGCACCCCGGTGAGCGCGACCAGGGCGCCGATGACCGCCGCCAGCGAGTACGCCGGCGACGTGGACGCCAGCCCGATCACGAGGGCGTCGACGGAGCCGATGGCGCCCGGGCGGAGGGTGGCCCCCGGGTCCGGGCGGGCGGCGGGGTGTGCGCTCATGCGACGGTTATCGCAGGTGCGGGACGCCGCGCCGACGGGGGGCTCCCCGACGCGGCCGCGCGGTCGCTCCCGGGGAGGAGTGACGGCGCCCGGCGCGGGCTACGACCACGGGGTGGACGAGACCGACCTGGACCAGTTGCGCGCCCGCACCCGTGCACTGTGCGCCCGGTTCCCCGACGAGTACTGGCGGGAGACCGACCGCGACCGCCGCTACCCGCAGGAGTTCGTGGACACCCTGACCGCCTCCGGGCTGCTCGCCGTCCTGATCCCCACCGGGTACGGCGGCGGCGGGCTGGGGCTGACCCAGGCCTCGGTGGTCATGGAGGAGATCAACCGGTCCGGGGGGCACTCGGCCGCCTGCCATGCCCAGATGTACACGCTGGGCGCCCTCCTGCGGCACGGCAGCGACCGGCTCAAGGACGCGTACCTGCCGCTCATCGCCACGGGTGAGCTCCGGCTGCAGGCGTTCTCCGTCACCGAGCCCGCCGCGGGTTCCGACACCACCAGCATCGCCACCACGGCGGTCCGCGACGGGAACGACTACGTGCTCACCGGGCACAAGAACTGGACCAGCCGGATCGTGGAGTCCGACCTCGCGCTCGTCCTCGCCCGCACCAGCGAGCGGGGCGCCGACCGCACCCGCGGCCTGACCCTCTTCCTCGTCGACCTGCGGCAGGTGCGCGCCGAACAGCCGGACACCCTCGAGGTCCTGCCGGTGCGCACGATGTTCAACTACGCCACCAACCAGGTCCTCTACCGGGGTGTGCGCGTGCCGGCCGACCACGTCGTCGGCGAGGTCGACGCCGGCTTCCGCTACGTCATCGACGGCTGGAACGCCGAGCGCATCCTGCTCGCCGCCGAGGCCATCGGCGACGGCTACTGGTTCGTCGAGCGCGCCGTCGCCTACGCCAACGAGCGGGAGGTGTTCGGCCGGCCGATCGGCGCCAACCAGGGGGTGGCCTTCCCCCTCGCCGACGCCTACATGAAGGTGCGCGCCGCCGACCTGATGCGCTACCAGGCCGCGCGGCTGTTCGACGCGGGCGAGCCCTGCGGCGCCGAGGCCAACATGGCCAAGCACCTGGCGTCGGAGGCCAGCTGGGCCGCCGGCAACGCCGCCCTCGACACGCACGGCGGCAACGGGTTCGTCGACCAGTACGACGTCGAGCGCAAGTTCCGCGAGACCCGCCTTTACCAGGTCGCGCCGATCAGCAACAACATGGTCAAGGCGTTCGTCGCCACGAAGGTGCTCGGGCTGCCGCGGTCCTACTGAGCGGGTCCGGGCGGCACGCTGGGCCTCACCCGTAGTCGTCGTAGAAGCCGCGGCCGCTCTTGCGCCCGAGGCGGCCCTGCTCGACGTACTCCCGCACCAGCCGCCGCGGCCCGTCGGGGATCCCCTCGCGCACGTCGGCGTAGTGCTCCTCGATGGCCAGGACGACGTCGAGCCCCACGACGTCCATCAACCGGAACGGCGGCGTCCCCGGGCGGGTGAACAGCTGCCACATGGCGTCGACGTCCTCGGGGGTGGCCACCCCCTCCTCGACGACCATGAGGCACTCGCGTTTGATGGCCGCCCAGATGCGGTTGAAGATGAACCCGTCGCTCTCCCGGCGCACGCGGAAGGGCACGAGCCCGTACCGGGGCAGCCACTCCACCAGCGCGTCGATGACCGCCGGGTCGGTCCGGCCGCAGGACATCAGCTCCACGGCGTTGTGCTCCGGCGGGGACTGGAAGTGCGTGTTGAGCACCCGCTCGGGGCGCGTGACCTCGCCGATCACCTGCCGGGTCGGGATGGACGACGAGTTGCTGGCGAGGACGGCGTCGGGCTCGGCCAGCCGGTCCAGCTCGCCGAAGACGGCCGTCTTCACCTCCACCCGCTCCGGTACCGCCTCGACCGCCAGCCAGGCCCCGGCCACGGCCTCCCCCAGGTCGGCGACCGCGGAGACCGTCCCGCGTCCCGGGTTGGCCAGTCCGAGGATCCGGTGGACGTCCTCGACCGAGGCCGCGGCGGAGTCCCGTGCGGACTCCCGCTGCTCGGCCGAGACGTCGGTGAGCCGCACGTCCGTGCCACCCGCGGCCAGGACGGCCGCGATGCGGCGGCCGAGGCTGCCGGCGCCGACGACGGCCACCGGCCGCCGATCGGCGTCCTCGGGGAACACGTAGCCCATCGCGGGCCCTCCTCGCAGTGGTCGGGGCCCCAGCCTCGCAGCGCCCCCGGTACGGCGCGCGCGGGACCGCTCGACCGCCGAGCGGCCGCGCCGCTCAGGCGGCCTGGAAGGAGCGCCGCGAGAAGCCGACCGCGTACCCGTCGAGGGTCGTGGTGACCGGCGCGCCCGGGTCGGTGGCCGCGCCCAGGGTGACGAACAGCGGGGTGAAGTGCTCCACCGTCGGGTGCGCGTACGGCATCCCCGGCGCCGCGGTCCGGAACCGGGCGAGCTCGGCGACGTCGCCACGGGCCAGCGCGTCGGCGGCCCAGGCGTCGAAGTCGGCCGACCAGCCGGGGACGGCGTTGTCCAGGAACATCTCCCGGGTCAGGAACGGCAGGCCGTGGGTCATGTGCCCCGAGCCGACGACCAGGACCCCCTGCTCGCGCAGCGGGCGCAGCCGCCGCCCGAGGGCGAGCAGCCGGTCGGGGTCGTCGGTGGGCAGGCTCAGCTGCAGCACCGGGACGTCGGCGGCCGGGTACATGATCTTCAGCGGGACCCAGGAGCCGTGGTCCAGGCCGCGGCGGGCGTGCTCGTGCACCTGCTCGGTGTCCGGCATCAGCCCGACGACCTGCCGGGCCAGCTCATCGGCGTCGGGGGTGTCGTAGCGGAACGAGTGGTACAGCGGGTCGAAGCCGCCGAAGTCGTAGACCAGCTCCCGCGGCCGGGGAGCGCTGACCGACAGCGGAGCGGACTCCCAGTGCGCGGACACCACGAGGATCGCCCTCGGCCTCGGCAGGGACCGGGCCCAGTCGTGCAGCGGGTCCAGCCACTCGGGGCTCTCGAACGGCAGCGGGCCACCCCCGTGGCTCAGGTAGAGGCTGGGCAGCGGCCCGTCCTCCGGCGTCCACGGCCGGTGCGGCTCCGCCGCCTCCGCGGCCGCGGTCCGGCGCAGGTGCGCGGCGAACGGGTGCTGCGCGGGGATGCGGCTGTCCGCGGCCGCGGTGGTGGAGACGGTCGTGGTCATGGGACTCCTTCGTCGACGCCCGGCGGCGCTGCGGTGGCGGCAGGCCACTCCACTGTCCGTCATTCATGTTGAGAGTTCAAGTATCGCTGCGACCCGACCGGTCACCCGGTCGGCGGGCCGCCTGCGACCCCCCGGAGATCTCGCCCAGCACCGACCAGGTCGAGGCCGACCCCCGCTCGCCCAGCCGGGGCCAGTGACGCCACAGCACCCACGGGACGGCGGTGGCCACAGCGAGCGCGGCGGCGACGGCCGGCACGCCGAGGAGGACCAGCAGGATCGCGAGCCAGAGGACGACGACGGCGGCGGCGCACCCGTCGTCCAGACCGCGGGGGCCCCTCCGGCGCGGGGGCGGCGCGGGCCGCGGCTCCACGGCCTCCTCCGCCCAGAACCGCTCGACGTCGTCCCACACCCGCTGCTCCGGATCGCTGAGCACGCTCGACCTCCTCCTCTGCCGGCCCCGAGCGTCTCCACCGGCGACCGCGCCGGGCCACGGCGCACGTCGGCGACGTACGACCTGCCGTCGCTGCCGGTCGTCGGCAAGCTCGTCCGTCGGCCCACGACCGTTGCCGACCGTCGGCAAGCCTCCGCGCCCCGGCTTCCCGACGACGCCCCTGGCCGGCCGGGCGCCTGCCCAGCAGGGTCGGGTCGGGACGTGGACCCGGCCGGACCGCCCGACAGCGCGCGGCCCGCGACGTTCCCGGTGACCGAGACCGATCGACCCCGAACCGGAGGACCCAGGTGCCCACCGCAACCGCCCACGAGCACGCCCGAGGGACGACGGCTCCCGCCGGCCCGCTGGCGCTCGCCGACCGCTGCGACGCCCCCGCGGTCGTGGGCGGCCCGAACGGCAGGACCGGCCGGGGCTCCTGCGGCGCGCAGGCCTTCATCCGCGCCGTCCTGCCCGGCGGCAACGACCTGCTCTTCTGCGCTCACCACGGCCGGGAGCACGAGGCGGCCCTCGCCGCCGCCGGGGCGACCGTCCACGACGGGACGGACGCGGTCAACGCCTCGCCGTGACCGCCACCGGCGTGCGGTCCGTGGCCTCTGGCGGGGGCGGCGGAGGCGCGGGCACGCACCCGGCTGCAGCAGCGCGCGGCCGCGGCGTCCGGTGGTCAGGGGTCGGCGGGCAGTGGCCGCGCCGGCCACTCGAGGAGCCGGGCGCCCAGCACCGCGGCGTGCAGCGAGAACCGCTGGTCGGGCCGGGACACGCTGAGCCCGGTCAGCTGGGCGACCCGGGCCAGCCGGTAGGTCACGGTGCGCACCGAGACGTGCAGGCGACGGGCGGTCTCGGTCGCGACGTCGCCGGCGTCGAAGTACGCGAGCAGGGTCTCCAGCAGCACCTCGGCGCCGCCGCGGCTGTCCCGCAGCGGGCCGAGCACGTCGTGCACCAGGTCGACGACCGCCGCCTGGTCGCGGCCGAGCACCCGGTACACCAGGAGGTCGCGGGCGTGGACCACGTCCGCGTCGAGGCCGAGCCGGTCGGCGACCACCAGCGCCTCGCGGGCCTCCTCGTAGGAGCGCGCGACACCGTAGGCGCCGGGGAACGCCCGCCCGGCCGCCACCCGCCAGCGCCGTGTGCCGTCGACCCGGCCGAGCTCGGCGTGGATGACCGCGCCGAGGTCCGCCGTGCGCGCGGACGGGGCCGCCGTCCCGGCCGGCACGACCACGACCACGCGGCCGTCCTTGGTGGCCACGAGCACGTCCCGGTCGCCGAACCGGTCGACGACGACCCGCTCCAGCACGACGGCCGCGCGGTCGACCGGGCCGCCGGACCCGCGCGGGACGGCGAGGGCCACGTGGTGGGACCTGCCCAGGTCGATGCCGAACGGCTCGGCGCGCTCGACCATCCGGGCGACGTCGGCGTCCCCGCGGAGCAGGTCGTCGACGAACTCCGCGCGCAGCGCCTCCTCGTGGCGGATCATCTCGCGCCGCTCGGACTGGTGGCCGTCGACGAGCACGCCGACGGCGTCGTCGAGCACCCGCAGCACCGCCTCCGCGGCGCGGCGCACCTTCTCCGGGTCGCTGGAGCGCACCACGACGGGCAGCTGCCGCCACAGCCGCCACGACGCCGACAGGTACAGGTCGACCGCGCGGCGGGCGCCGACCCCCTGCGCCGCGGCCCGCCGCCCCAGCTCGCGGACCGCCTCGAGCTGCCACGCGTCGGGACGGCGCCCGGAGACGGCCGCGTCGGCCAGCATCGGCAGGTAGCCGCCCAGCAGCTCCACCGGGGCCTGACAGGCCGACGCCGCCGACGCCGCGACGGGTGTCAACCAGTCGTCACCCGCTGTCCCGGCCTGCCGGTCGGTCGCCATCGCCCCTCCCCCACCGCGCCGCTCCCTCCCCCGAGCGTTGCCGATCGTCGGCAAGGTGGGCAAGCGCCAGGTGACCGGGAACTGCCCTGGCCGGGGTTCCCGCCCGGCGGGCATCGTCGAGGTCAGCAGGAGGTGGACCGTGCTGAGCAGTCACGAACAGCGGATCTGGGACGACATCGAGCGGTGCTACGCCGCCGAGGCCGAGGAGCCTGTCCTGCCCGGCGTCCGCTCGACGCGCCGGCGCCGCCTCGAGGGCCGCGGGCTGGACGACCTGCCCGCCGTGCTGGTGGCCGGCACGTGGAGCGCGCTGCTGCTGGTCATCTTCGGCGCCATGGTCACCGCTCTCGCCATCGGGGCGGCCACGGCGGTGGGCTGGCTCCTGTGGCGCTACTGGCCGCTGCTCCGGAGCGAGGAGACCGACCCGGCGGTCCGGCCCGGGTGACCCGGCGCGGACCACGAGCGCGGAGGAGGCCGATCGGCTGCGGCCGCCGGCGCGTCGCCGGGGAGGCGGCGACGTCCGGCACGTCCTGACGGGGACGTCGGTCCCTCCCCGTGGCGCGTCGGGCCGCGCAGCGTGACCCCGTGACCGAGAGCAGGCGGGTGCTGGTCGGCTACGCCACGGCCGCCGCCTCCACCCGCGGCACCGCCGAGGCCCGCCGTCCCCGCTGACCGGCACGGGCCCCGGCTGCGCCGAGCCCCGGGAGCCGGACATCGAGCGAGGGAGGACGAGATGGGCCGGACCACGACCTGGACGGTCGACATCGAGATCGACGAGCACGACGGACACACCCGTGCGGTGGCGCGGCTGCGCACGCGGGACACCGAGGCCCTCACGGGTGTCGGCCTCGCCCGGCTGGACCCGGCCGACCGCGACGTCCCGGAGATCGGGGACGAGATCGCGGTCGCGCGGGCACTGTCGGACCTGAGCCACCGGCTGCTCCGGACCGCGAGCGAGGACGTCGAGCAGTCGACGGGCACACCGGCCCACCTCACGATGTGAGGACCGCGGGCCCCGGCGGCAGCGGGCCGGCCGGACGGGCGGCCGGCCCACTGCTGTCGTGCGCTCAGAAGGCGGGGATGACCGCGCCCTCGTAGGTGTCCTCGATGAACTGGCGGACCTCGTCGGAGTGGATCAGCTCCTCGAGCTGCTGGATCCGCTCGTCGTCCTCGTCGCCGGCCCGGACGACGACCAGGTTGGCGTTGGGGTTGCCCTCGGCCTCCTCCAGCGCCAGGGCGTCCTCGGCCGGGACCAGGTCGGCCTCGATGGCGTAGTTGCCGTTGATCACCGCGATGTCGACGTCGGCCAGCGACCGGGGCACCTGCGCGGCCTCGACCTCGGAGATCTGCAGGTCCTTCGGGTTGTCCTGGATGTCGAGGGACGTCGGGGCGGCGTCCCCGGTGTCGGCCAGGGTGATCAGGTCGTTGGCCTCGAGCAGCCGCAGGGCGCGCGCGACGTTGGTCGGGTCGTTGGGGATCGCCACGGTGGCGGAGTCCGGCAGGGCGGCGAGGTCGGTCAGCGACTGCGAGTAGATGCCCAGCGGCTCGATGTGCACCGGCTCCAGCGCGGTGAAGTCGTAGCCGGCGCTGGCCACCTGCTCCTCCAGGTACGGGACGGTCTGGAAGTAGTTGGCGTCCAGCGACCCGTCGTCGAGGGCCACGTTGGGCTGCACGTAGTCGGTGAACTCGACGACGTCGAGGTCCAGGCCGGCGTCGGCGGCGAGGTCCTCGTCGATGAAACGGAGGATCTCGGCGTGCGGGACCGGGGAGGCGCCGACCCGCAGCGGCTCGTCGGCGGCGGACAGCTCGGCCTCGCCGCCGCCGCAGCCGGTGAGCAGCACGGTCGCCGCGGTGGCGGCCAGGAGCACGGTGGAGCGGGAGCGCATGACGGTGGTTCTCCTTCGGGTGGTGCGGCGGGTGCCGGCGGCCCGACGGCCACCGGCGAGGGGTCAGACGTGGGCCAGGCTGCGCGCCCAGCGGTCACCGGCCCACTGCAGGGCCTGGACGATGACGAGCAGCAGGACGACGGTGCTGAGCGTGATGTCGGTGCGGAACTGCTGGTACCCGAAGCGGATCGCGAAGTCGCCGAGCCCGCCGCCGCCGACGGCACCGGCCATCGCCGAGTAGCTGATCAGCGCCACGACGGTGACGGTGGCCCCCGCGATCAGCGAGGGCCGCGCCTCGGGCAGCAGCACGGTGCGGACGACGTCCCGGCGGCGGGCGCCCATCGACAGCGCCGCCTCGACCTTGCCGGGGGCGACCTCGCGCAGGCTGGTCTCCACCAGCCGCGCGAGGAAGGGGACGGCGCCGATGGTCAGCGGCACGATCGCCGCGGTGGAGCCGATCGTGGTGCCCACGATGCCGCGGGTGACCGGCGCGACGAGGACCAGCAGGATGATGAACGGCAGCGCGCGGCCGAGGTTGACCACGAGCCCGAGGGCGCGGTTCAGGGTGGGCCGCGGGGCCAGCCCGCCGGGCGCGGTGACGGTCAGCAGCACCCCGAGCGGCACGCCGAGGAGCACGGTGACCAGCGCGGCGACGCCCACCATGTAGAGGGTCTCGCCGGTGGCCTCCATCAGCTGCGGCCACACGCGGCTCCAGTCGCTCATCGCCCGGCCCCCGCACCCGCGGTCACACCCGGGTGCACCTGTTCGACGAGGACGCCGTCGTCCCGCAACCGGCGGACGGCGCCGTCGAGCCGGTCGAGGTCCCCGGTGACGCGCAGCAGCAGCCGGCCGTAGCGGCCTCCGGCGACCGTCTCCACCGAGCCGCCGGCGACCTCCACCGCGAGGCCGAGCTCCCCGACGAGGGTCTGCAGCACGACGGTCTCCGGGGTGCGGTCGGTGACGGTCACGCGGACCAGTGCCCCGCCGTGCCCGGCGCCGGCGTCGGCGACGGGGGCCGGCAGCAGGGCCTCGCCCAGCGGCGAGTGCTCCCGCGTGAGGACGTCGGTCAGCCGGCCGCCGTCGACGACCCGGCCCCGTTCCAGCAGGACGGCGCTGTCGCAGACGGCCTTGACCACGGCCATCTCGTGCGTGATGAGCAGGACGGTGAGGCCCAGCTCGGCGCGGACCCGCCGGAGCAGGTCGAGCACGCCGGCGGTGCTCGCCTGGTCCAGGGCCGAGGTCGCCTCGTCGCAGAGCAGCACCCGCGGGCGGCCGGCGAGGGCCCGGGCGATGGCCACCCGCTGCTTCTGCCCGCCGGACAGCTGCCCGGGGTGCGCGCCGGCCCGCTCGCCCAGTCCGACGAGGTCCAGCAGCTCCAGCGCGCGGCGCCGGCGCTCGGCCCGGCCGACGCCGGCCAGCTCCAGCGGGTGCTCCACGTTCTCCGCCGCCGTCCGGGAGTCCAGCAGCTCGAAGTGCTGGAAGACCATCCCGATGGAGCGGCGGGCCTCGCGCACCCGGTCGGCGGGCAGGTCGGTGAGCACCTGCCCGTCCACGGTCACCGACCCCGACGTCGGGCGCTCGAGCAGGTTGACCAGGCGCACCAGGGTGCTCTTGCCCGATCCGCTCGGGCCGACCACGCCGGCGAACTCACCGGCCTCCACCCGCAGGCTGACCCCGTCGACGGCGACGACCTCGCCGGCCCGTCCCCGGGCGGGGAACACCTTGCGGACGTCGTGCAGTTCGATCACGGGAGCGGGTCCTCGGGGAGCGGGTCGGGCCGGGCAGGGCTGCGCGGTCGCGCAGGGGCTCGGCGCGACGGCGTCCGGCCCCGGGTGGACGGGGCGGCGCAGGGACGTCAGCGACAGAGGCAGCTGGCGGTGCCGGCGAGGTCGACGGCACGGTCACTCGTCAGGATCTGCCAGGCCACCCCGCCATGCTCCCCCACCACGGAGCCCGCAACAAATCCCACCGGATTGGTGTGGATCACACCTGCCGCCGGATCGCCCGGCTCGCCGGGCGGTTCAGCCCCGGGCGGCGAGCGCGGCCGGCGCCGATGCCGGCGCGGTCCGGGCGGGCGTGGGCACCTCGCGTGGCGCGGTCCACAGCCGCGCGGCGCGCCATCCTCGCAGCGAACTGAGCACCGCCACCCCCTCGGCCCGGTCGAGGTCGGCCACGGAGAGCACCCGCTCGCGCAGCCGGCCCGCCGCGATCAGGCGCGCGCGCTCGACGCCCGGCAGGCAGCCGGACTCCACCGGCGGTGTCCACCACTGCCCGTCGATCCGCACGGCGAGCGTGGCCCGGGTGACCTCGGTGAGCTCTCCCCTCGTGTTCACCATGATCACGTCGTCGACGTCCGGGCGCCGGCCGCGGCGCCGGTCGTAGGGGCCGCGCAGGCTCGTCTTGTGGCGGAGCCACCCCGCCCCGGGGTCGACCGGCTCGTCGTCGACGGCGAGCAGCACCGGTCCGGCCGGGAGGGCGGGGAGCGCCTCGACGTCGACGGCGAGCGTCCCGTCCCGGCGGAGCCGCAGCCGGACGCGCGCCGGCGGCTGCCCGGCCAGCCGCGTGCCCAGCAGGCGCCGCGCCTGCGACCCGTCGAAGCGGAACCCGAGGTGCCCGGCCGAGGCGGCCAGCCGCTGCAGGTGCCCGTCGAGGTTGCGCAGGCCGTGTCGCGGGTCGTGTCGCATGGTCTCCAGCAGCTCGAACTCGCGGGGCCGGGCGGCCAGGACGGCGGCCTTGGCGAGCACCTCGTCGTGCTCCGCGGCCGCCTCCGAGCCCCACGTGATGCCGCTCCCGGTCCCGTACACGGCCTCCCCCGTGGACGTGTCCACGACCGCCGTCCGGATGGCCACGCTGAAGCGGGCCCGCACCGGGGCGTCCGGTGGACCCACGAGGCCGATCGCTCCGCAGTAGACGCCCCGGGGGTCCGGTTCCAGGGACCGGATGATGCCCATGGAGCTCGCCTTGGGCGCACCCGTGACCGAGCCGCAGGGGAAGAGTGCCCGGAACAGCTCCACCAGGCCGGTTCCGGGGCGGAGACGGGCCGTGACGTCGGAGGTCAGCTGCAGCACCGTCTCGTAGCGCTCGACGGTGAGCAGCGCCGGCACCTCGACGCTGCCGATCTCCGCGATCCGGCCGACGTCGTTGCGCATCAGGTCGACGATCATCACGTTCTCCGCGCGCTCCTTGGGGCTGGCGCGCAGCCGGTCGGCCAGGCACCGGTCCTCCGCCTCGTCCCGGCCCCGCCGCGCCGTCCCCTTCATGGGGCGGAGCAGGACGTCGTCCCCGCGGCGCTCGAAGAACAGCTCGGGGCTGGCGCTGGCCACGGCGAACCGGCCCAGGTCGAGGTGGGCGTTGTACGCGCCGCGCTGCCCCAGCGCCAGGTCCCGGTACAGGTGCACGGGATCCCCGGTCACCGAGCCCGACATCCGCACGGTGAGGTTGCACTGGTAGGTGTCCCCCGCGGCGATCCGATCCCGGACCTCCCCGACGCCGGCGGCGTGCCCGTCCGGCGTCCACGCGGGACGCCACCGGGCGGTCGCGGCCGGCCCGGTCGCCACCAGCACGGGCACCGGGACGGGCTCGTCGCAGAGCCCGAACCACACCAGCGGCACGCCCAGGGGCGTGGTCCCGTGGACGGGGAGCCGCGGGTCCAGCCCCGCGGCGGCCTCGTAGGCGACGTACCCGAAGGCCCACGCCCCGGCGTCGGTCGCGCGCTCCACCTCGGCGAGGACGTCGAGGACCTCCCCGGGCCGCTCGGCGACCAGCACCCGGTGGGGCGGCGGGCACCGGACGGCGGTCCCGGCGCGCAGGTCGTCGAAGCGGGCCCACGGCGTCCGGGGCCTCACGGTGCCGCCCTCCCCGGCGACACGGCGGCGAGCAGGTGGAACGAGCCACTGACCACGACGGGCAGACCGGCCCCGGCCCGTTCCGCGGCACGGAGCACCGCAGCCGGCGGGTCCTCCTCCACCAGTGCCGCGATCCCGCACTCGGCGGCCGCCCGGGCCACCCGCTCGGCGGGGACGGAGGTGCCGGCGGCGTGGTCGCCCTGCGCGGTGGAGAACTGCGTGGCGACCACCAGCGACGCCGTGGGCGCGATGACCCGGAGGGCCGCCCGCAGGTCCTTGTCCTGCTTGACGGCGAACACCCACGGGAACCGGGCGCCGGGGTGCACCTCCCGCAGGGTCGCCACCAGCGCGGCCAGCTTCATGGGGTTGTGCGCTCCGTCGAGGACCACGGGCCGGCCGGCGACCTCCCGGCGTTCGAAGCGGCCGGGCAGCGTGGCGCTGCGCAGCCCGAGGCGGACGGCGTCCGCGTCGAGGGCCCACCCGTCGCGGGCCGCGATCGCCTCGACGGCCCGCAGCGCCAGGTGGGCGTTCCCCGCCTGGTGCCGCCCGGTGAGCCCCAGGGGCAGCGGCGGCCGGCCCGGGAGGCGCAGCTCGGTGCCGCCGGGCCCGGTCCGGGCCGGCCCCGCGGACGCGCCGGTGTCCACCCACCGGAGGCCGCACCCCCGGCGGACCGCCTCGGCGGTCAGCACGTCCGCCACCCCGGCGCCCGGCTGGCGGGCGACGACGGCACGTCCGCCGATCGGCAGGATGCCGGCCTTCTGCGCCGCGATCTCCTCCAGCGTGGGCCCGAGCAGGTCCTGGTGGTCCAGGCCGATCGGGGTGATCACCGCGAGCTTGTCGGCCCGGGAGATGGCGTTGGTGGAGTCGAGCAGGCCCCCGACCCCCGTCTCGACGACCCCGTGGTCGACCCGGTCGGCGAACAGGCCGAACGCGATCGCGTTGGTGACCTCGAAGAAGGACGGCCGCCCGTGCCCGCTCCGCTCGACCATCTCGACGGCCGGCCGGATCCGGTCCAGCTCCGCGTCGACGAGCTCGGCCGGCGCCGGCTGCCCGTCCAGCTGGAACCGCTCCAGCACGCTGTACACGTGGGGTGAGAGGTGGGTGCCGACCCGGAACCCGTGCGCCCGCAGCAGGCTCGCGACGAACGTGCTCACCGAGCCCTTGCCGGCGGTGCCCGCCACGTGGACCGCGCGGAAGCGGTCCTGCGGATCTCCCAGTGCCCTGAACAGGGCCCGGGCGCGGGTCGGGCCCGCGCCGGCCGGCCCCCGCTGCGGCCCGAGCTCCTCGTACAGGTACCGGTGGACCCGCTCGAGCGCGGCCGGGGACGCCGGAGCCGCGACGGGCGCCATCAGGGCAGCCGGCTCAGCGGAAGACGACGGTGCTGTGGCCGTTGAGCAGCACGCGCCGCTCGCTGTGCCACCGGACGGCCCGCGACAGCGCCAGCGCCTCGGCGTCCTGGCCGACGGTGGCGAGGGCGCGCGGGTCGTAGGTGTGGTCGATGCGGATGACCTCCTGCTCGATGATCGGCCCCTCGTCCAGGTCGGGGGTCACGTAGTGGGCGGTCGCGCCGACCAGCTTCACGCCGCGGTCGAAGGCCTGGTGGTAGGGCTTGGCGCCCTTGAACCCCGGCAGGAAGGAGTGGTGGATGTTGATGGCCCGGCCGTGCAGGGCGGAGCAGGCCTCGTCGGAGAGCACCTGCATGTAGCGCGCGAGCACGACCAGGTCGGCGCGGTGCTCGTCGACCAGCTCGAGCAGCCGGGCCTCGGCCTCGCGCTTGGTCGCCGGCGTCACCGGCACGTGGTGGAAGGGCAACCCGGCCGCCTCCGCCATCGGGCGCAGGTCCTCGTGGTTGGAGACGACGGCGACGAGTTCGGCGCCGAGGCTGCCGGCCCGCCAGCGGAAGACGAGGTCGTTGAGGCAGTGGCCGAGCTTGGACACCATGACCACCACCCGCTGCGGCTCCTCGCCGGTGATGTCGAAGGTCATGCCGAACTCCTCGGCCACCGCACCGAACTCCGCGGCCAGGCGTTCGGCGTCGGTCTCCTGGGAGCAAACGAACGCCGTCCGCAGGAACAGCTGGCCGCGGAGGGCGTCGTCGAACTGCTGGTGCTCGACGATGTCGCAGCCGTGCTCGAACAGGAACGAGCTGACCGCGTGCACGATGCCCGGGCGCTCCTGGCAGCTGAGCGTGAGGGTGTAGGGGTGGGACACGGGTGCCTCCTCAGCACTCGACGATGTTGAGCGCCAGCCCGCCACGGGCGGTCTCCTTGTACTTGTCCTTCATGTCCGCGCCGGTCTCGCGCATGGTCTTGATGGCCTTGTCCAGCGGGACGTGGTGCCGGCCGTCGCCGCGGACGGCCATGCGCGCCGCGGTGATGGCCTTGACCGAGCCGACGGCGTTGCGCTCGATGCAGGGGATCTGCACGAGGCCTCCGACGGGGTCACAGGTGAGGCCGAGGTTGTGCTCGATGCCGATCTCGGCGGCGTTCTCCACCTGCTCAGGCGTCCCACCGAGGACCTCGGCCAGGCCGGCGGCGGCCATGGAGCAGGCCGAGCCGACCTCGCCCTGGCAGCCCACCTCCGCGCCGGAGATGGAGGCGTTCTCCTTGAACAGCAGCCCGATGGCCGCGGCGGTGAGCAGGAAGCGCACCACCCCGTCGTCGGAGAAGGTGCCGACGAAGTCGCGGTAGTAGTGCAGGACGGCCGGCACGATCCCGGCGGCGCCGTTGGTCGGCGCGGTCACGACCCGCCCGCCGGCGGCGTTCTCCTCGTTCACGGCCAGGGCGTAGAGGGTGACCCACTCCATGGCGCGCAGCGGGTCGGCCTCGTCCGGGTGCTCCTCCAGCTGGGCGCGCAGCGCGGCCGCGCGCCGGCGGACCCGGAGGCCGCCGGGCAGGACGCCAGTGGTCCGCGTGCCGCGCTCGACGCACTCCTGCATGACCGCCCAGACGTGCAGCAGACCGGCGCGCACCTCGGCCTCGCTGCGCCAGGCGAGCTCGTTGGCCAGCACCACGTCGCTGATGCGCAGGCCCGTCTCCCGGGTGCGCGCGAGCAGCTCCTCGCCGGTGCGGAACGGGTACGGCACCGGCGTGGCGTCCTCGACGATCACCGGGTTGCCGGCCTCGTCCTCGTCGAGGACGAACCCGCCGCCCACCGAGTAGAACTCGCGCCGGGCGAGTTCCGCCCCGTCGGCGTCGACGGCCACGAAGAGCATCCCGTTGCTGTGGAAGTCCAGCCGCTTGCGCCGGTGCAGCACGACGTCGTCGTCCACCGCGAACGCGATGGGGTGCTCGCCGGCCAGCCGCAGCTTCCCCTCCCGGCGGATGGCCTCGACCCGGGGGCCGGCCGCGACGGGGTCGACGAGGTCGGGCTGCTCGCCCTCCAGCCCGAGGACGACGGCCTTGACGCTGCCGTGGCCGTGCCCGGTGGCCCCGAGCGACCCGAACAGCTCGCACCGGACCCCGGCGACCCGCGCGAGCACCCCCTCCTCCCGCAGGCGGGAGGCGAAGGTGGCGGCGGCCCGCATGGGGCCGACGGTGTGCGAGCTCGACGGGCCGATGCCCACCTTGAACAGGTCGAAGGCGCTGATGGTCACCCGGTGCCTCCTCGTGCCGCAGTTGTGACGCGAACCAACCGCGGTACAGGTACACAGTTGGTATATCAGTAGTACGATGACGGTATGTCGATCCCTCTCGAGAGGCAAGGCCTGCCGGCGGTCAACCTCTACGATCTGCTCGTGACCCTCGCACCGCTGGAGCTCGACCCGTCCGCCGCCACGTCGCTGGCGGACAAGGCCTACGTGGCGATCAGGGACCGGCTGATCATGCTGGCCATCCGGCCGGGAGACCCGATCGACGACGACGAGCTGGCCAAGGACCTGGGCGTGGGCCGGACGCCGGTGCGCGAGGCACTGAAGCGGCTGGAGGGCGACCGGCTGGTCGTGTCCTACCCGCGGCGGGGGACGTTCGCCACCGGCATGGACATCTCCGACCTGGCACACATCTCGGACATCCGTGCCCAGCTCGAGCCCCTGGCCGCCCGTCGGGCCGCGGAGCGGGCCGCCCGAGTGGGCCACGGCGAGCTCGACGAGCTGGCCACGGGGATCGAGCAGCTGGACGTCACCGCGATCGACCCCGCGGAGCTGATGCGCTGGGACCTCGCGGTGCACCGCGCCATCTACCGGGCGGCCGGCAACCCGCACCTCGAGGACGTCCTCATCCGCTACGACAACCTGGCCACGCGCATCTTCTGCCTGTTCCTGGACCGCCTGCCCACGGTGGACGAGCACGTCGGCGAGCACGTGGCGCTGCTCCGGGCGATCGCCGCCGGCGACGCCGACCGGGCCGACGACCTCGCCCGTGAGCACGTCCTCGGCTTCGAGCAGGCGATCCGCGCGGTGATCTGAGGAACGGCCTCCTGCCCCGCTGACGCTCGCGCGGCGTTCCGCGCACTCCCGCGGCGCTGCACCACCGCGAGAGCAGGCAGGACACCGCGAGAACGTGCCCGGTCCGCCCCGGCAGGCCCGTCCCACCGGGGTGCCGGTCTCACACGGGGCCGACGGCGTCCAGGACCGCCAGGACGTCCCGCGTGGCGGCGACGTCGTGGACCCGCAGCACCGACGCTCCCCGCTGCACCGCGACGAGCGCCGCGGCGAGTGAGGCGGGCAGCCGCTCCCCCACGGCCCGCCCGGTCAGCTGACCCAGCACGGACTTGCGGGACAGCCCCACCATGACCGGGACGCCGAGCCCGGTGAACGTGCCGAGCGACGCCAGGAGCGCGACGTTGTGCGCCGGCGTCTTGCCGAACCCGAACCCCGGGTCGACCACCAGGTCCTCCGGGCGGACACCGGCGTCCAGGCAGGCGCCGATGCGCCCGGTGAGGAAGGCGCGCACCTCGGCGACGACGTCCCGGTAGTGCGGGTCCTCCTGCATGGTGTCCGGCGAGCGCTGCATGTGCATGAGGCACACCGGGACGCCGAGCTGTGCCGCGGCCTCCAGGGCGCCCGGCCGCTGCAGCGCCCGCACGTCGTTGACCATGCTCGCGCCGGCGGCCACCGCGGCTGCCATGACCTCGGGACGTGAGGTGTCCACCGACAGCGGCACGGGGACCTCCCGGGCCAGTGCCTCGACGACCGGGACGACGCGGGCCAGTTCCTCGGCGAGGGCCGGCGGCCGCGCGCCCGGCCGGGTGGACTCCCCGCCGACGTCGATGAGGTCGGCCCCCTGGGCCGCCAGGCGGCGGCCGTGCTCGACGGCCCGCTCGAGGCCGTCGAACCGCCCGCCGTCGGAGAACGAGTCGGGCGTGACGTTGAGGATGCCGCAGACCAGGGGCTGCCGCGTCGCCAGCGCCCGGCGGAGGGCGGGCGCCGCGCCGGCGCCTGCCGTCGTGCGCTCCGCCACAGCCGTGCCGGTCATGAGGGTGCTCCGATCGATGTGGTCCCGACGGCGGGGCGGCGGGGTCACGGCCGTCCCGCCCGGGAGCGGTCAGGGCCGCGCAGCCCGGATCGTGTGCTGCAGCAGGAGGGCGGTGGTGACCGGCCCGACGCCGCCGGGCACCGGGGTCAGGCCGGCGACCCGTCCCGAGACCGAGCCCGCGTCGACGTCCCCGACCAGCCCGCCGTCGGCCGTCGGGTTGGTCCCGACGTCGACGACGACCGCGTGCTCGGCGACGTGCTCGGCCGTGACGAGCTCCGGCCGGCCGACCGCCGCGACGAGCACGTCCGCGGTGCGGGTGACCGCGGCGAGGTCCTTGGTGCGGCTGTGGCAGACCGTCACGGTGGCGTCGCGCTGCAGCAGCAGGTGCGCCGCGGGCTTGCCGACGACGGTGGAGCGGCCCACCACGACCGCGTGCGCCCCGGACAGCGGGATCCCGTGGGCGTCCAGGAGCGCGAGCACCGCCGCCGCGGTCGCCGGTGGATGGGCGGGCAGGCCGGCGGCCAGCCGACCCAGGCTGAGCGGGTTGGCACCGTCGACGTCCTTGGCGGGGTCGATCGCCGCGGCGAGGTCCTCGAACACCGCGCCCGCGGGCAGCGGGGTCTGCAGGATGATCCCGTGCACCGCGGGGTCGGCGCTGAGCGCGGCGAGCTCGGCGCGGATCCGGTCGGGCGTCGCCGTCTCCCCCAGGTCGACGACCGAGCAGGCGATGCCGGTCCGCTCCGCGGCGCGCGCGATGGAGCGGACGTACCAGGCGCTGGACTCGTCCGCCGTCGCGACGACCACGGCCAGGCGGGGCGGGGTCCCGGCCGCGGTCAGCTCCGTGGCCGCGGCGGCGGCCTCGGCGCGGATGGCGGCGGCCAGCTCGGTCCCGCTCAGCGTCGCGGTCATCGGACCAGCCCGTCCCGGACGGCGGCGGTGACCTTCTCCGCGCGCAGGACGAGGTCGTCGACGGTGTCCACGACGGCGGCGAGCTCGCCCCGGGCCGTCGGGTCCTTGATGCCGCCGAGGTTGATCTCGACGTTGACCCGGGCCGTCGTGGCCGCCGCCCGGGCCGCCTCCGCGGCGGCCGCGACGTCGCTGACCACGTTGCGGTTGCCGATCGGCAGCAGCTGCTCGGCCAGGCCCAGCACCTGCTCGGCGACGGCGATCACGATCGCCGGCACGTGCGCCGCCGCGACCAGGGCCTGGGCGATCGCCGCGGACCGAGCGGCGGCCTCGTCCGGCGTCCCCTTCGGGAGCCGGTAGGCCTCGGTGACCGCGGTGAAGGCCGCGGCGTCCTCCTCGGCCAGGCCCAGCGCGTTCTCGCGCAGCCGGTCCGCGGTGTGCGTGACGGTGGCGATCTCCTCGGCGTGCTCGGCGTACCGCGCCGAGTCGCTGTAGCGGGCGACCATCGCCACCAGGGCGGCTGCCTGGGCGGCGTGCAGTGCGGCGGTGGCCCCGCCTCCCGGGGCGGGCACCCTGGCGGCGAGCTGCGCCAGGAAGGTCTCGATGGTGTCGGTGCGCACGGGCGGGTCCTTCCACGGATGACGGGGGCGGGGCGGCCCTCCCCGGCACCACCCGGAGCGGGTGGCGGGTGGGGGGAGGGCGACGTCCGGTGCGGTGACCACTGATCCCTGCGCGGAGTGGTCGACCGCCGACGCGCGCGGCGCGGTGTGCCCTCATCGTGGGGGGGGGGGGGGGGGGGGGGCCCCGGGGGGGCCCCCCCCCCCCCCCCCCCGACGGCACGGGGCGACCACACGGGGCAGAGGCGCCCCGTCGACGGGAGGGGTGGACGGTGGAGCCCGAGGGGGCGACCCGCGCGCTGGTCATGTCCGACGTCGCCGCCCGGGCCGGTGTCTCGCACCAGACGGTCTCCCGGGTGATCAACGGGCACCGCAACGTCGCACCGCAGACCCGGGAACGAGTCGAGCGGGCGATCCGGGAGCTCGGCTACCGGCCGAACTCCGCCGCGCGGGCGCTGGTCACCGGCTCCACCCGCACCATCGGCTTCGTCACCGTGAACATCAACCAGTACGGCCCGGCGCAGACGCTGGTCGGGCTGGAGCAGGCCGCGCGCGCCGCCGGCTACTCGCTGTCGGTCACGGTCCTGGACGAGGCGACCGCCGAGGCGATGCGGGCGGCGGTGGACCGGTTCGTCGGCCAGTCGGTCGACGCGGTGGTGGCGCTGGCCACCTACGACGACGCCGCGGAGGCCCTGCACCTCATCGACACGCCGCTCCCCGTGGTCATCGTGCAGAGCGGCGGCGCGGTCGAGGAGCCGGCCGTGGGCGTGGACCAGGTGACCGGGGCGCGGCTGGCCACGCGGCACCTGCTCGGCCTCGGCCACCGCACGGTGCACCACGTGACCGGCCCGGCCGACTCGCAGGAGGCGCGGGACCGCATCGCCGGCTGGCGGGCGGAGCTGTGCGCGCACGGGGTGCCGGTCCCGCCGTACCTGCGCGGGGACTGGACTCCGTCGTCGGGGTACGCCGCCGGCAAGGACCTCGCCGCGCGGGTGCGCGCCGGCGAGGAGGTCACCGCGGTGTTCCTGGCCAACGACCAGATGGCGCTCGGGTTGCTGGCCGCCTTCCACGAGGAGGGGCTGGACGCGCCTCGCGACGTCAGCGTCGTCGGCTTCGACGACCTGCCCGAGGCCCCCTACTTCACCCCGCCGCTGACCACGGTCCGGCAGGACTTCGCCGAGCTCGGCCGCCGCGGGGTGCGGCTGGTGCTCGCGCGGCTCCACGGCGAGGAGCTGCACCCGGACCCGGTGCCGCCGGCGTTGCTGGTCCGCTCCAGCACCGGGCCCGCTCCGCACCGGGCGCCGAACTGAGCATGTGTTAGCGCTAACATCCACATTCCCGGGCGACGTCCGGCGGTCGACCGGATCGCCGGGACGGGCCTGGCACCGGTGACGGAGGGGTCTCCTGACATGACGACCGATGCCGGCGCGGCGATCACCGCAGGCCGCACCGCCCTGGGGATCGAGCTGGGCTCGACCCGCATCAAGGCCGTGCTGATCGGCCCGGACCACGCTCCGCTCGCCGTCGGCACCTCCGACTGGGAGAACCAGTTCGTGGACCGGCTCTGGACGTACTCGCTGGACGCCGTCTGGGCCAGCGTGCAGGAGGGTGTCGCGGCCCTGGCCGACGACGTGCGGCGACGCCACGGGGTGGAGCTCACCACGGTCGGCGGGCTCGGCGTGTCGGCGATGATGCACGGTTACCTGGCGTTCGACGCCGCCGGGGAGCTGCTGACCCCGTTCCGGACCTGGCGCAACACGAACACGGGGGAGTCGGCCGAGCGGCTCAGCGCGGAGTTCGGCGTCAACATCCCGCACCGGTGGAGCGTCGCGCACCTCTACCAGGCGATCCTGGACGGCGAGGAGCACGTCGGCCGGCTGGACCACCTGACGACGCTGGCCGGCTACGTGCACTGGCAGCTCACGGGGGAGAAGGTGCTCGGCGTCGGCGACGCCAGCGGCATGTTCCCGATCGACGGCGACACCGGCGGCTACTCCGCCGCGATGCTGGCCCGGTTCGACCGGCTCGCGGCCGAGGCGGGGGCGCAGCTGACCCTCGCGGACCTGCTGCCGGCGATCGCGCTCGCGGGGCAGCCGGCCGGCACGCTGACGGACGCGGGCGCCGAGCTGCTCGACCCCACCGGGCGGCTGCGGGCCGGCATCCCGCTGTGCCCGCCCGAGGGCGATGCGGGGACGGGGATGGTCGCCACCGGCTCGGTCGCCCCGCGCACCGGCAACGTCTCCGCCGGGACCAGCATCTTCGCCATGGTCGTGCTCGAGCACGAGCTCAGCCGGGCGCACCCCGAACTCGACCTGGTCACGACGCCGGCCGGGGACCCGGTGGCGATGGTGCACTGCAACAACGGGGCCAGTGAGCTCGACGCGTGGGCCGGGCTGTTCGCCGAGTTCGCCCGGGCCCTGGGGGCTGCCGCCGACCCGTCGGCGGTCTTCGAGACCCTGTTCACCGCCGCGCTCGGTGGGGCCGCCGACTGCGGCGGGCTGCTGGCCTACAACTACCTCTCGGGCGAGCCGATCACCGGCTTCGAGGAGGGGCGGCCGCTCTTCCTGCGGTCCCCGGACAGCACGTTCGACCTGGGCACCTTCATGCGGACACACCTGTTCGCCTCCCTGGCCACCCTGCGGATCGGCATGGACGTCCTGCAGAAGGCCGAGGGCGTGCGGCTGGACCGGATGTTCGCGCACGGGGGCCTGTTCAGGACCCGGGGCGTGGCGCAGCGCTTCCTGGCCGCGGCGATCGACACGCCGGTCTCCGTCGGGGACGTCGCGGCCGAGGGCGGCGCGTGGGGGATGGCCGTCCTCGCAGCCTTCTCGACCCGGCGCTCGCCGGAGCAGACCCTGGCCGACTACCTGGACACCGCCGTCTTCACCGGTACCGAGCTGGAGACCGTCGACCCCGAGCCGGCCGACGTCGCCGGCTTCGACGCGTTCATGCGGCGGTACACCGCGGCACTCCCGGTCCAGCGGGCCGCCGTGGACCACGTGGGCAACGACCACCGACGGGCCGAGCCGCGGCCCGCCGATCCCGACACGACCTCCGCCGCCCTGACCGAGGAGCAGCCGGTATGAGCCTCCCCACCCTGACCGAGCGCGGGACCCACCGCGAGCAGCGCGAGCACGTGGCCCGCCTGCACTCCTACCTGACCCGCTACGAGCTGGTGACCTGGACGTCGGGCAACGTCTCCGAGCGGGTGCCCGGCGAGGACCTGTTCGTGATCAAGGGCAGCGGCGTCGAGTACGACGAGCTGACCTGGGAGGGCGTCACCGTCTGCGACCTCGACGGCAACGCCGTGGACGGCGTGAAGAAGCCCTCCAGCGACACCGACGCGCACGCCTACGTCTACCGGAACATGCCCGAGGTCAACGGCCAGGTGCACACGCACAGCCCGTACGCCACGGCCTGGGCGGCGCGCGCCGAGCCGATCCCGTGCGTGCTGACCGCGATGGCCGACGAGTTCGGCGGCCCCATCCCGGTCGGGCCGTTCGCGCTGATCGGCGACGACTCGATCGGCCAGGGGATCGTGGCCACGCTGTCGGGCTCCCGCTCCCCGGCGGTGCTCATGCGCAACCACGGCGTGTTCACCATCGGCCGGTCGGCGAAGGCCGCGGTGAAGGCCGCCGTCATGACCGAGGACGTCGCCCGCACGGTGCACTTCTCGCGCCAGCTCGGCGAGCCGCTGCCGATCGCCCAGGCCGACGTCGACTCCTTGTACACGCGCTACCAGAACGTCTACGGACAGTGAGGAAGGCTTGATGCGCACGGACCCGTTCACCGGGCACGAGCTGTGGTTCCTGACGGGCAGCCAGGGGCTGTACGGCGAGGAGACGCTCCAGCAGGTCGCCGAGCAGTCCCAGCGCGTCGCCGCCGCGCTCGACCAGGCCGGTGAGGTCCCGATCCGGGTGGTCTGGAAGCCGGTCCTGACCGACGCCGGCGCCATCCGGCGGGCGATGGGCGAGGCCAACGAGGACCCCTCGTGCGTCGGCGTCATCACCTGGATGCACACCTTCTCCCCGGCGAAGATGTGGATCTCCGGGCTGGACGCGCTGCGCAAGCCGCTGCTGCACCTGCACACCCAGGCCGACGCCGCCCTGCCGTGGGCGACGATCGACATGGACTTCATGAACCTCAACCAGGCCGCCCACGGCGACCGCGAGTACGGGTTCATCCTGACCCGGCTGCGGATGCCGCGGACGACGGTCGCCGGGCACGTGGACAACCCGCGGGTCAAGGCGCGGGTGGGCTCCTGGGCGCGCGCCGCGGCCGCCGCGGCGGCGGTACGGTCGCTCAAGCTGGCCCGGTTCGGCGACAACATGCGCAACGTCGCGGTGACCGAGGGCGACAAGGTGGAGGCGGAGATCCGCTTCGGCGTCTCGGTGAACACCTGGGGCGTCAACGACCTGGTCGCCGTGGTGGACGCCGTCGAGGACTCCGCCGTCGACGCGCTGGTCGCCGAGTACGGCGACCTCTACGAGTTCGCCGACGACGCCCGCCCGGGCGGGGGGCAGCACGAGGCGGTGCGCTACCAGGCCCGCATCGAGGCCGCGCTGCGCACCTTCCTCGAGGACGGCGGCTTCGGCGCGTTCACCACGAACTTCGAGGACCTCGGGGGGCTGCGCCAGCTCCCGGGCCTCGCCGTCCAGCGGCTGATGGCCGACGGCTACGGCTTCGGCGGCGAGGGCGACTGGAAGACCTCGGTGCTGCTGCACACCCTCAAGGTCGCCGCCCACGGGCTGCCGGGCGGCACCTCGTTCATGGAGGACTACACCTACCACCTGGCCACCGACACCCCGAAGATCCTCGGCGCCCACATGCTCGAGGTCTGCCCGACGATCGCCGGTGAGCGGCCGCGGGTCGAGGTGCACCCGCTGTCGATCGGCGGCCGCGAGGACCCGGCCCGGCTGGTGTTCACCGCGGCCCCGGACGAGGGCGTCGTCGTCGGCTGGTGCGACCTGGGTGACCGGTTCCGCTGGGTGGCCAACGAGATCGACGTCGTCGAGCCCGACGAGCCGCTGCCGAACCTGCCCGTCGCCCGCGCCGTCTGGGAGCCCCGGCCGGACTTCGAGACGGCGACCGAGGGCTGGCTGACCGCCGGCGGCCCGCACCACACGGTGCTGTCGACCGCTCTCGGTGCCGACGAGCTGACCGACCTGGCCGAGGTGTTCTCCACCGAGCTGGTCGTGATCGACGCCGACACCACGCGCCGGTCGCTGGCCAAGGAGCTGCGCTGGAGCGCGGCCTACCACCGGCTGGCGCAGGGGCTCTAGCCGCCGGACGGCGTCCCTCCCCGGACCGACCTGCTCCTGCGGTGCTCGTGCTCTGCCCACCACGGTGGGCAGAGCACGAGCTTCCCGGGACGGGGTTGCCCGCCAGCGGGTGACCCGGCCGCGCCGACGGTCAGAGCGGGACCCGCGACACCGGGCACGACATGCACCGCGGGCCGCCGCGGCCGCTGCCGAGCTCCGAGCCGGCGATCCGGACCACCTCGATCCCGGCGGCCTCCAGCGCGGCGTTGGTGACGGTGTTGCGCTCGTAGGCCACGGTCAGCCGCGGGGCCAGCGCGAGGGTGTTGTTGCCGTCGTCCCACTGCTCGCGCTCGGCGGTGACCGGGTCCAGGCCGGTGTCGATCAGCCGCAGCCGGTCGATCCCCATCGCCGCGGCCGCCGCCTCGAGGAACGGCGCGGGACCGCGGACGGCGAGGTCCGTGGTGTCGTCGTCGTCCGGCGGCTCGTCCCCGGCGGTGACCGTCCAGGCCACCAGGGAGTCGGCGACCGCGGGGTACATGACGAACGCGTCGACGTCGACCATCGTCGCGATGGTGTCCAGGTGCATCGTCGCCCGCTCCTGCGCGATGGGGACCACCAGCACGGTGTGCGCCAGCCCGCGGGCGAAGGCCCGCCGGGCCAGCCGCTCCGCCCCGCCGGCCGTCGTCCGCTCGCCCACGCCCACGGCCACGACCCCGGGGGCGAGGAGCAGCACGTCCCCGCCCTCGAGGTGCTCCAGGGAGGCGTCGTAGAGCTGCTCGGCGCCGGCGAACCGCGGGTGGTGGGCGTAGATCGCGGCGGTGATCGTGCTCTCGCGGTGCCGGGCGGGCATCGCGAGCGACGTGACGGCGACCTGGTCGCCGACCCACACCGACGAGTCGCGGGTGAACAGCAGGTTCGGCAGCGGCCGGACGACGAAGTCGCCGCGGCCCATCAGCTCGAAGGACAGGCCGCGGGCGCCGGGCAGCTCGTCGTGCGCCAGCCCGGCGATGAGGGCCGCGGCGAGGTCGGTGGGGGAGAGGTCGGCCAGGTGCGCGGCGGCGGTCCGCTTCAGCGTGGCCCCCAGCCGCGGGTCGTCGACCGCGGCGGTGACGAGCTCGTGCCGCGCCGCGGGGACGGTCAGCACCTCGGCCAGCAGCCGGTCCAGGTACAGCACCTCCACCCCGCGCGCGGTCAGCTCCGCGGCGAACGCGTCGTGCTCGTCCTGCGCCCGCCGCACCCACGGGACGCCGTCGAACAGCAGCTGGTCGTTGTTGCGCGGGGTCAGCCGGCGCAGCTCGGCGCCCGGGCGGTGCAGCAGCACCGTCCGCAGCGGCCCGACCTCGCTGGTCGCGCCCGGGACGGCGGTCTCGACGGCGGTCTCGACGGCGGTCATGGGGCGAGGCTGGCACAGGCGGCGCCCCGGGGCCGCCCGTCCGCCGTCACCGCAGGGTGGCGACCTCCTCCGCGCGCACGGTGAGGGCGTAGATCACCAGCACGTCGAACGCGATCACCAGCGCCGACCAGACCGGGTAGGCCGGGAGGAACGCCAGGTGCACGAGCGCGCTGACGGCGGCGAACACGACCGCCGCCATGCGGGCGAAGCGGCTGCCGTGCAGCACGCCCGCGCCCACGACGATCGCGGCGATGCCCAGGATGACGTGCAGCCAGCCCCAGAGGGCGTAGTCGGCGGTGACGACGAGCGCGGTGGACCGGACCAGGTAGAAGTCGTCGTTGAGGAGTGCCGTGACCCCCTCCATCACCGAGAAGAGGCCGATCAGCACGAGCAGGACGGCGGCGAAGGTGACCCACGCCGCCCAGCCGGTCGCCCGGTCACCGGAGCCGTAGCGGCCGACGTGGGCCTCGGCCTGCCAGTTCGCCTCCCAGTGCTCTTGGCCTGCGCTCGCCATGGCGCTGCCTCCTCCCGGGCAGGACCGCCCCGCCCGATGGGCCGAGCCTCGCGGGCGACGGGGGCCGGGCGCCTCATGCGGAACGGACGATGCGCCGTCCCACCCGGCCGAGTGGCCGGGCATGCTCGACCGGTGGCCCGCCTCCGGTTCGACGGCTGGATCCTCGGCGTCGGCACGACGTCGGGCACCCGTCTGGTCGTCGGGCACTGGCCCCGGTCCCCGTTCGGGCCGCTGTCCGACGTCATGGTGCAGCGCCCCGACGGCACCCGGGTGCTGCTCGCCCCGTCGTCCGCGGCCGGCGACTTCATCGCCGCGACGTACACCTTCGACGAGGTGCTGCCGGCCGACGTGGTCGTGGCCCGGCCGGACGCCGCGACCTGGACGGTGACGGCCGGCCCGCTGCGGCTGTGGGCCCGCACCGGGCGCCGGTCGCCGCTCGGGTGGCTGCTGCGCGCCGTCCCCGCGCCCCTGGCCCGCGCCCCGGCGTGGGTGGGGCTGCTCGACCGGCCGGCCCGGGTGCTCGCCGGGCTGCGGACGACGGGTTCGGCCGGCAACGGGCGCACCGAGTGGTACGGCGTCCAGGACCTGCACACGGTGACGGCGGCCCAGGCCGTGTGGGACGGCGCGCCGCTGGGGGCGCTCACCCCGGTGCGGCCGCAGGTCACCTTCGGGTTCGGCTCGGTCCCGCCGGCGCCGAGCCTGGCCCGGGTGACGACGACGGTGCACCTGCCGGACGGCTGACCTGCGGCGGTGTCAGGCGGACCTCGGCGCCGAGCGCTTCCGGCGGGGGCGGGTGGCCGTCTCCTCGGGCACCCGGGCCAGGTGCGAGTCGCTTCAGTCGGGCAGCAGGACGCCGGGGTTGCAGACGCCGCGCGGATCCAGTCGCTGCTTGACCGCCCGCAGCACGTCGACGCCGAGCGGGCCGATCTCGCGCTCCAGCCACGGGCGGTGGTCGGCGCCCACGGCGTGGTGGTGGGTGAGGGTGCCGCCGGCGGCCACCAGCGCGTCGGTCACCGCCCGCTTGGCGACCAGCCACTGTTGGATGGGGAGGTCGTCGTCGCGGTCGGCCAGCACGGTGACGTACAGCGAGGCCCCGGTGGCGTAGCAGTGCGAGACGTGGCTGAGCACCAGCGGCGTCCGGCCCCGGCTGCCGAGCGACTCGCGCAGCGCCCGGCGGACGGCGTCGTAGACCCCCGGCAGCTCGGACCAGGTGGCCGCCGTCTCCAGGGTCTCGACCAGCAGGCCGGCGTCCATCAGCGAGTCGCGCAGGTAGGGCGCGCCGAAGCGGTGCTTCCGCCACGACTCGCCGACCCGCCGGCCGACCCGCACGGCCCCGCCGTCCCGCAGCACGGACGCCGCGGCCTGCGTGCGGGCCCGCACCAGCTGCGGCAGCCCCTCCCAGCCGACCACGAGCAGGCAGCCGGCGCCGCGCCGCCGGGCGCGCAGCGAGCCGCGCAGGGCCCGCGCGCCGGCCCCGCCGCTCATCAGCAGGCTGGCCCGCGTCTCGTCGGGGTCGGACAGCCGGACGACGTCGGGGAGCAGGTCGTGGCGCGCCAGCCGCTGCAGCGCGGCCAGCCCTGCCGCCCACGAGCGGAACGACCAGCCCTCGTAGCGGCCGGCCCGCGTCCTGGGCCGCACTCGCAGCCGCAGCTCGGTGATGATGCCGAGCGCGCCCTCGGAGCCCAGCGCGAGGCCGAGCAGGTCCGGCCCGGCCGCCGAGGCCGGCGGGTGCCCGAGCTCCAGCACGCCGGTGGGCGTGGCCAGCGTCAGCCCGGCCACGAGGTCGTCGAAGCGGCCCAGCCCGGTGGACGCCTGCCCCGCTGACCGGGTCGCCGCGTAGCCGCCGAGGGTGGCGAACTCCCAGCTCTGCGGCAGGTGGCCGAGGGTGAGGCCGTGCCCGCCCAGGTGCTCCTCCAGCGCCGGCCCGCGCATCCCGGGCCCGACGGTGACGAGGGACGACGGCACGTCGAGGCCGGTCACCTCCGCCATGCGGGCCAGGTCGACCGAGATCGACGGCCGGTCGTCGGCGTCGACGCCCGAGAGCCCGCCGACCACGCTGGTGCCGCCGCCGAAGGGCACGACGACGACACCCATCTCGCTGCACAGCGCCAGCAGCGCGGCGGTCTCCGCGGTGCTGCCGGGGGCGACGACGGCGTCGGGGGCGTCGGAGGCGTCGCCCTCCCGACGGCGCAGCAGGTCCAGGTAGCTCTTGCCGCCGGCGTGCCGCAGCCGGCTGTCGCGGTCGGTGCGCACGTGCTCCTCGCCGAGCAGCTCGACCAGCCGCAGCCGGCACTCCTCGGCCAGCCGGGAGGGCGCCAGCCGGATCTCGCCCACCGGGACCGGCGGGGTGGGCCGCGGCGTCCAGTCCAGCTCCCGGGCCAGGTGCTTGCGGGCGGCCTTGGGCAGCACCTCGGCCAGCGGCGGGAAGGGCGCGAGCTCGAGCGTGCCCTCCTCGCCGTCCCGCCCGACGGCCACCGTCGCGTCGCGGGGGCGGGTGGGGGCGCCCCAGCCCTGGATCGTCAGTTCGGGCTGATCCGGCACGGCTACAGTCTGCCGGTGCGCAGCGGGGGACCTGCCGACGGCGCCGGTGTGCTCTCCGCCGCACGCCGGGTCGCGGACCTCGACGCCGTGGCCGGCGGCTGGGTCGACGTGGTGGTCGTCGGCGGCGGCGTGACCGGCGCCGGCGTGGCCCTCGACGCCGCCTCTCGGGGGCTGTCGGTCGCGCTGCTGGAGCGCACCGACCTCGCCGCGGGCACCAGCCGCTGGTCGTCGAAGCTGGTGCACGGCGGGCTCCGCTACCTGGCCCACGGCGAGTTCGCGCTGGCGCGGGAGAGCGCCCGCGAGCGCGCCGTCCTCATGGGGGCGACCGCCCCCCACCTGGTGCGCCCGCTGGCCTTCCTCGTGCCCGACGCGGCCGGGCGCGCCGCCAGCGCGCTGGCCGGTGTCGGCGGCCGGCTGGGGGACGCCGTCCGGACGTCGGTGCCCGGCGGGCGCGGCTCGCTGCCGGGCACCCGCCGGGTGGACGCCGCCGAGCTGGCCCGGCTGACCCCGGGCGTGCGCGGGCGCCGCGGCGGGCTGGTGTTCTGGGACGGCCAGCTCACCGACGACGCCCGGCTCGTGGTCGCCCTGGCCCGGACGGCGGCCGAGTGCGGGGCGCGGGTGCTGACCGGCGCGGCGGTGAGGGCGGTGGACGGCGCCGACGTGCACGTGGAGACCGACGACGGGGAGGCGCTGTCACTGCGGGCCGGCGTGGTCGTCAACGCGACCGGCGTCTGGGCGCAGCGGCTGGCCCCCGGGGTGCGCCTCGTGCGGTCGCGCGGGTCGCACCTGGTGGTCCCGGCCGCGCGGCTGGGCTCGCCGTCGGCGGCGCTGACCGTGCCGCTGCCCGGATCGCGGTCGCGGTACGTCTTCGCGCTGCCGCAGCCGGACGGGCTGGTGTACCTGGGGCTCACCGACGAGCCGGTGCCCGGCCCGGCGCGCGACGAGGACCCGGTGCCCGACGACGCCGAGGTGACGCACCTGCTGGACACGGTCAACCAGGTGCTCGCCGAGCCGCTGACCCGCGCCGACGTGGTGGGCGCCTACGCCGGGCTGCGGCCGCTGGTGCTGCCCGCCTCGGCCGGCGCCGGCCCCGGGAACGCCACCGCCGACCTCTCCCGGCGGCACCTGCTGCGCTGGGACGGACCCGTCCTCACCCTCGTCGGCGGCAAGCTGACCACCTACCGCGCCATGGCCGAGCAGGCCGTCGACGCCGTGGTGACGCGGCTCGGCCGCGGCGCCCGCCGGTCGGACACCGCCCGCCTGCCGCTGGTCGGTGCCGCCCCGCGCCGCGCGCTGGACCGGGTCGAGGCGCCGCAGCGGCTGGTCGCGCGGTACGGCACCGAGGCGCCGGTCGTCGCGGGGCTCGGCGCCGACCCGGTGGTGGCGGGGCGGCCGGAGACGCTCGGGGAGCTGCGGTTCGCCGTCCGGGCCGAGGGTGCGCGGACCGTGGCCGACCTGCTGGACCGCCGGGTGCGGATCGGCCTGGTGCCGGCCGACCGCGAGCGCGCCGTCCCGGTGGCCGAGCGGGTGCTCGCCGAGGAACTCTGACCGCTCAGGCGGCCGGCTGCCGGCGCGCGTGCACGTCCAGGGCGGTCAGCCCGCGCCGGACGCCGACCGCCACCGCGCCCATGGCGAAGAACCCCTCCTCGTCGGAGACCGTCGCGGTGCGCAGCAGCGCGACCAGCCGGTCGAGCGCGGCGGTGGCAGTGGCGATGCGGCCGTCCCGCTCGTCGGGCGTCGTCCCGTCCGCGCGGTGGTACGGGGTGGCGACCACGCCGGCCAGGCCGTCGAGGGCGTCGGCGAGCGCCCGGCCGGTGCCGGCGTCCACGTGGTCGACGGCCCGGCGGTGCGGCTGGAACTCCACGACCAGCGAGATGAGGTCGTCGACGAGGACGGCGACGCGGTCCACCGCTCGGGACTCGGCGCGGATGCCCGCCGCCCGGCCCCGCCACCGGCGGGCCCGCGGGTTGGCCCGGCGCGCCCGCTCCACCTGGGCCTCGGCCGCGCGCATCCGGTCCAGCTCCCGGTCCAGCCGCCGGGCCCGGCGGGCCCACTCGGCGGCGTCGGGCACCCGGCCCTCGTGCAGTGTCGCCGCGATCTCGCGCAGGTGGTCGGCGAGCGCCTGGCGTGTGCGGGTGATCTGCTCGACGGCGTTGGTCAGCTGCAGGGGCGGGAACAGCACGGTGGTGACCAGGACGCCGATCGCCGCACCCAGCAGCGTCAGGCCCGCGTAGCGCAGCACGTAGGCGTCGGGGTCGTCGAGGCCCACCGTGAGCATGAGGACGGCGGCGAAGCTGACCCAGCTGGCCTGCTCGCGCCACAGCCCCCACTGCTCGACGGCGATCGCCAGCGCCACGATCAGCGCGATGGTCAGGGCGCTGGGCACCGGGCGGGTGAGCTCGTAGACCGCGACGGCCAGCCCGAAGCCGGTGAGGATCGCCAGCACGCTGCGCCAGGCGGCGCTGGCCGAGTCGGCGATCGTGGGGTGGACGGCGATGACCGCGCCCAGCGGGGCGTAGTACGCGTAGTCCGACAGCATCGGGGGGAGCAGGCCGGCGGCCTGCCAGGCCAGCCCAGCCGCGACGGCCGCACGCACGCCCCGCTGCACGGCCGGCCGGCGCAGCTGCGCCCAGAGGATCCCCACGGGGACCCAGGATGACCGTTGCCCGCCCCGGGCGCGGGCCGGGGGAGGGTGACGCTGGTCGCGGTTCAGTCCGCCGGCTCCTCCCCGGGCAGTGCGTCCAGCGCCGCGAGTGCCCGCTCCACCCCGACCGCCACCGCGCTCAGGGCGAGCAGGCCTGGGTCCTCGTCGAGCGTGGTGGCCCGCAGCCGGTCGACGAGGGCGGTCAGCGCCTCGCCGGCGACCTGGACCCGGTGGTCGCGGTCGTCGGGCCGGACCGCGTCCGCGGCGTGGTACGGCGTCCGGACCACCCCGGCCAGGCCCTCGAGGGCGTCGGCGACGCGCCGGGCGGTGCCCAGGTCGGGCCGCTCACCGCCGCGCAGGTGCGGCTGGTACTCCGCCACCAGGGCGGTGACGTCGTCGAGCAGGACCGCGACGCGGTCCAGGGCGCGGGACTCGTCCCGGATGCGCGCGGCCGGCTCCTGCCAGCGGCGGGCCCGCGGGTTCGCGCGCCGAGCGCGCTCGACCGTCCGCTCGGCGTCGCGCATCGCGTCGAGGGCGGCGCGCAGGGCGGCGCCGTGGGCCCGCTCGTCCTCGGTCGTGGGGGTCCGGTCGGCGCGCAGCTCGGCGGCGGTCCGGCTCAGGTGCTCGGCGACGAGGTGCCGGGTGCGGGTGATCTGGGCGGTGGCACGGGTCAGCTGCAGCGGGGGGAACAGCGCCGTGGTCACCAGCACCCCGATCGCCGCGCCGAGCAGCACCAGCCCGGCGTAGGCGAGGACGAAGTCGGAGGCGTCGCCGCTGGTGCCGATGGTGAGGGTGAAGACGGCGGCGACGCTCACCCAGCCGGCGCCCTCGCCGAGCACCCGCCACCGCTCGAGCGCCACGGCCACCGCGACCAGCGTCGCCAGCGTCAGCGCCGTCGGGAGGGGGCCGGGGAGCGCGGCGACGCCCGTGGCGAGCCCCGCGCCCAGGAGGATCGCGAGCACGGTCCGCCAGGAGGCGCTGGCCGAGTCGGCGATGGTGGGGTGGACGGCGATGATCGCGCCGAGCGGCGCGTAGTACGCGTAGGCCGGGAACGGCGCCGGGAGCAGCACGGCGACCTGCCAGGCCAGCCCCGCCGCGATCGCCGCGCGGATCCCGCGCTGGACCGTCGGGTCGCGCAGCAGCGCACGCAGGGACGTCACGGGTCCCCAGCCTCGCAACCGCCCGCACCCCGGGCCAGATCGTCCCATCACGTGAGAAGCCAGTTCCACGGTGTGGACGCGGCGGTGCAGGCTGGGCCCGTGGACACCTACACGCACGGGCACGCCGACTCCGTCCTGCAGTCCCACCGCTGGCGCACCGCGGAGAACTCCGCTCCGCACCTGCTGCCGCACCTGCGACCCGGACTCGACCTGCTCGACGTGGGCTGCGGCCCGGGCACGATCACCGTCGACCTCGCCGCCCGCGTGGCCCCGGGGCGGGTGGTCGGGCTGGACCTCTCACCGGCACCGCTCGAGGAGGCCCGCGCGGCCGCGGCCGCGGCCGGGGTCGACGTGACCTTCGCGGTCGGCGACGGCTACGCCCTCGACGCGCCCGACGGCTCCTTCGACGTCGTCCACGCCCACCAGGTGCTCCAGCACCTCACCGACCCGGTCGCCGCGCTGCGGGAGATGGCGCGGGTGTGCCGGCCGGGCGGGGTGGTCGCCGTCCGGGACGTCGACCACGCCACGTTCACCTGGTTCCCCGCCGACGGGGGCCTGGACCGGTGGCTGGAGCTCTACCACGCCGTCGCCCGCCACAACGCGGCCGAGCCCGACGCCGGACGCCGGCTGCTGGCCTGGGCGCACGCCGCGGGGCTGCGCGACGTCACCGCGACGGCGTCGTCCTGGTGCTACGCCTCGCCGGCCGAACGGCAGTGGTGGGGCACCTCCTGGGCCGGCCGCGCGACGGCGTCGGCGTTCGCGGAGCAGGCGGTCGCCTACGGGCTGGCCACCCCCGACGAGCTCGAGGGGGTCGCCGCCGCGTGGCTGCGCTGGGCCGGGGCGGACGACGGCTGGCTGGGGATGATGCACGGCGAGCTGCTGATCCGGCTCTGAGCCAGGCGGCTCTGCGGGCGTCCCTCGTCCTCTGCGGGTCCGGCAGGACCGCGGTTGCACGTGGAACGCCCGCAGGGCGCGGGCTCACGCCCCCTGGCGGGCGGCGTTGGCCTGGACGGCGGTGCTCACGTACTGCGCCAGCCCGGGGGCCATCGCCTCGTACGTGGCCGTGAACCGCGGGTCCTCGACGTACATGCGCCCCAGGGCGGCGTGCATCTCGGGCGAGCACTCGTAGAAGTTCCGGCTGATGTGCTGCCGGTCGTCCTCCGCGACGTCCATCGCCTGCTCCGAGTCCGGCGCCGCGCCCGACCGCAGCACCGCCACCCACCGGTCGCCGATGTCGGCCATCTCGCCCTTCACCCGCAGCCAGTCCTCCTTCGCGTAGCCCCGCGTGCGCCGCTGCGACTCCGCCCACGCCGCGGTGTCGCCCCAGCGCTCCTCGGCCTCGGCCTCGTACTGCGCCGGGTCGTGCTCGCCGAACACCTCGAACCGCTCCTCGGGGGTCAACGAGATCCCCATCGCCCTCGCCTCCATCTCCTTCTCGACGGCCGCGACCATCGCCCGCGTCCGCTCCAGCCGGTCCCGCAGCAGCCGGTGCTGGCGGCGCAGGTGCTCGGCGGGGTCGGCCGACGGGTCGTCCAGCAGCGTCGCGACCTCCTCGAGGGGGAAGCCGAGCTCGCGGTAGACCAGCACCCGGTGCAGTCGGTCCAGGTCGGCCGGCGAGTACCGGCGGTAGCCGGCCGACGTCCGCCCGGACGGCGACAGCAGCCCGATCCGGTCGTAGTGGTGCAGCGTGCGCACCGTGACCCCGGCCAGGGCAGCCACCTCTCCCACGTTCACGGTCCCTCCTCTCCGACGTGGACGAGTGGACAGCCTGACGTCGCGTCAGGGTCAAGCGCGATCCGTCGGCCCGCCTGCAGGGGCCCTCGCCGAGCTCGCGAGGCGTGGGGGGCAGGCGGGTCCTTTCTCTGCTCGGCAAGCTCGACGGCCTCGACGAGTACGCCGTCCGGCGGTCGATGACGCGCACCGGCACCAACCTGCTCGGCCTGGTCAAGCACGTCGCCTACGTGCAGCTCGGCTACTTCGGGGAGGTGCTCGGCCGGCCCAGCGGCCGGCCCTGCCCGTGGGACGACGGCGGTGAGGACGACGCCGACATGTGGGCCCGCCCCGACGAGCGCCGCGAGGACGTCGTGGAGCTGTACCGGTTCTCGGCGGCGCACGCCGACGCGACCATCGAGGCGCTGCCGCTGGACGCCGTCGGCGAGGTGCCGTGGTGGCCGGAGGAGCGGCGGCACCCGACGCTGCACACCCTGCTGGTGCACATGTGCGTGGAGACCGCCCGGCACGCCGGGCACGCCGACGTCGTCCGGGAGTCCATCGACGGCGCGGCCGGGATGACCGCGGCCAACCCCAACCTGCCCGAGCGCAGCGACGCGGAGTGGGCGGCCTTCCGCGACCGCATCGAGACGGCGGCGCGACAGGCGGCCGGCCGCACGGCGCCGGGCCCGACGGGTGGCCCTCCGGTGGATGCGTGAGGATCGCAGGCATGGCCACCGACGACGTCTCGCCCGAGGACCCCTTCCCCCGCAAGCGCGTGCGGGTGGACCGGCGGGCCGACGGCACCCTCCAGATGGCCTACGTCGAGGTGGGGGAGCGCGGGGCGGGCGGGAACGACATCGTCTTCCTGCACGGCAACCCGACGTCGTCCTACCTGTGGCGCAACGTGCTGCCGCACGTGCAGCACCTGGGCCGCTGCCTGGCGCCGGACCTCATCGGCATGGGGGAGTCGGACAAGCTGCCCGACCCCGGGCCCGGCACGTACTCCTTCGCCGCCCACGCCGGGTTCCTGGAGCGATTCCTCGCCGAGGTCGGCGCCACCGAGCGGGTCGTCTTCGTGATGCACGACTGGGGCTCCGCGCTGGGCTTCGACTGGGCGCACCGGCACCCCGGCGCGGTCCGCGGGCTCGCCTTCACCGAGGCGATCGTGACCCCGCTGACCTGGGCGGACTGGCCGGCGGACGCGCGACGCCTCTTCCGCACCATGCGCGGCCCCGACGGGCCGGCGGCGGTGCTGGAGAAGAACGCCTTCGTCGAGCGGATCCTGCCCGCCTCGGTCGCCCGCGGGCTGAGCCCCGAGGCGCACGAGCGGTACCGGCAGCCCTTCCGCACCCCCGAGGACCGCTGGCCGACGCTGGAGTGGCCCCGTCAGATCCCGCTGGAGAACGTGCCGCCGAAGGTCCGCGACGTCGTCGCCCGGTACGGGCAGTGGCTGCGCACCAGCGACGTGCCGAAGCTGTTCCTCAACGCCGACCCGGGGTCGATCCTGGTCGGCCGGCAGCGCGCCTTCGTGCGCAAGTGGGCGGCGCTGACCGAGGTCACCGTGCCGGGCGCGCACTTCGTGCCCGAGGACTCGCCGCACGAGATCGGCCGGGCGCTGGCGGAGTGGATCCCGACGCTGCGCTGAGCCGTCCGGGGCCTCGCGGACCGGGGGCGTGCGCGGCCGGGTCCGGGGTGCCCCTCCGGTGCTCCGGCTCCGAGTGCAGGTGCACTCAGAGCCGGAGCACGCGCGGAGAGGTGTCTGTCGCGGTGGGTCCAGGGTGCCGACGGGCTCCCGCTGGGGCGCCGGTCAGGCGGGCTGGGCCTCCGCCTCCGCCACCGTGGGGACGACGCCGGCGGTGCCCGGGAACGATCGGTTGCTGAACGCCCTCATCTCCGGACCCCACCGGCGCATCGCCGAGCGGTGCGGGTCGGTGCGGACGAAGGCCACCATCGCGGCCTGGTCGTCCCACCAGGACACGGTCGTGAAGTGGCGCGCCAGGGGCCGGGCCCGGAGGAACAGCGAGCGCGCCCCCGGGCTGCGCATGGCCTGCTTCCGGATGGCCAGCGAGGCACGCAGGAACGCCGGGACGTCGCGGAAGCGGCGCAGGTGCAGCTGGGTGAGGACGACGACGCCGGGACCGTCACCGACGGTCTCGGCCTTCCACGGCAGGTCGGGGATGAGGGGCACGACAACCTCCTTTACATGCGTTTAGCACCAGAGGCTAGGCGCCTTCTTAACGCATGTAAAGTGACCTTGTGCCCCCACGGACCCCCGGCCGCCTGCGCACCGACCTCGTCGCCTCCGCCGCCGCGCTGATCGAGCGGACCGGCTCGGTGGAGGCCGTGACGCTGCGTGCGGTCGCCCGCGAGGCGGGGGTGACCGCGCCCGCGGTGTACGGGCACTTCGCCGACCTGGGGGCCCTGGTCGACGCCGTCCTCGAGGAGGGCTTCCTCGCGCTGCGCGCGGCGATCGAGACGTCGGTGGCCGGGATCGAGGACCCGGTGGAGCGGCTGGTGGCCGGGTGCCGGGCCTACGTCACGGCCGGCCTCACCGCACCTGCCCGCTACCGGGCGATGTTCCAGCGGCAGGAGGTCCCCGGCGGAGCGGGCGCCTTCGACGTGCTGGTCGACGCCGTCACCGCCTGCCAGGAGGCCGGGCGCTCGGCCAGCCGGGACGCCCGGGGCGACGCGCTGCTCATCTGGACGGCCCTGCACGGGGTGGTGACACTGCGGGCGGCCGGGGCGGGCGCCCCGGAGCTCGACGGCCGGCTGCGCGACCTGGTCGGCCGGCTGGCCCTGGTCTCGCCGGCCGCCTCAGGCGGGAACGGCGCGGGCTGAGCGCCGGGCGCTCTTCACCCGGTACATCGCCGCGTCGGCGGCGGCCAGCGCCGTCTCGGGAGTGTCCCCGGCGTCGCAGACCGCGACACCGACGCTCACGCCGACGCGGTGCCGGCCACCGCGCGCGTCGGTCAGGGGCGCGTCGAAGGACGCCGTGACGCGGTCGGCCACCGACCGGGCCGCGTGGGCGCAGTCCAGCCCGGGGCACAGCACGACGAACTCGTCGCCGCCCAGGCGGGCCACGGTGTCGCCGGGGCGCACCGCCGCCTGCAGTCGGCGGGCGGCCTGCACCAGCACCTCGTCCCCGACGGCGTGGCCGGCGGTGTCGTTGACCGGCTTGAAGCCGTCGAGGTCGCAGAACAGGACGGCGAGCGGCTCTGCTGCCCGCCGCGTGGGCTCCAGGAGCTGGCCGAGGCGGTCCATCAGCAGGGCGCGGTTGGGCAGGCCGGTGAGGGGGTCGTGCAGCGCCGCGGCGCGCAGGGCCCGCTCCAGCTCCCGCTGCGCCGTGACGTCGGCCAGGGCGACCACCGCACCGAGGAGTGTCCCGTCGTCGTCCCGGATCGACGTGCCGGAGGCCAGCACCTCGCGGACGGCGCCGCCGGCCGGCGCGATCCGCATCCCGACGTCGGCGATCCGGTCCTCGCGGAACACGCGGGTGAGCGGGACGCGGTGCGGGGCGAGCGGGCGCCCGTCGGGCTCGCTGAGGGAGAAGGCGGCGGGGAAGTCGGCGACGTCCACCCGCGGGTCGGCGTCCGCCCCGTGCCACTGCCGGCTGACCTCGTTGAACAGCACCACCCGGCCGTCGGCGTCGGCGGCGACGACGCCGACGGGCAGCGCCTCGAGCAGCGCGCGGACGAAGGCCTCCGAGCGGGCCAGCTCGGCGTGCGCCCGCTCCGCGTCCCGGCGGGCGACCGTGGTGGCGGCGGCGACGTCGGCCAGCTGCCGGACGGCGCGGCGCCGCTCCACGATGCCCACGATCACGTCGGCGAGGTCGCCGAGGCGGTCGCGGTCGTCGGCGGAGAAGGCGTGCGGCTGCTCGTCGAGCACGGCCAGCGTCCCGACGGTGGTGCCCTCGATGACCAGGGCGGCGCTGGCGTAGCCGCGCACCCGCGCGCGGCGGCCGTCGACCCACGGGTTGGTCGCGAAGCGGGGATCGGCGCTGAGGTCCTCGAAGGCGTGCACGCCCGGGCCCCAGCCGGTCAGCACGGCGCTGATGGACGCCTCGCCCGGCGCGACCCCGCCGCCGGAGCCGTGCGGGGACAGCCGGAGCTCCTCCCGGTCGTCCAGCACGTGCACCGCCGCGTGGGGCGCCCGGGTCAGGGCGGCGGCCACGCGGACCACCCGCTCCACCTCGGGGTCTCGGCGGACGTCGAGGACCTCCAGCTCGTGCAGCAGCGGGGCGCGGCTGCCCGCTGGCTCGGTCACTGGTCCCACGGCTCCTCGGCGTCGTCCCGGTACGGCCGGCGCCTCCCGCCGTCCTGCCACCCCATCGACGCCCGCGCCGCCCCGGTTGAGGAACCGCGGGCGGACGTCCCCCGGACGGGGTGTTCTCGTATCAGGATGCCAGCGTGCGTACCGTCTCGACGGCGGCCACGACGGCGAAGACCAGGAACAGCCCGGCCGCCACCCGCCGGATGAGCGCGATCGGCAGGCGGTCGGCCAGCTTCTTGCCGAGGAAGACCGCGAGGCCGGACACGGTGAGCAGCGCGGCCCAGGCGCCGATGAACACCGACAGGGGGGCGTCCAGGCGGGCGGCGAGGCCGGCGGTGGCCAGCTGGGAGAGGTCTCCCCACTCCGCGGCGAACAGCACGCCGAAGGAGATGGCCGCGGCGCGGAAGAACGACGTCCCCTCGCGGCCGGCGGCGACGTCGTCGGCGTCCTCCGGGCCACTGTTCGCGCTGCGCCACAGCAGCACCGCGCCGACCAGGAAGAGGACCGCCACCACGCCGCTGACCAGCGCGCCGGGGAGCAGCGACAGCAGGCTGCCGGCGGTGACGGCGATCGCCACCTGCAGGCCGAACGCCGCGCCGACGCCGATGAACACCGGCCAGTGCGGGAAGCGGGTGGCGAGCACCAGGCTGGCGAACAGCGTCTTGTCCGGCAGCTCGACGGGCAGGACGAGGATGAACGCGGTCGCGATGACCGACAGGGACAGCACGGGTTTCTCTCTTCCGCTCGGCACTGCCGGGCGGGTGCGGGTACGCCTCCGACCGGCAGCACGGGACTGCACTGGTCGAAGGTCTCGCCCACCCACGCCGGGGGCGTGGGCCCGCTGACCGGGCGACCACCGCGGGGTGGTGCGCCAGCATGTCGACCAGCGGACGGGGGGCTACTCCCCTTCTCGGCCCGCCAGCCTAGCCGAGCCCTCCCGGGGGAATCCGGGTGCGCACGGGTGAGCTGTCGCACTAGCGTCGGGCCATGCCGTTCCGTTGACGCCCGTCCACGGCCCCCCTGACCCCCGCGGCCCGGCCGCTGGCCCGGCTGGCCGTGGGCTGGGCCGCGCTCTCCGAGCTGGTCCCGTACTACCCGCTCTACGCGCTGCTCTTCCTCGACACCGGGCTCTCCGGCGCCCAGGTGTCCGCGCTGTTCGCCGTCTGGTCGGTCACCGGCCTGCTCACCGAGGTCCCGGCCGGCGTCCTGGCCGACCGCTGGTCGCGGCGTGGGGTCGTCGTCCTCGGTGGCGTGCTCCAGGCGGTCGCCTTCGCGGTGTGGACCGCCGCCCCCGCCGCCCCGGCGTTCGCCATCGGGTTCGCGCTGTGGGGCGTCTCCTCCGCGCTGGTGTCCGGCGCCGCGGAGGCCCTCGTCTACGACGGGCTGGCCGCGGTCGGGGCCGAGTCGGCCTACACCCGCGTCAACGGCTGGATGACCGGCGCCGAGCTGCTCGTGCAGGTGCCGACGGCGGCCGCGGCCAGCGCGCTGTTCGCCGTGGGCGGGTACCCGGCCGTCGGCTGGGCCAGCGTCGCGGTGTGCCTGGCCGCCGCCGCGCTCGCGCTCCGCTTCCCCGAGGCCCGGCACGTCGCCGAGGACGACGAGGGCGAGGACGTACCGCTCCGGCAGGGCGTGGCCGAGGCGCTGCGCCCGGGTCTGCGGCTCACCGTGCTCGCGGTCGCCCTCCTCGGCGGCCTGGACGCGGTCGAGGAGTACTTCCCCGTCCTCGCCGCGGACTGGGGCGTGTCCACCGAGGCCGTGCCCTTCGCCGTCCTGGCCACCGCGCTGGCCGGAGCGCTGGGCGGGGCCCTGGCCGGCCGGGCCGAGCGGCTCCCCGACCGCGCGCTGCCGGCGCTGCTGGCGCTGTCCGGGCTCCTGCTCGTCGGCACGGCGCTGTGGGCCCGGCCGGCGGCGCTGGTCGCGCTCGCCGCGGCCTACGGCGTCTACATCGCCGTGCTGGTCGTCGGGGAGGCGCGGCTGCAGCACCGCATCACCGGTCCGCACCGGGCGACCATCACCTCGGTCGCGGGACTCGGGCTCGAGCTGGCCTCGCTCCCGGTGTTCGCGGCCTGGGCGCTCGGCGGTCTCGGGGGCGTGGCGGTCGCCGTCCTCGCCGTCGTCCCGGTGGTCGCCGCGGGCCTGCGCCGTCCGCCCGGCACCGGTCAGGGCACGGGGTAGGCCGCCTCGGCGGCGGCCGTGGCCGCGCGCAGGACCTCCTTGACCGGCGCCGCGAGCCGCCCGGCCAGCGCGGCCACGTCGTCGAACTCCACGCTGACGTTGACCACGCGCCCGTCGAGGACGGCGAGCTTCACGCCCACCCGGCCGCCGAGGACCGCCACCGACGCCGAGGCCCGCTCCAGCGCCACCTTGCCGACCGGCACCACCCGCAGCCCGATCGTGGACGTCGCGGTGAACACCGTCGCGCGCAGCTCGTCGACCGCGTCGGGCGGGCACAGCACCGACAGGGTGTGCGCCGGGCGCCCCTTCTTCATGAGGATCGGGGTCAGCCAGGCGTCCTGGGCGCCGGCCGCCAGCAGCCGGTCGAGCACGCCGGGCCACAGCCGCGGGTCCAGGTCGTCGACGTTGGCCTCCAGCACCACCGCCGAGGCCGGCGTGGGCGGCTCGGGCTCCCCGAGCACCAGCCGGACGACGTTGGGCAGCTGCTCGGGGTCGCGGGCACCGGCGCCGACGCCCACCGTCTGCACCCGCATCGGCGGCAGCGTCGTCCACTCGTCCACGCGGGCGGCCAGCAGTGCGGCACCCGTGGGCGTGCAGGCCTCCGCGGGCACCGGGCCGGCGTGCACCGGCGCCCCGGCCAGCAGTTCCAGCACCGCGGGCGCCGGGACCGGCACCACGCCGTGCGCGCTGCGGGCCGCGCCGCTGCCCAGCGCGACGGGGGAGGCGGTGAGCCGCTCCAGGCCCAGGTGCTCGAACGCGGCGACCACCCCGACGACGTCGGCCAGCGCGTCCAGCGCCCCGACCTCGTGGAAGTGGACGCTCTCCGGCGCGATCCGGTGCACCCGGCCCTCGGCGACCGCCAGCCGCTCGAAGACCGCCAGCGCGCCGTCCCGGACCGCGGGGGCGAGGTCGGCGTCGGCGAGCAGGTCGCGGACGTCGGCCCAGGTGCGGGTGCGCACCGACGGCGGGGCGTGCACGTGCACCCGCGTGGCGCCCAGCCCGTGCCGGCTCACCTGCTCGGTGACCAGCCGGATGCGCTCGACCGGCAGCGCGGCCACGGCCGTCGCCGGGACCTCCAGCGGCACCCCGGCGTCGACGAGCGCGCCCAACAGGAGATCCCCGGAAGCCCCTGCCGCCAGGTCCAGCCAACCGATCACGCTGAGACCGTAGTGAGGGCGCTTCTGCGGTGTTCCGTGCGCTCCTGCGGCGGTGCACCGCCGCAGGAGCGCACGGGATCCCGCAGGAGGCAGCTACCGGCGGGTCCTCCGGGCGATGCGGGCGGCGAAGACGCCGGCGGAGTGGCCGTTGTCGATGTTGCTCACCACGACGCCGGGTGACGCCGAGTTGAGCATGGTCAGCAGCGCGCTGAACCCGCCGAACGAGCCGGGCTGCCCGGTGGAGGTGGGGACGGCGACGATCGGCACGTCGGTCATCGCGCCGACCAGGCCGGCCAGCGAGGCGTCCATGCCCGCCACCACGACCAGGCAGTCCACGTCGTCGAGCAGGGTGCGATCGGTCAGCAGCGGGCGGATCCGGCTGCCCCCGACGTCGTCCACCCGCACCACCGAGGTCCCGGTGATCCGGGCGGCGAAGGCGGCCTCGGCGGCCACGGGCAGGTCGCCGCCGGCACCGCACAGGACGCCGATGCGGCCCACGGGCTCCGGCAGCGGCCCGACGGCCGCGGACATCGCCGCGGCGTCGACGGTCGTGTACGCGTCGTGCTCGCTGGCCAGCGCCACCAGGGTCTCGGCGGTGGCGCGCACCACGACGGCGGGCCGGTCGGGGAACTCCCGGCGTGCCTCGCGGACCAGCGTCAGCACCTGCTCGGTGCTGCGGCCGGTGGCCCAGACGACGTCGGGCTCGGCCGGCGCGTCCCGCAGCGGGGCCGCGGGAGCGGGCTCGACCGGCGGCACCGGCCCGAGCGCGGGCTCGACGGGACTGCCCAGGCCCAGCGGGGAGTCGACCGGCTCGACGAGGAGGGGGGCGAAACCGCCGGGGTCACCGGCGGGGTCGTCCAGCGGGGAAGGCTGCACGGCAGGGACCCTAGGCGCCACGACGACCGGCTCCCGGGTACCGGCGGGGGCCGTGTCGGTCCCAGTGGACACGTCCGTCACAGGCGTCGCAGCCGACGACGGCGGGCCGAACAGCGCGTCGAGCGGGCTGTCCCCGGCGCGGGTCTGCGTCTTCGCCGACAGCCGGACGACGCGGTCGCGGCCGCGGCGCTTGGCGTCGTAGAGCACCCCGTCGGCGGCGGCGAACAGGGTGCGGCGGTCGTCGCCGCGGGTGGCCGAGGCGATGCCGACGCTGATGGTGACGGGGAGGTCCACGCCGAGGCTCGCCCAGTCGTGGGCGGCGACCGCACGGCGGGTGCGCTCCAGCGCGCGCTCGGCCTGCTCGGCGGTGGTCTCGGGCAGCAGCACGACGAACTCGTCGCCGGCCCAGCGGCACACCTCGTCGGTGTCGCGGACGCCGGCGATCAGCAGCTCGCCCACGGTGCGCAGCACCACGTCGCCGGTCGGGTGCCCGGCGGTGTCGTTGACCTCCTTGAACCGGTCGACGTCCACCACGGCCAGCGCGGGGGCGGCGCCGGAGGAGAGCAGGACGTCCAGCCGGGCCTCGGCGTAGCGCCGGTTGGGCAGGTGGGTGAGCGGGTCCTCGTAGGCCTGCCGGCGCAGCTGCCCGGCGGCCCGCTCGGTCTCCAGCAGGCTCTTGCGCCGGCCGAACAGCTCCACCCAGCGGGTGCGCCGCTCGTCGACCCGGTCCAGCTCGTCGGCGAGGTAGGCCTGCAGGTAGGGCAGGGCCCGGCCGGCGTCGTCGAGCTCCGAGTGCAGCGTGCACAGCTCGCGCAGCGCGGCCCGGCGCAGCCTCGGCAGCCCGTGCTCGGTGGCGATGGCCAGCGCCCGGGCCAGCTGCTCGTCGGCCCCGCGGCCGTCGCCCTGGCGGCGCAGCGCGCGGCCCAGCGCCAGCAGGGCGGCCGACAGGAGGGCGCGGTCGCCGCCGGCGGAGGTGACGCGGACGGCGGCGCGCAGCGGTGCGGCGGCCGCGGCGTGCGCGCCGAGGCCGACCAGGGCCCAGCCGTGCACGACCTGGGCGGCGACGACGGCCTCGGCCGCCTCGGGCGGCAGCAGCGCCAGCGCCTGTTCGGCCAGCTCCCGGGCCTCGGCGAAGTGCGCCTCGGCGGCGTCGGGGACGCCGTCGTCCAGCAGCGCCTCGCCGAGCTCGGCGCACAGCTCGCCCAGGCGGGTCGCGGTGCGGGCGACGAGCACGTCGGCGTCGCCGTCCTCGCCGGTCAGCGCCCCGGGTGCGGCCGCCGCCTCGTGCGCCCGCCGCTGGTAGTCCAGGGCCAGGGGCATGAGCTCGAGGTCGGCGAGCACCGCGGCGAGGGTGCCGAGGGTGTCGATGAGCAGCAGGGACGGCGGCAGCGCGGGGTCGAGCAGGCTGGCGGCCTCGACCGCCTCGTCCATCGCGGCGTCGATGCGACGCGAGAGCAGTTCGATGCGGGCGTGCCGCGCCAGGCCGGCCGCGCGCTGCAGGTCGTCGTCGGTGGCCTCGAACGCGGCCTTCGCCGAGCGCACCAGCGCGATCGCCAGGGCTGCGCGGGAGGCGGACTCGGCCCGCGGGTCGGCGTCCTCGGTGCCGTCGATGAGCTCGGCGACCCCGGCGTGCAGGTCGAGGGCGGGCGGCGTGCCCGTGCCGTGCGGCGGCTCCACCGGGTCGCCGACGAGCGTGAACCCGGCCACCCGCAGCCGGCGCACCAGCAGCTCGGCGCGCAGCGTGTCGGCCCAGGCGCGGCCGAGCGGGTCCGGTGCGTCGTCCGGGGAGGAGACCTCGTAGGGCGAGATGTCGGTCTCGACGTCGGCGAGCAGCTCCTCGGCGTCGTCGAGCTGCCAGTTCGCCAGCGCAGCGGTCACCCGTTGGTGCAGGGTTCCCGGTGGCACGAGCGCACTGTGCACGGCCTCCCGCGCCGAGTCGAGCACCGGCCGGGGGGCGCGCCGACGGTCGTCCGTTTCGTCACAGCCGTCCCACCCGGCGAGTCCGGTCACGAGGCGTCCTCGCGCGGCGCCCGCCCGCCCGGGGCGCGGACCCGGTTGCGGCCGCTGCGCTTGGCGGTGAACAGGTGCAGGTCGGCGGTGTCGAACAGCGAACGCCACGCGACCGGCTCCTCGGCGGCGCCGGCCGCCGTCGCCACCCCGATGCTCACGGTCACCGGCTCGGTGAGCTGGAGGTCCGCCCAGTCGGCGCCGGCCACGGCGGCGCGCAGCCGGTCCATGGCGACCAGCGCCTGGTGCTCGGTGGCCGTCGGCAGGACGACGAGGAACTCGTCGCCCGCCCAGCGGTACACCTCGTCGCCGGTGCGGCTGTGCTCCAGCAGCAGCGCGGCCACCCGCCGCAGCACCTCGTCGCCGTGCGAGTGGGAGGTGTCGTCGTTGACCTCCTTGAACCGGTCGACGTCGACGACGGCCAGCGACAGCGGCTCCTCGCCCAGCCGCAGGTTGCCCAGCCGCCGCTCCGCGCTGCGCCGGTTGCCGAGGCCGGTGAGGGGGTCTTCCATCGCGTGCCGCCGGAGGACGGCGGTCTGCCGCTCGGCCTCCCGCAGCCGGCTGCGGCGCACGAACATCTCCGCCCACAGCTCCCGGCCGCGGGCGTGCGCCCGGCCGGTGTCGGCGCGGTAGGCCTCCAGCCAGTGCAGCGCCTCGGCCGGGCGGCCCATGGCGGCGGTGCTCTGGCCCAGCTCCAGCAGGCACTGCCGGTAGCGCCGGCGGTCCCCGGTGGCGGCGAAGGCACCCGCGGCGTCGACCAGCAGGTCGGTGGCCTCGGCGCCGTGCCCGCCACCGGCCTGGGACCGCGCGAGCCGGGTGAGCAGCCGGGCGAGCACCAGGTCGGTGTACCCGCGCAGCCAGATGCCGCCGTCGCGGTGGACCCGCCGGTGCGCGCTGCGCAGCGGGCCCAGGGCGTCGTCCAGGTCGCCGCGGCAGGTCAGTCCCCACGCCTGGACGACGTCCAGCAGGTCCTGCTCGGCGGGCTCGGGCTCCCAGTCCAGGGCGCGGGCGGTCCGCGCGCACTCGACGGCGACGTCGGCCAGTTCCCGGGAGCGGTCCAGGTCGCCGCGCCGGTGCAGAGTCTGGGCCAGCTCGGCGTGCTGCTGGGCGCACAGCTGCAGCATCAGCCACTGGTCGGCCAGGTCCGGCAGCGCCGCGGCGACCCGGTGCCCGGACAGCGCCTGGGCGACGGCGAGCTCCTCCAGGTCCAGGGCGGTGAGGGTGAGCGAGAGCCACCGGTGGGCCTGGTGCAGCGCCCGCGAGGGGCCGCCCGCGCCGGAGCCCTCCGCGATCAGGCTCGCGTCGATGGCGGTGAGCATCGCCGCGTCGAAGTGGTCGGAGGCGACCTCGACGTGGGCCAGGTAGGCCAGCGTCAGCGCCGTCCGGTCGGTGGGCGCGCAGCGGACCACCGCGTCCCGGGCCGCCCGCACGCCGCTCGCGGCGACGTCACGGTCCCCGTCCAGCAGCCCCCGCCGGGCGGCGAAGGCGTGCCGCCAGGCCGTCCAGTGCGGTTCGGTGGCGGCGACCAGCACGGCCTCGGCCCGGTCGTGCTCGGTGGTGAAGACGGTGGGGTCGTCCCGGGAGCTGGCCGCGAGGAGGCGCCAGAGCACGTCCTCGAGCTCGGCCTCGACGAGGCGGTCCGGGCCGGCGGTCACGCATCCCTCCATCGACGGGTCAACGACCGGCGTGGCCGCCGGGTGCGGGGAGTGACGCAGCTCTCCCGGGCGGGGCGGGCGCCCCGGGCCCACCGCACTACCCTCGTCGGATGCCTGCGATGCCCCCGACGCGGTTCGCCTATCTCGGGCCCGAGGGTACCTTCGCCGAAGCGGCCCTGAGCAGGGTCGTTCCCCCTGCGGAGGGGGTGCGGCAGCCCGCGGCCAGCGTCCCGGCGGCGCTCGCCGCGGTCCGCTCGGGGGAGGCCGACGCGGCCCTCGTCCCGATCGAGAACTCGGTCGAGGGCTCGGTGCCGGCCACCATGGACGCGCTGGCCGACGGCGCCCCGCTGCTGATCGCCCGCGAGGTGTTCCTGGCGGTCTCCTTCGTCCTCGCCGTGCGGCCGGGCACCGACCTGGCCGCCGTCCGCAGCGTGGCCAGCCACCCGCACGCGCTGGCGCAGACCGCCCGCCGCCTGGCCGAGCTCCTGCCCGGCGTCGTCCCCCTGCCGGCGACGTCCACCGCCGGGGCGGCCCGGCAGGTCGCCGAGGGGGAGTTCGACGCCGCGGTCTGCGCGCCGATCGCCGCCGAGCGCTACGGGCTGACCGCCCTGGTCGAGGACGTCGCCGACCACCCCGGCGCGGTCACCCGCTTCCTCCTGGTTACCCCGCCGGGGCCGCTGCCGGCCCCCACCGGCAACGACAAGACCTCGCTGGTCGCGGTGGTCGGCGACCGCACCGGCGCCCTGCTGGAACTGCTGCGCGAGTTCTCCGTGCGCGGGATCAGCCTGACCCGCATCGAGTCGCGCCCCACCCGGGAGCGGCTGGGCGTGTACTCGTTCTCCCTCGACTGCGAGGGGCACGTCGCCGACGCCCGCGTGGGTGAGGCGCTGGCCGGGCTGCACCGGGTGTGCGACGACGTCCGCTTCCTCGGCTCCTACCCGCGGGCCGACGGCCGGGAGAACAAGCCGGTGCCGCCGACCGCCGGCGACGACGCCTTCGCCGAGGCCGCCGGCTGGCTGCAGGCCGTGCGGGAGGGCCGCGCCTGACACCGCTCAGGTCCGGACCCGGGCGCGCAGCTCGGTGACGATGCGGCGGACGACCGGGACGTCGACGCCGTGCCGGTCGGCGGCCCGCACCACGGCGCCGCCGATCGCCTCCAGCTCGGTGCGGTTGCCGGCCTCGACGTCGCGCAGCATCGACGACTTCGCTGCCGCGGGCACGGTCTCGGCGAACCGGAGGGTGGCCGCCGCGTCGACCTCGGCGCCCTCGGCGCGGGCCACCGCGGCGATCTCCTCGACGACAGCCCGCAGGTCGGCCCCTCGCCGCTCGCGCACCTCCCCGATCGGGCCGCCCACGCTGGTAGTCAGCAGCGCCATCGGGGCGAGGAAGCACAGCTTGGCCCAGAGCAGCCCGGCCTCGTCGGCGCGCGCGGCGACGTCCACGCCGGCGTCGGCCAGGGCCGCGGCGAGGAGCTCGGCGCCCGGTGCCAGCGTGACGGTGGCGAGCCGGCCCTCGTGCCGGATCGCCCCCGGGGCGGTGCGGCTGGCGATCACCTGGATGGAGCCCGCGACGGTGCGGGCCCGCGGCAGCCGGGCTCGGAGCACCGCCATGTGCTCCAGGCCGTTGAGCAGCGGCACGAGCAGGGCCGTCCCCAGCACGTCGGGCGGGAGCCGGTCCAGCGCCGGCTCCAGCTGGGTGGCCTTGGTGGTGACCAGGCAGGCGTCGACCGGCCCGGGCAGGACCTCCGCACCGGAGACCGGCACCGCGAACTCGCCGTAGCGGTCACTGATCACCCGGAGCCCGTCCCGGTCGACGACCGTGGCCGTCTCCCGGCCGGCGAGGCAGGTGACCGCGTGCCCCCGCCGGGCCAGCAGGGCGGCGAGCAGGCCCCCGACCCCGCCGGGGCCGAGCACCGCGATGCGCAGCGGGTCCATGCCACCACCCTGGCCCGGGCGGGCGGAGGCCGGCTACACGCGCGCCGGCTCGCGCTCCGGCGCCGGCGTCGTCCGCGCCGCCAGGGCGCCGGGCCACCACACCCGGTCGCCGGCCAGGTGCACCGCCGCCGGCACCAGCAGCGAGCGGACGAGGAAGGTGTCCAGCAGGACGCCGAAGCCGACGAGGAACCCGAGCTGGGTCAGGATCACCAGAGGCAGCACGGTGAGGGCGCCGAAGGTGGCGGCCAGCACCAGGCCGGCGCTGGTGATGACCCCGCCGGTGACCGCGAGGGCCCGCAGCACGCCGTCCCTCGTGCCGTGGTGGGCGGACTCCTCCCGCGCCCGGGTCATCAGGAAGATGTTGTAGTCGATCCCGAGCGCCACCAGGAAGACGAACCCGATCAGCAGCACCTGCGGATCGCTGCCCGGGAAGTCGAAGACGTGCTCGAACACCAGCGCGCTCACGCCGACCGTCGAGAGCACGCTCAGCGCGACCGTGGCCACCAGCAGCACCGGCGCGACCAGCGCCCGGAGCAGCAGCGCGAGGACCACGGTGATGACCAGCAGCACCAGCGGCACGATCACCGCCAGGTCGCGGGCCGCGGTCTCCTGGGTGTCCAGGTCGCTCGCCGTCGAGCCGCCGACCAGCGCCTCGGGGTCGACGTCGCGCACCGCCGTCCGCAGCTCGGCGACCACGGCCTGCGCGGCCTCGCTGTCGGGGGCGTCGGCGAGGGTGACGTCGAGCCGGACCAGCCCGTCGACCTCGACCGGGTCGCCCGCGCCGGGCGGTCCGGACCGCTCGCCGCTGAAGGGCACGACGTCGGTGACGCCGTCCAGGCCCGCGGCGGCCTCGGCGACCGCCGGCCAGTCGCCGGCCGGGGTGAGGACGACGGCCGGGCTGGCGCCGCCGGCGTCGAAGTGCCGCGCCAGCGCCTCCTGCCCCGTCGCCGACGGCGAGCCCCCGCGGACGGCGTCGGACAGGGCGATGCCCCCGGCGTCGAAGGTCGGCGCGAACGCGGCGAGCGCGACCAGGACGGCGAGGCTGGCCAGCAGCACCCGGCCCGGACGGCGCCCCACGCCGGTGGCCACCCGCTGCCAGCCGCGCCCGTGCGGCTGGTCGTCGCCCACGCGCGGCCGGAACGGCCAGAACGCCGCCCGGCCGAGGAGCACCAGCGCCGCGGGCAGGAAGGTGAGCGCGGCCAGCACCGCGACGGCGATGCTCACCGCGGAGATCGGCCCCAGGCCGCGGTTGGAGCCGAGGTCGGAGAAGAGCAGGCACAGGACGCCGAGGACGACGGTGGCGCCGCTGGCCACGATCGGCTCCCACGACTGCCGGAGCGCCGTACGCATGGCGGTGGTCCGGGAGGTCTCCCGGCGCAGCTCCTCGCGGTAGCGGGCGACCAGCAGCAGGCCGTAGTCGGTGGCCGCGCCGACGACGAGGATCGAGGCGATGCCCTGGCTCTGGCCGTTGACCTCGATCCAGCCCCGGTCGGCCAGCAGGTAGGCGACCGCGAGGGAGACCACGAGGGCCAGCCCGGCCGTGGTGATCACCAGCAGCGGCAGGAGCGGGCTGCGGTAGACGATCAGCAGGATCAGCAGGACCACGCCGAACGCGGCGAGCAGCAGCAGGCCGTCGATGCCGGAGAAGCCCTCGCGGAAGTCGTTGAACACCGCGCCCGGGCCGGTGACGTACGCGGTGGTGCCCTCGACACCGGGCAGCGCCCGCAGCTCGCCGACCACCTCGCCGAGCGCGTCGCCGAGGTCGGGGTCCAACGGCAGGACCGCCTGCACCGCCTCGCCGTCCTCCGACGGGATCGGCGGGGACGCCTCGCCGGTCAGGGCGCCGGCCTCCTCGGCCAGGCCGACCGCCTCGCGGGTGCGCCCGGCGATCTCCCCGAGCTGCGCCTCCTCGAGGGCGCCGTCCGCGCTCTCCCACAGCAGGACGACCGGGAGGCTGCGCTCGGTCCGGAAGCCCGCCAGCAGCTCGGTCACCCGGGTGGACTCCGCGCTGTCGGGCAGGAAGGCTGCGGAGTCGTTCTCCTGGACCTCGGTCAGCCTGCCGCTGAACGACCCCAGCGGGCCGGCCAGGCCGAGCCAGAGGAGGGCGACGAGGGCGGGGAGCAACCAGCGGGCGACGGAGCGCATGATGTCCTTCGACGGTCGATCATCTCGATCGTCGAGAGAATACGGCGCTCTGCCGCCGCGCGCCAACGGGAGGGTGGAGTGGCCGAGGACGCCGACGCCGGGCGGCAGGAGGTGGCGCTGCTCCTCCGCCGGCTGACCGTCGAGCTGGACGCGGTGGGACAGCGGTTCGCCGGGCTGCACGGCCTGGGGCGCACCGACGTCCGGGCGCTGGTGGCGATCATGGACGCCGCCCGCCGCGGCCAGGCGCTCACCGCGGGCGCGCTCGGCTCGGCCGTGGAGCTCAGCTCGGCGTCGGTGACCGCGCTGGTCGACCGGCTGGAGCGGGTCGGCCACGTGCGGCGGGTCCGGGACCCCGAGGACCGGCGCCGGGTGGCGCTGGAGATCTCCGACGAGGCGATGGCGGCCGGGGCGGAGTACTTCGGTGGGCTGCAGCGCGACCTCGTCGGCGCGATGGCCGGCTACTCGGGCGAGGAGCTGGCCGTCGTCCGCCGGTTCCTGGAGGAGATGACCGCGGTGATCGAGCGGCACGCCCGGCCGGCCGCCGACTGAGTCCCACGCTCTGTGCACACATCGTGGTCTCGCCCGCCGCTTGCGCACGGTCTGCGCACAGAGCAGGGTCTCGGCGTGCCTGCCCCGGCGCCCGCGGATCCGGACACCGCGCGACCGGCGCCGCGACGCGGGCCTCAGAGGTAGAGGCCGGTGGACTCCTCGATCCGCTCGGCCGCGACGGCGTGCACGTCCCGCTCGCGCAGGATGATCAGCTCCTCGCCGTGCACCTCGACCTCGTGCTGGTCCTCGGGGGAGAACAGCACCTGGTCGCCGACCTTCACCTGGCGGACCCCGGCACCGACGCCGCGCGCCTCGCCCCACACCAGCCGCTTGCCCACCTGGGCGGTCGCCGGGATGAGGATGCCGCCCGTGGAGCGGCGCTCGCCGTCCTCCTTGCGGAGCGCCACCAGGATGCGGTCGTGCAGCATCTTGATCGGCAGCCCTGAGCCCCTGACGTCAGCCACGCCGGGTCACGTTACGCGGGGCGCCGATCGTCGAGCCGCACCCGTCAGCCCCACCCGAGCTCGTGCAGCCGCTCGTCGTCGATGCCGAAGTGGTGCGCGATCTCGTGGACGACGGTGATCGTGACCTCCTCGACGACCTCCTCGGCGGTCGAGCAGATGTCGCAGATGGCCTCGCGGTAGATCATGATCCGGTCCGGCAGCGCGCCGCCGTACTGCCAGCCCCGCTCGGTCAGGGCGTAGCCGTCGTAGAGCCCGAGCAGCTCGGGCTCCTCCTCGTTGCGGTCCTCGACCAGGACGACGACGTTGTCCAGCAGCGCCATGAGCTCGGCCGGCACCTGGTCGAGGGCGTCGGCGACCAGCTCCTCGAAGACGGGGAGCGGCAGCGCCTTCACCAGCTGGTGGGCAGCGGCCGGCCCTCCTCGTAGCCGGCCGCGCTCTGCACCCCCACGACCGCCCGCTCGTGGAACTGGTCCACCGTGCGGGCGCCGGCGTAGGTGAACGACGACCGCACCCCGGCCACGATCTGGTCGATGAGGTCCTCGACACCGGGACGGGCCGGGTCGAGGTACATCCGCGAGGAGCTGATGCCCTCCTCGAACAGGCCGGCCCGGGCCCGCTCGAACCCGCTCTGCGCCGACGTCCGGGCCTTGACCGCGCGGGCCGAGGCCATGCCGAAGGACTCCTTGTACTGGCGGCCGTTGCCGTCGTCGTGGACGTCGCCGGCCGACTCGTAGGTGCCGGCGAACCAGGAGCCGACCATCACGTTCGCCGCGCCGGCGGCCAGCGCCAGCGCGACGTCGCGCGGGTGGCGCACGCCGCCGTCGGCCCACACGTGCTTGCCCAGGGCACGGGCCGCCGCGGCGCACTCCTCGACGGCGGAGAACTGCGGCCGGCCGACGCCGGTCATCATCCGCGTGGTGCACATCGCGCCGGGGCCGACGCCGACCTTGACGACGTCCGCGCCGGCCTCGATGAGGTCGCGAGTGCCCTCGGCGGTGACCACGTTGCCGGCCACGACCGGCGTCGCGCCGGCCACGGACCGCACCGCGCGGACCGCCTCGACCGCCTTCTCCTGGTGCCCGTGCGCGGTGTCGACGACGAGCACGTCGACGCCGGAGGCCAGCAGCGCGCCGGCCTTGCCCGCGACGTCGCCGTTGATGCCGACGGCGGCCGAGGTGAGCAGCTGCCCGTCCCCGTTGACCGCGGGGAGGTAGAGCGCCGAGCGCAGCGCGCCCTTGCGGGTGATGATCCCGACCAGCCGGTCGCCCTCCACGACGGGCGCGGCGTTGACCCGCTCGTCGGACAGGACGTCGAAGATCTTGGGCAGGTCGGTGCCGGCCGGGACGGTGAGCGGCTCGGTCATGACCTGCGCGAGCTGGGTGAAGCGGTCCACGTCCTGGCAGGCGCCGTCGGTGACGATCCCGACCGGGTGGCCGCCGGACACCACCACGACCACGCCGTGCGCGCGCTTGTGCATGAGCGACAGCGCCTCGGCGACCGTGGACGACGGGTCGAGCGTGATCGGGGTGTCGTAGACCGGGTGCCGGGCCTTCACCCACGACACGACCTCGCCGACGACGTCCACCGGGATGTCCTGGGGGAGCACGGCCAGCCCGCCGCGGCGGGCCACGGTCTCGGCCATGCGGCGGCCGGAGATCGCGGTCATGTTCGCGACCACGACGGGGATGGTCGTACCCACCCGGTCGGGCGTGGTCAGGTCGACCTCGAGCCGGGAGCCCACGGTGGAGTGGTTGGGCACCATGAACACGTCGGCGTAGGTCAGGTCGGTCGCCGGACGGGTGCCACCCAGGAAGCGCATGGGTCCAGTGTCCCAGGCTGCACGACCGCCGCCGGTGAGGTCGCCGATCCGGCCCGCCTGGAGCCCGGCGACCGTGCGACAGCGGCGATCTCGCCGGGCGGGGCGGCACGGCGGGGTGCGTCCGTACGATCGGTGTGTGATCGACCTGCGGCTCGTGCGTGAGCACCCCGACCTCGTCAAGGCCAGCCAGCGAGCCCGCGGGGCCGACGAGTCCCGGGTCGACGACCTGATCGCTGCCGACACCGCCCGCCGGGAGGCGGTCAAGCGCGCCGACGACCTGCGCGCCGAGCAGAAGGCCGCCTCGCAGGCGGTGAAGAAGGCCTCCCCGGAGGAGCGGCCCGCCGTCCTGGAGCGGGCCAAGGCACTGGCCGCCCAGGTGAAGGAGGCCGAGGAGGCGCTGCGTGCCGCGGACGCCGCCCTGCGCGAGGCGCACCTGCGGATCCCCAACGTCGTCCACGACGAGGTGCCGCCCGGCGGTGAGGACGACGCGGTGACGATGCGCACCGTCGGCGAGGTGCCCTCCTACGACTTCCCGGTGCGCGACCACCTGGAGATCGGCGAGGCGCTCGGCGCGATCGACATGGAGCGCGGGGCGAAGGTCTCCGGCGCCCGCTTCTACTTCCTCACCGGCCCCGGCGCGCTGCTCGAGTTCGCCCTCGCCCAGCTGGCCATCAGCCGGGCCGTCGCCGCCGGGTTCACCCCCGTCGTCGCCCCGGCGCTGGTGCGGCCCGAGGCCATGGAGGGCACCGGCTTCCTCGGTGAGCACGACGAGGAGGTCTACCGCGTCGAGCGCGACGACCTGTACCTGGTCGGCACCTCCGAGGTCGCGCTGGCCGGCATGCACCAGAACGAGGTGCTGGACCTGGCGGCCGGCCCCCGCCGCTACGCCGGCTGGTCGTCCTGCTTCCGCCGCGAGGCCGGCTCCTACGGCAAGGACACCCGCGGCATCATCCGCGTGCACTGGTTCGACAAGGTCGAGATGTTCAGCTTCTGCCGGCCCGAGGAGGCCGCCGAGGAGCACCTGCGGCTGCTGGCCTGGGAGGAGGAGTTCCTCCAGCTGCTGGAGCTGCCGTACCGGGTGGTCGACATCGCCGCCGGTGACCTGGGCACCAGTGCCGCCCGCAAGTACGACATCGAGGCGTGGTTCCCCAGTCAGGGCACCTACCGCGAGCTGACCAGCACCTCGGACTGCACCACCTTCCAGGCCCGCCGGCTGGCCATCCGGTACCGCGACGCCGACGGGAAGAACCAGCCGGCGGCCACGCTCAACGGCACGCTGTGCGCCATCGCCCGCACCATCGCCTGCCTGCTCGAGGTGCACCAGCGCGCCGACGGCTCGGTGTACGTCCCGGCGGCGCTGCGCCCGTGGCTGGGCGGCCACGAGGTCCTCGCCCCCGGCATGACGCTGGCGGCGCCGGTGCCCGCATGAGCGACGCCGCGCCCCGGGCCGTGCTCTCCGGGCACGTGCCCTCCCCGCACTCCGACCGTGTGGTCGAGCCCGGCGACCTGGGCGACTGGCGTCCCAAGCTGGTGGCCAGCGACCTCGACGGCACCCTGCTGCGCTCCGACGGCGAGGTCAGCGCCCGCACGCGGGCGGCGCTGGAGGCCTGCTGGGACGCCGGGATCCCGGTCGTGGGCGTGACCGGCCGCGGCCCGCGGCTGCTCGACAGCGTCCGCGGGGCGATGGACGGGCGCGGCATCGCCGTCCTGGCCCAGGGCGGCTTCGTCGTCGACCTGGAGCGCGACGAGGTGCTGCGCACCGTGGGGCTGCCCCGCGACCGGGCGATGGCGGTCATCGAGCGGATCGAGGCGGTGGCCGGTGAGCTCGTCGTCGCCGTCGAGGACGCCGCCGAGCAGGCCGAGGTGCACAGCGCGCTGCGCGTCCAGCACGGCTTCGACTGGCCCTACCCGGAGCCGGCCCACCTGCTGCCGCGGGCCCAGGTGCTGCCGCAGGGTGCGGTGCTCAAGGTGTTCCTCCGGTCGCCCTCCCTCGGCCAGGACGAGCTGCTGGCCCGCGCCCGGCGGGTCGTCGACCCGGCGGAGGCCGAGCTGACCCACGCCGGGCTCGGCTTCATCGAGGTCCTGCCGGTCGGCGTCACCAAGGCGTCCGGGTTGGCCATCGCGCTGGAGCGCTACGGCGTCGGGTTCGGTGACGTCCTGGTCTTCGGTGACATGCCCAACGACCTGCCGATGCTGGAGGCGGTGCGGGTCGCCGGCGGGCGGGCGGTCGCCGTCGCCAACGCGCACCCCGACGTCCTCGCCGCCACCCCGCTGCGCACCAGCGGGCACGACGCGGACGGCGTCGCCCGATACCTGGAGGCTGTGCTCGGTGTCTGACTGGAAGCCGAGACTGATCGCCAGCGACATGGACGGCACGCTCCTGCACCGGGACGACACGGTCAGCGAGGCGACCGTCGCCGAGCTGGAGCGCTGGCGGGCCGACGGCGTCCCGGTGGTGCTGGCCACCGGCCGGCCGCCGCGCTGGATGACCCGCATCCGCGACGTCCTGGGGCACGGCACCGCCGTCTGCTGCAACGGCGCGGTGCTGCTGGACCTCGAGAGCTTCGAGATCCTCGACGAGGACCACCTCGAGCCCGAGGTGCTGCAGGAGGTCACCGCCGAGCTGCGCCGCCAGCAGCCGGACACCTGGTTCGCCGTCGAGTACGGCCTGGAGTTCCGGCACGAGCCGGTGTACCAGCCGCGCTGGGACGTCGACGCCCCCGGTGTCTCCGTCGCCCCGCTGGAGGAGCTGGTCGCCGTGCCCGTGGCCAAGCTGCTGGCCCGCCACGAGGCACTGCCGCGCGACGAGTTCGTCGCCCTGGTCGAGGCCGCGGTGGACGGCCGGGCCACGGTCACCAACTCCTCCAGCGACGCGCTGGCCGAGATCTCCGCGCTCGGCGTCACCAAGGCCAGCGGCCTGGCGAAGGTCGCCGCCCAGCACGGCGTCGGCCCGGAGGACGTCGTCGTCTTCGGTGACATGCCCAACGACATCGCCGCGTTCGACTGGGTGCGGGAGGCCGGTGGCCGGGCCGTGGCGATGGCCCACGCGCACCCCGACCTGCTCGCCGCGGCCACCGACGTGACCGGCACCAACGACGACGACGGGGTGGCCGCCTTCCTCGCCGCGCTGTAGCCGCCGGCCGGGCCGACCGGCGTCGGCGGCTCCCGCGCCTGACCGCGGACCCGCGGCGGCGCCGTCCCCACCCCCGCGGGGGACGGCGCCGCCGCGTCCGGGCTCAGGTGAGGGCGTTGTAGGCGATCACGAAGGCGACGATCGACGCGACGACCGCCAGGGCGCCGAGGACGACCCCGGCCGTCGCCAGCCCGGTCGGTGCCCCGTTCCGCGCGGACTGCCGGCGGCCGACCGAGCCCAGGACGACGCCCAGGACGCCCAGGACCAGGCCCAGGATCGGGATCAGCCAGGACAGGACGAGGCCGGCCAGCCCGGTCACGAAGCCGCCGATGCCGAGACCGCTCTGCGTCCCGCCGCGTGTGGCCGGCGAGTGCTGCTCTGTGGTCACCGTTCCTCCGTTCCCGCAGGCCGGACTCTCCGGCCGGGGTGGGCAGGGTCGGCGGCCACGGCGGGGGTGAAACGACCGGAGCGGGCCGTTCACCCGGTCAGGGGAACGGCCCACTCCGCAGCGTGACGCGGCGGGTGCTACAGGTACTGGCCGCCGCCGGGACGGAAGTCCGGCTGCTGCGGCGGCACGCCCTGCTGGCCGCCGGGCAGCGCGCGCCGGCGCATCTCCTCCAGCTGGGCGCGGGCGGCCATCTGCTGGGCGAACAGCGCGGTCTGGATGCCGTGGAACACGCCCTCCAGCCAGCCGACCAGCTGCGCCTGCGCGATCCGCAGCTCGGCGTCCGAGGGCGTCTCGTCCTCCGCGAAGGGCAGCGTGATCCGCTCCAACTCGTCGCGCAGCTCCGGCGCCAGGCCCTGCTCCAGCTCGCGGATCGACGAGGCGTGGATGTCGCGCAGCCGCTGCCGGCTGGCCTCGTCCAGCGGCGCGGCGCGGACCTCCTCGAGCAGCTGCTTGATCATGGTGCCGATCCGCATGACCTTCGCCGGCTGCTCGACCATGTCGCCGATGGTGGCCTCGCCGTCGGCACGGTCGGCGCCGTCGTCCTGGCCCTGCGGCATGGGCATCGTGCCGACCGGCCGGCCGTCGGGGCCGACGACGACGACCTGTTGTGGGCGTTCACTCCCGTTTCCCGGTGCGGTCATGTCCCCATCCTCCCCTGATCGGCTGGATGCCCGCCGAGGACCCGGACGGCCCGCCGGGAGCCGGGCGCGCAGCGTCTAGGGTCGAAGACCATGGGACCGGGGGAGGGACACCTGGACGTCGCGCGCGTCCGCGGCCTGTTCCCGGGCCTCTCCGACGGCTTCGTCCACGCCGACGGGCCGGCCGGCGCGCTGCTGCCGGAGAGCGTCGTGCTCGCCGTCGCGCAGGCCATGCGGGTCCCGGTGGCCGACCGCGGCGGGGTGTTCCCGGCGTCGGCCCGCGCGGAGGGGCTGGTCGCCAGCGCCCGCGCCGCGGTGGCCGACCTCGTCGGCGGGGTCTCCTCCGGTGTCGTCCTGGGTGCGAACATGACGGCGCTGACCTACACGATGGCCCGCACGCTGGCCCGGACGTGGCGACCCGGCGACGAGATCGTGGTGAGCCGGCTGGACCACGACGCCAACATCCGCCCCTGGGTGCAACTCGCCGAGCAGTCCGGCGTCACGGTCCGGTGGGCCGAGGTGGACATCGAGACCGGTGAGCTGCCGGACTGGCAGTACGACGAGCTGCTGACCAGCCGCACCCGGCTGGTCAGCCTCACCGCCGCCAGCAGCGCCCTGGGCACCTGCCCGGACGTCGCCGCGATCGCGCAGCGGGCGCACGCGGTGGGCGCGCTGGTCTACGTCGACGGGGTGCACGCCGCCCCGCACACCCTGCTCGACGTCACGGCGCTCGGCGCGGACTTCCTCACGGTCGCGGCGGACAAGTGGTGCGGCCCGCACGTCGGCGCCGTCGTCGCCGACCCGGCGCTGCTCGCCGAACTCCACCCGGAGAAGCTCGCGCCCGTCCCCGACCGGGTGCCGGACCGGTTCGAGAGCGGGACGCCGCCGTTCGAGCTGCTGGCCGGGGTGACCGCCGCCGTCGAGCACCTGGCCGGGCTCAGCGACCGGGCGACCGGCTCCCGCCGCGAACGGCTGCGGACGTCGATGGCCGCCGTCGCCGAGTACGAGGCCGGCCTGTTCGCCTGGCTCGACCAGGCGCTGCGCGCGATGCGGCACGTGCAGGTCCTCGGCTCGGCGGCCCGCACCACGCCGACGCTGTCGTTCACCGTCGCCGGCATGCGTCCGCGCCAGGTCGCCGTGGAGCTCGCCCGCCGCGGGATCTGCGCCTGGGACGGCGACTTCTACGCCCGCGAGCTCTTCGACGCACTCGGCGTGAACGAGGAGGGCGGCGCGGTGCAGCTGGGCCTCATGCACTACAACACCGCCGACGAGGTCGGTCACCTCGTCGACTCGGTCGCCGCCCTCCGTCCGCGCTGAACCCTTCCCGGCCGGGAGCCGTACTGCGGGGTGTGGCCCCTGCCGCGGGGACCACCCGGCGGAGGGGATCCCATGCGGAGCACGGCCGTCCCGCCCACCAGCTCGCGAGCACCGCCGTACCGGCCGCGCTGCCCGCATACTGATCCGCCCCGTTCCGGAGGAGTGTGCGATGAGCCCGTCCCGCCCGGCCGCGCCCCGGCCCGGCGTGCGGGTGCAGCGCGCCGGCGCGGTCGCCGTCGTCCGGCCGCGCGGAGGCCTGGATGCCGGGGCTCCACCCCGCGAGGTGCCGGCCGGCTGATGGGCGCGCGGAGCGGCGACACCGGGGAGCGCACCCTGCGCGCGCTCTACGACGCGCACGCCGCCGCCCTTCTCGCCTACGCCGTTCGGCTGTGCGACGGCGACCGCTCCCGCGCCGAGGACGTCGTCCAGGAGACCCTCGTCCGCGCGTGGCGGCACCTCGACGACCTGGACCCCGATGCGGCGCCCGTCCGCCCGTGGCTGTTCACCGTCGCCCACCGCCTGGCCATCGACGCCCACCGGGCCCGGCGGGCGCGGCCGCCCGAGGTGGCCGACACTGGCCTGGCGGCCGTGCCCGCACTCGACGAGCTCGGCCCGGCGCTGGACCGGATCGTCGTCACCGATGCGCTCAGGGCGCTGTCGGCCGAGCACCGGGCGGTCCTCGTCGAGACCTACTACCGGGGGCGCACGGTGAGGGAGGCCGCCGCCGTGCTCGGCGTCCCGCCCGGCACGGTGAAGTCCCGCTGCTACTACGCCCTGCGCGCGCTCAAGCTCGCCCTGGCCGAGAGAGGGATGACGACGTGACCTGCCGTGCCGTGGTGCCCGACCTCGGCGCCCTCCTGCTCGGGGCGTTCGAGCCGGCGGACCGACGGCGGGTCGAGGCGCACCTGGACGACTGCGCCGACTGCCGGGCGGAGCTGGCCGAGCTGGCGGCGCTGCCGGAACTGCTCGCGCTGGTGGACCCCGCGGACCTCGAGGCGCCGCACGTCACGCCCTCGCCGGACCTCTTCGCGCGGGTGTCGGCCGCGGCCCGGCGGCCCTCCCGGGCCCGCCGGCTGCTGCTGGTGGCGGCCGCGCTGGTGCTCGTCGCCGGAGGCGCGGCGGCCGGGATGGCGGCGTGGTCCGGCAGCGGTGCGACCACGGCGGTGGCGTCCGAGGGTGCGGTGCGCATGGCCGTGACCGCGTCGACAGGGGGCGGCGGCACGGTGGTGGACGTCGCGGTCGCCGGGCTCCCCCAGGAGGCCTGGTGCCGGCTGGTGGTCGTGGACCGCGACGGCCGCCACCACGCGGCGGGGGAGTGGGCGGTCGACTACGAGGGCGGCGGCATCTGGCGGGGCTGGGCGGACGTCGACGCGGGCGCCGTCACCGCCGTCCTCGTGGTCGACGAGGACGGCGCGGCCCTCGTGCGGGCGCCGCTGTAGGGGCGCCCGCACCCGCTCACTCGTTGACCAGCAGCACCTTGCCGACGTGCTCGCTGGCGTCGACCACCCGGTGCGCCTCGGCGGCCCGCGCCATCGGCAGCCGGCGGTCGATGATCGGCCGCACGACGCCGCGCTCGACGTCCGGCCACACGTCGTGCCGCACCGCGGCGACGATCTCGGCCTTGCCTCCCGGGCCCGTCGCCGGGCGCGCCCGCAGCGTCGTGGCGTGGATCGCGGCGCGCTTGCGCATCAGCCCGCCGAGGTCGAGCTCGGCCTTCGTCCCGCCCTGCATGCCGATGCAGACCAGCCGCCCGCCGGTGGCCAGCGCGTCGACGTTCCGGGCCAGGTACTTGGCGCCCATGTTGTCGAGGACGACGTCGACGCCCGCGCCGTCGGTCTCCTCCCGCACGCACGCCACGAAGTCCTCGTCGCGGTAGTTGATCAGCACGTCGGCGCCGAGCTCGCGGCAGACGTCGAGCTTGGCCGCGGTGCCGGCGGTGGTGAACACCCGCGCGCCGGCGCGGGCGGCCAGCTGGATGGCCATCGTCCCGATCCCGCTCGAGCCGCCGTGCACGAGGAAGTCGTCGCCGCGGGTCAGCCGGGCGAGCATGAAGACGTTGGACCACACCGTGCAGACCACCTCGGGCAGCGCCGCGGCCGTGGCAAGCTCGACGCCGGCCGGGCGGGGGAGCAGCTGCCCGGCGGGGACGGCGACCCGCTCGGCGTAGCCGCCGCCGGACAGCAGCGCGCACACCTCGTCGCCGACCGACCAGCCGGTGACGCCCTCACCGATCTCGCTGACGATCCCGCTGCACTCCAGGCCGAGGACCTCGCTGGCACCCGGGGGCGGTGGGTAGTTGCCGGCGCGCTGCAGCAGGTCGGCCCGGTTGACCGCGGTGGCGACGACGTCGACGAGCACCTCGCCGGGCTTGAGCTCGGGGTCGGGGACCTCGCCCCACTCCAGCACCTCGGGTCCACCGGGTCCGCTCAGAGTCACCGCGCGCATGGCCCCGACCCTAGAAGGACCCCGTCCTGCCCACCGCTCGCAGGCTCGCGGCGGGTCCCGGGACGGGGCCACGGGCGGTGGGCTGACCCCGTCCTGCCCACCGCTCGCAGGCTCGCGGCGGGTCCCGGGACGGGGCCACGGGCGGTGGGCTGACCCCGTCCTGCCCATCGCTCGCAGGCTCGCGGCGGGTCCCGGGACGGGGCCACGGGCGCACCGCTGAACCCGCTCCGGGCGCACCGGCCTCGTGGCCGCCGGCGCGCCCGGAGCGGTCCGCTCAGCGGGCGGCCCTGAGCTCCTTGCGCAGGATCTTGCCGGCCGAGGACTTCGGCACCTGCTCGATGAACTCCACGAGCCGCACCTTCTTGTGCGGCGCCACCTTCTCGGCCATGTACTCCATGACCGCCTCCGGCGTCAGCGCCGAGCCGGCGGCCCGGACGACGAACGCCTTGGGCAGCTCCTCGCCGCTGTCGGCGTCCTTGACCCCGATGACGGCGGCGTCGGCGATCTCCGGGTGGCCGAGCAGCACGGCCTCGAGCTCGGCCGGGGCCACCTGGTAGCCCTTGTACTTGATCAGCTCCTTGACGCGGTCGACGACGGTGTAGACGCCGTTCTCGTCGACCACCGCGACGTCGCCGGTGTGCAGCCACCCCTCGGCGTCCAGGGTCTCGGCGGTGGCCTGCGGGTTGTTCAGGTAGCCCTTCATGACCTGCGGGCCGCGCACCCACAGCTCCCCGCGCTCGCCCGGGCCGACGTCCTCGCCGGTGGCCGGGTCGACCAGGCGGCACTCGGTGTTCGGCACCGACACCCCGACCGAGCCCTTCGGCACCGGGCCGGTGAAGCCGGGCGGCTCCATCCCGGCGTCGGGGGTGCTGTGCGAGACCGGCGACAGCTCGGTCATCCCGTAGCCCTGCGCGATCGTGACCCCCTCCGGGGCGCCCTTGCGCAGCCGCTGCTCGGCGGCCAGCGCCAGCCCCTCGTCCAGCGGCGCGGCACCGGAGGTGATGGTGCGCAGGGAGGAGAGGTCGTACTGGTCGACCAGCGGGTGCTTGGCCAGCGCGAGCACGATCGGCGGCGCCACGAACGCCCGCGTGATCTTCTGGTCCTGGATGACCCGGAGGAACTCCTCGAGGTCGAAACGGGGCAGCGTCACCACCGTGCCGGCGACCAGGCCCTGGTTCATCAGCACGGTCAGGCCGTAGATGTGGAAGAACGGCAGGACGGCGATGATCCGCTCGTCGCCGTCGTGCGCGTTCATGATCGGCCGCATCTGCAGCACGTTGGCCACGAGGTTGCGGTGCGTGAGCATGACGCCCTTGGGCAGCCCGGTCGTGCCGCTGGAGTAGGGCAGTGTCACCAGGTCGTTCGCCGGGTCGATGTCCACCTGCACCGACGGGGCGTCGCTGCTGAGCAGGTCCACCAGGGAGGCGTGCCCCTCGGCGCCGTCCATGACGACCACCTCCTCGACCGGCGCCTGCTGCACGGCGGCCTTCGCGCGGTCGAGGAACGGCGAGACGGTGATGAGCACCTTCGCCCCGGAGTCGCGCAGCTGGAAGGCGATCTCGTCGGGCGTGTAGAGGGAGTTGATCGGCGACATCACGCAGCCGGCCGCGGCGATCCCGTGGAAGACCACCGGGTACCAGGGCGTGTTCGGGCAGAACACCGCGACCACGTCGCCCTTGCGCAGGCCCCGGGCGTGCAGCGCGGCCGCGACGCGGTCGACGTAGGCGGCGAGCTGGCCGTGGGTGATCGTGTCGCCGCTGAGCCCGTCGACGAGCGCAGGGGCCTCGGGCCGCGCCCCGCCGGCGGTCAGGACGTACGCGGGGACCGACAGGTCCGGGATCTCGACGTCGGGATACGGGCTGGCCAGCGCCACGGGGACTCCTCTTCTCGGCGGGTGTGGCGTCAGTCTCACATCCGGCGTGGCCTGCGCCACAGAGGGGACACCCGCCCGGGTCACCGCGGCCAGAGCACCGACTGGGTGCAGCGGAACAGCGCGATCGTCTTCCCCGAGCCCGCCGCGGTCACCACGGCGTCCCACACCTGCGTCGTCCGCCCGGCGTGGGCGTTGGTGGCCACCGTGGTGATCCGGCCCTCCCGGACGGTGCCCAGGAAGTTGGTCTTCAGCTCGATCGTGGTGAACCCCGAGGAGCCCTCGGGCAGCAGCGCGCGGGTGGCCAGTCCGCAGGAGGTGTCGGCCAGCCCCACCACCGTGGCCGCGTGCAGGTAGCCGTTCGGGGCCAGCAGCTCCGGCCGCACGTCGAGGGCCGCCTCCAGCCGTCCGGGCTCGTGCGCGGTGATCGTCAGGCCCAGCAGGCCGGGGAGGGTGCCCGGCAGCAGGGCGTTGAGCTCGTCGGCGGTGTGGAACCCGGTGGCGGCCATGGCGCGGAACCTATCGACCGCCACCGTCGCCCCGCCGGGCGCACGTGTCGGAACCGATGCGCACGTCAGGAGGCCCCGGACGTGCGCATCGGTTCCTGTGCCGCGCGGCTCAGCCGGCGGTCTCCCACAGGCCGATGACGTTGCCCTCCGGGTCGCGCACGTACGCGGCGAAGCCCATGTCGCCCACCGGCATCTTCGGCGTCACCGTGGACCCGCCGAGCTCGCCGATCCGCTCCAGGGCGACGTCGATGCTCTCCACGTCGACGACGATGACCGGCGCGGTCGAGGGACCGCCTTCGCGGGCCATCATCCCGCCGTTGATGAAGCCCGGCTCGGTCGGTCCCTGGTCACCGCTGGGGCCGGACATGACCAGTGTGTAGGCCATCTCCGGCATCTCCTGGACCTGCCAGCCGAACGCCTCCTTGTAGAACCCGCGCGCACGGTCCCCGTCGTCGAAGGGGAGCTCGAAGTGCACGACCCTGCCGCTCATGCCGCCACCTCCTGGGCCGATCGGTGCGGCGCAGGCTAGACCCGCCGGGCGCGCGCCACCAGGGGCATCACGCGAGGCCGCGAGTGGTGCGCAGCGGTTCCCGGTCGCCGCGGATGGCCGCGACCATGTCCAGCGTCTGCCGGGTCGCGGCGACGTCGTGCGCCCGGAAGACCGTCGCGCCGAGCCAGGCGCTCACCGTGGTCGCCGCGAGGGTGCCGGTCAGCCGCTCCTCCAGGGGGACGTCGAGGGACTCGCCGACGAAGTCCTTGTTGGACAGCGCCACCAGCACCGGCCACCCGGTGGCGACCAGCTCGTCCAGCCGCCGGGTGGCCTCCAGCGAGTGGCGGGTGTTCTTGCCGAAGTCGTGCCCGGGGTCGACCAGCACCCGCTCCCGGTCCACGCCCGCGGCGACGGCGGCCTCGGCCAGCGCCGTCGTCCGGGCCACCACGTCGGCCACCACGTCGTCGTAGGTGACCCGGTGCGGCCGGGTGCGCGGTGGCAGGCCGCCGGCGTGGGTGCAGACCAGCCCCGCACCCGCCTCGGCGGCGACGGCCGCCAGCTCCGGGTCGACCCCGCCCCACGCGTCGTTGACGACGTCGGCGCCGGCTGCCAGGGCCTCCCGCGCCACCTCCGCGCGCCACGTGTCGATCGAGATCGGCAGCGCCGGGTGGGCCGCGCGGATGGCGGCGACCAGGTCGACGGTGCGCCGGATCTCCTCGGCGGCGTCCACGTCCTCACCGGGGGCGGCCTTCACCCCGCCGACGTCCACCATGTCCGCGCCCTCGGCGACCACCCGGTCCACCCGCTCGACGGCGGCGGCCAGTTCGTAGGTGGCGCCGCGGTCGTAGAACGAGTCCGGCGTGCGGTTGACGATCGCCATGACGACCAGCCGCCCGGGTGGCACGTCGAGGGCTCCCAGACGCAGCAAGCCTTCCTCCGTCCGCGGTCCGTCTGTGGTGGAGTCAGCCAACCAGACGACCGCACGGCGGGAGGACGACGGGATGGCAGCGACGACGGCGCACGGCGTCGAGGGCGTGCAGGGCCTGGTCGGGCAGCACCTCGGCCACAGCGACTGGGTCGAGATCACCCAGGAGCGGGTGGACCTGTTCGCCGAGGCCACCGGCGACCACCAGTGGATCCACGTCGACCCCGAGCGGGCCCGCCGGGAGAGCCCCTTCGGCGGCCCGATCGCGCACGGCTACCTGACGCTGTCGCTGCTGCCCTCCCTGACGCCGCAGATCGTCGAGTTCACCGGCTTCCGCATGGCCGTCAACTACGGCACGGAGAAGGTGCGCTTCCCCGCGCCGGTGCCGGTGGGCAGCCGGGTGCGGGCCGGTGCGGTGCTCGACTCGGCCACCCCGGTCGACGGCGGCGTCCAGCTGGCGCTGACCGTGACCATGGAGGTCGAGGGCGGCACCAAGCCGGCGATGGTCGCCACCACCCTCTCCCGCCGCTACACGTGAACCGGGTGGGGCGCCGTCAGTCGACCAGGGCCTGGTTGACCAGGGCGCGGAGGAAGTTGCGGATCGGCAGCGTGCTCGAGGGCAGCAGCTGGGTGTAGAAGCCCACCGTCACGTCCTCGACCGGGTCCACGTAGAACGCGGTGGACGCCGCCCCGCCCCAGCTGTAGTCGCCGGCGCTGGCCACCACGCCGTAGCGGGCGGGGTCGATGACCATCGAGAACCCCAGCCCGAAACCCACCCCGCGCAGCGGCGTCTCGGCGAACAGCGGCCGGCCGAAGGACTCCAGGTCGGCGTTCCCCGGCAGGTGGTTGCGGGTCATGTGCGCGATCGTGCGCGGGCCGAGCAGGCGGCCGCCGTCGTGGGCGCCACCGCGGCGGAGCAGCTCGATGAAGCGCAGGTAGTCACCGGCGGTGGAGACCAGCCCGCCGCCACCGGAGAGGAACGCCGGCTTGTGCAGCGCCGCCGCGCCCATCGTGTCGAGCGGGGCGTACGTCGTCGGCACGCCGCCGGGCTGCCCCGGGACGGCGGTGTAGAGGCGGGCCAGGGACTCGGGGTCGTCGCCCTCGCGCAGCCCGAAGGAGGTGTCCCGCATGCCGAGCGGGGCGAAGATGCGCTGCTCGAAGAACTCGTCCAGCGGCTGGCCGGAGAGCACCTCGACCAGCCGGCCGAGGACGTCGGTGGAGACCCCGTAGTTCCACTCCGAGCCCGGCTGGAAGACCAGGGGGATGGCCGCCCACTGCCGGCAGACCTCCGCGCAGTCCGCGCCGGCCGGGGTGCCCCACTCGTGGCCGGCGGCCCGGTACATCGCGTCGACGGGGTGGGCGTGGTGGAACCCGTAGGTCAGACCGGAGGTGTGGGTGAGCAGGTGCCAGACGCGGATCGGCTCGGTCTGCGGGGCGGTCACCGGCTTCAGTGCCGAGCCGGCCACGTACACGCGGGTCTCGGCGAACTCGGGCAGCCACCGCGCGATGGGGTCGGAGAGCTCGAAGGCGCCCTCCTCGTACAGCATCATCGCGGCCACGGAGGTGATCGGCTTGGTCATCGAGTAGATGCGCCAGCGGGTGTCGGTCTCGACCGGCAGCCCGGCCTCGACGTCCCGGGAGCCGTACCGGCCCACGTGCACCAGACGGCCGTGGCGGGCCACCGTCACGAGGAAGCCGGGGAGCCGGCCCTCGTCCACCCAGCGGGCCAGCCGCCGGTCGATGCGGGCCAGGCGGCCGGGGTCGAAGCCCACCTCGGCCGGGTCGGTGTCCACCTGCAGCTCCGTCGTCACGTGCCCTCCGTTCGTCGGCGCACCCGCCGTCGGGCGGCGCCCGCCCCGCATCCTGACCCACGACGCTGTGAGTCAGCCCACACGGGTGCGGCCGCCGGCCCCGACGGGCCGGGGTGGATCAGACGGGGACGTTGCTCGCAGCCTTCTTCAGGTTCGAGCCGGCGGTGACCTTGACGGTGTTGGCCGCGGGGATGTCGATGGACTCGCCGGTCTGCGGGTTGCGGCCGGTGCGCGCCGAACGCTGGGTGCGCTCGACGGTCAGCAGGCCGGAGACGGCGACCTTCTCACCGCGGGTGATGGCGTCGACGAGCTCGTCCTGGAGCCCGGCGAGCACCGAGTCGACGGTCGAGGCGGGCACGTCGGCCCGCTTGGCGATGGCGGAGACGAGTTCGGCCTTGTTCACGATCTTCCTCTCGAGAGTGGCTGGGGTGGTCCGCCCGCGGCAGTCCGCCGAGGTCGGACCGGTGGCACGCTGCCATGCCGTACTGACGATCCGCCACCGAGGGGGGTGGGACGGGTCCCTCACGCCCCATCGGTCCCACCCGATCGAGCGGCGTGCGCGGCCCTGCGCACCTAGCGTGGGGGCATGCCGCAGATCCCCGGGACCGACCTGCACGTCAGCGACCTGTGCCTGGGCGGCAACGTCTTCGGCTGGACGGCGGACGAGCCGACGTCCTTCGCGCTGCTGGACCGCTTCGCCGACGCGACGCCGTCCACGCAGGCCCCGTTCGTGGACACCGCGGAGTCCTACGGCAAGGGACGGTCGGAGGAGATCCTCGGCGCCTGGATGGCGGCGCGCGGCGCGCGGGACCGGGTCGTCGTGGCGACGAAGGCCTCGCCACTGGAGAAGGAGCACCCGCTGTCCGCGGCGGCGATCCGCACGGCGGCCGAGGGGTCGCTGCGCCGGCTGCAGACCGACCGGATCGACCTCTACTACGCGCACTACGACGACGAGACGACGCCGCTGGAGGAGACGCTGCAGGCGTTCGACGAGCTGGTGCAGGCCGGCAAGGTCCGCCACGCCGCGGCGTCGAACTACTCGGCGGCGCGGCTGACCGAGGCGCTGGACACCTCGGCGCGGCTCGGCCTGACCGGTTACGTGGCGCTGCAGCCGCACTACAACCTCATGGAGCGGCCGGCCTACGAGGCGGAGCTGCGCGACGTCGTCGAGGAGCGCGGGCTCGGCGTGCTGCCGTACTTCGCCCTGGCCAGGGGTTTCCTGACCGGCAAGTACCGGGCGGGGGAGCAGGTCGACTCGCCGCGGGCGAAGGGCGCGGCGGCGTACGTGGGGGAGCGGGGCGACCGCGTGCTGGCCGCGCTGCAGGAGGTGGCGCAGGCCCACGGGGTCAGCGGTGCGGCGGTGGCGCTGCGCTGGCTCGCCGACCAGCCCACCGTGGTGGCGCCGATCGCCAGCGGCCGGTCGGTGGACCAGCTCGCCGACCTGCTGCCCATGCAGGACCTCGTGCTCACCGACGACCAGCGGAGGCTGCTCACCGACGCGTCGTCCTGAGCGGGGTGCCCGGGTGCGGCCTGCGCACCCGGGCCACCCCGGTGGATCAGATCGCGTGGATGTGCTGGCGGACGGCCGCGACCAGCTCCGGGGGGACATCGGTGACGCCGTGGTCCGCGGCCGCGTGGCCGGCGACCGCGGAGAGGATGCCGCCCTCGTCGGCAGCGGAGAAGCGGGCGCTGCACCCGGGGATGACGTCGCCGCAGGCGAAGGTCTTCATGGGGACTCCTTGTCGTGGGTGGTGCCGCCCGGGCGGGCGGCCGGGGGATCGGGGGTCAGCGCGCCGAGGCGGCGGAGGCGAGGTCCTCGACGCGCAACAGGCCGACGACGGCGCCGGTCGGGTCGGTGCAGACGACGGGGTCGAAGCGCTGCGCCGGGGGCCGGGTCAGGGCCCGCTGCAGGGTCTCGGTGACGCCCGCGGACGGGTGCACCCGCAGTGACACGGGCGCGGTGAACGTCGCGCCGGTCCGGACGTCGACCAGGAGCAGGCCCACCGGGTTCCCGAGGTCGCCCACCAGCACGGCGGGCGGGACGCCGGCTGCGGGCTCGTCCGCGCCGCACTGGCGCACCGGACGCAGCAGGCTGGCCACGCTCTGGGTGAGCCGCGCGCGGGCGGCCTGCGCCTGCACGAGCCGCACGACCTCCGGCGCGAGGGGGGCGAAGTCGGGAGCCGGGCGGCCCAGCACCCACCCCTGCCCCAGCGGGACGCCGAGGCGGATGAAGGCGGCCAGCTCACCGGGGGTCTCGATCCCCTCGGCCAGCAGCCAGGCGTCGATCCGGCCGGCGAACTCGCCGACCATCTCGGTCAGCGCCGAGCGGACCGGGTCGGTGTCGATGCCGGTCACCAGCGCGCGGTCGAGCTTGACCAGCTGCGGCCGGACGGTCGCCATCTGCTGCAGCCCCGAGTACCCGGAGCCGGCGTCGTCCAGGGCGATGAGCGCGCCGCGGGCGCGCAGCTCGTCGGCCTGGCGGCGCAGGGCCCCCAGGTCGTCGACGGGGGTGTGCTCGGTGAGCTCGACGACCACCCGGTGCAGGTCCGGACGGCCGGCCAGCGCGTCCTGCACCGGCTCGCTGCCCAGCAGGTGCGGGCTGACGTTGACGGTCAGGAACGTGTCGCCGGGCAGGTACGGGACGGCGGCCAGCGACTTGACGATGGCCAGGGCCTCCAGCTCGGCGGCCCGGCCGCACTCGGCCGCGGCGGCGAACCACACGTCCGGCCCCGCGGTGCCCGGGAAGCGGGACAGCGCCTCGTAGCCGGCGACGCGCGCGGCGGCGAGGTCGACGATCGGCTGGAACACCATGGTCAGGTCGTCGGGGTCGGCGAGCAGTGGACGGCAGTCCGGGAGGTGGCTCGTCCGCATCACCGACATGCCGTCCCATCGGCCCGCCACCACGGCCGCTTGACCGGCGTCCCGGCGGGCTCACCCCGGCGGGGGAGCGACACCGGTGACGGGCGTCTCGGGCGGTCCGGTCCCTGATCGCGCGCGCGTGACAGCATGGGGCTGTCGCGGTCAGCAGCCGGAGTCCGCTGCAGCAGCGGAAGGGGGGAGCATGACGTCGCCACTGGCGTCCTCGTCGCCGGGTGCCCCCGACGTCCTCCGCGACCCCCAGCGCATCGCCGCCGCCCGCCGGCTGCTGGTCGAGGTCCCGGGCGCGGCGGCGTTCGACCGGCTCTCCGAGCTCGCCGCCCGCCTGGTGGGCGCCGGCCACGCCAAGGTCACCATCCTCACCGACCAGGACACGGTGGTCGGCGGCCACGGCCTACCCCCGGGCGTCATCGGCGGCCCGGCGCTGCTGACCGGCGCCATCTCCGCGATCACCGTGCGGCGCGGGGCGCCCCTCGTCCTCCCCGACGCCCGGGCGCTGGTCTCGGTGGCCGGGCTGCCGGCGGTCACCTCCGGCCAGGTCGCGGCCTACCTGGGCGTGCCGCTGGTCGCGGGATCCGGGCACGTCGTCGGTGTCCTGGCCGTCTACGACGCCGTGCCCCGCGCGTGGTCGGACGACGACGCCGCCCTGCTGGAGCAGCTGGCGGACTCGGTCATCGCCGAGCTGGAGCTCTCCGCCGCGCGGACGGCGATCGGCACCTCGCTGGCCCGGCTGGACATCGCCCTCGAGGCCAGCTCCATCGGCATCTGGGAGCGCGACCTGCACACCGGCACGATGCTCTGGGACGAGCGCTGCGCGGCGCTGTTCGGTTTGGACGGCTCCGTCGAGCACACCTCCCTGCAGGACGTGCTGGCCGACCACGTCCACCCCGACGACCGCCCCGCCGTCGTCGAGGCCATGCGCACGGCGATCGAGCAGCGCGCGGAGTTCATGACCGAGGCCCGGATGCGCCGGGTCGACGGCACCTACCTGTGGACCGTGTCGCGCGGCCGCGTGATCAGCGACCCGCGCGGCGAGCCGGTGCGGCTGCTCGGCACGGTCATCGACGTCACCGCCGCCCGCGAGGAGGCCGAGCGGCGGATGTCGGCGGTGCAGCGGGCCGCGGCCATCGCCGAGGTCGCCGCGCAGCTGGCCAACGCCACCCGCATCCCGCAGCTGGCCGAGATCGCCCTGCGCGGCGCGCGGGCGCTCGGTGCCGACGCCATCGGCCTGGCCGTGCAGGACCCGCAGGACCAGCACCTCTACCTGCACCTCACGCGCCGCATCCTCGACGTGGTGTCCCGCGAGGTCGGCGTCGAGCTGCCGCTGGACGGCGTCCCGATGGACGACGTCGACGATCTCCCGATCCAGCACGTCGCCCGCCACGGCGAGCGGCTGATGTTCACCGACGCGGCCGAGGCCGAGGCCCGCTTCCCGCGGATGGCCGAGATCAACGCGGTGCTGCAGACCCGGGCACTGGCCACCCTGCCGCTGCGGGTGGAGGGCCGGCTGATCGGCAGCTTCACCGTCGTCTGGACCACCGAGCACACCTTCACCGAGCCCGACGTCGAGCTCCTCGAGGGGCTCACCGCGCAGATCGCGCTCACGACGTCGCGGCTGCAGGCCGACCGGGTGCGCGCCGAGGCCGTCGCCGCGATGGTGGAGGCCAACTCCCGGCTGCAGCTGCTCGCCGACGCCGGCCGGGTGCTGTCGGGCAGCCTGGACATCGCCCAGCAGGTCGGCCAGCTCGCCGACCTCGTCGTCCCCACGCTCGGCGACTGGTGCTGGCTGGTCGTCACCGACGAGCAGGGGCGGCTGCACGAGATGGCCTCGGCGCACCGCGACCCGGAGCTGCGGGCGGAGCTCGAGCTGTACGTGCACTCGATGGTCGCGGTGATGACCGACGAGGCGGCGGCCAACGTCGTCACCCGCACCGGCCGGCCGCTGGTGCTGCCGCACATCGACGCGGCGCGGATCGAGCGGGCCATCCCGGAGGCGGCGACCCGGCAGCTGCTGGACCGGCTGGACGTCGCCGCCGGCGTGGTCGTGCCCCTCGTGGCCCGCGGGCAGGTCCTCGGCGCGCTCGGGCTGTTCAGCGGCGCCGCCCGCGGACCGCACTCGCAGGCCGAGATCGACACCGCGGTGGAGGTCGGGCGCCGGGCGGGGCTGGCGCTGCACCACGCCCGGCTCTACGGCCAGCAGCGGGTGCTGGCCGACGCGCTGCAGCACAGCATGCTCACCGCCCCGCCCGAGCCCGACCACTGCCAGATCGTCGTCCGGTACGTGCCGGCCGCGGCGGGCGCGGAGATCGGCGGCGACTGGTACGACGCCTTCCTCGAGGCCGGGGGTGCCACGGTGCTGGCCATCGGCGACGTCGTCGGCCACGACAGCCGGGCGGCGGCGGCCATGGGCCAGCTGCGCGGCCTGCTGCGGGGCATCAGCTACTCCAGCGGCGCCACCCCGGCCCAGGTGCTCGGCGAACTCGACCGCGCCATCCGCGGGCTGGCCCTGGACACCCTGGCCACCGCGCTGGTCGCCCGGCTGGAGCAGGACGAGACCGACCTGCGGCTGGACCAGACCCGGCTGCGCTGGTCGAGTGCCGGGCACCCGCCGCCGGTGGTCGTCTCGCCCGACGGCACGGTCGAGGTCCTCGACGGGCGGCCGGCCGACCTGCTGCTGGGCGTGGACCCCTCGCGGTCGCGGGGCGACCGGGTGGCGGTCCTCCCGGCGGGCACCACCGTGTTCCTCTACACCGACGGACTCGTCGAGCGCCGCGACCGCGACCTGGACGCCGGCACCGAGGCGCTGGTCGCGGTGCTGCGCGAGAACGCCGGGCTGCCGCTGGAGAGCCTGTGCGACCGGGTGCTCGAGCGGCTGTTCCTGCCCGACGCGGAGGACGACGTCGCGCTGCTCGCCGTCCGGCTGCACACCCAGGCCGAGCCCCGCCCGGCCGAGGCGGGCCCGCAGATCGTCCCGCCGGGCATCGCCCCGGCCCCCGACGTGAACCCCGAGGCCGGCGTCGAGAGATGAGCAGTACAGCTAGCGGTTGCGGCGCCGCAGCTTGACCCGCCGGCCGCGGCGCACGCGGACCAGCCGGCTGCGGGCCCGCCCGGGGAGGTCGAGGGCCACCGGCGCCTCCCACCCCCGCCACACCGACAGCACGCGCAGCGCGGCCACCAGGGTGATGACCACCGCCGCCACCGGGATCGGGTCCATGTCCAGCGGGCCGGCCAGGACCGTGAGGACCGTGGCACCCAGCAGCGCGGCGACCGCGTTGTACGGGCCGGGCTGGACGATCTCGGCCCGCTGCGCGAGCAGCACGTCCCGGATGAGCGCGCCACCCACCGCGGTCACGGTGCCGACGAAGACGACCGACGCGCTGGGCAGCGCGGCCAGCTGCGCCTTCTGCGCGCCGATGACGGTGAAGAAGCCGAGGGTGACCGCGTCGAGCACGACCAGCAGCCCGGTCAGCCGGGACAGCCAGCCGGAGAAGTAGAAGGTCACCATCGCGGTGATCGCCACGGTGGGCAGGTAGGCCGGGTTGGTCAGCGCGACCGGCGGGCCCTGGGCCAGCAGGACGTCGCGGATGAGCCCGCCCCCCAGTCCGCCGCTCACCGCCAGCAGCAGGACGCCGGAGACCGCGAACCCCTCCCGCGCGGCGAGCAGGCCGCCGGTGAGCGCACCGACGACGATCGCGGCGAGGTCGACGGGGGCCGGCACCCGCAGCGCCTCTCCGGCCGCGGCGATGATCTCCACGGGCGGGCATTCTCCCCGGCCCTCCGGCCGGTCCCGTTCCCGGTGACAGCACGGCCGCGGCATCGCTAGCTTGCCCAGCACACCCGCCGCAGCACTGGAGGTCGCCGTGCCCGTACGCCCGCCGGACGAGAACGAGGTCGCCGCGCTGGCGGCCAGCTACGGCATGAAGCCCAGCGCGGAGGACGTCGCGTCCTACACCCCGATCGTCGCCGCGTTCCTCACCTCCTACGACGCGGTCGAGGAGCTCTACGCCGGGATCGCCCCGCAGGCGCCCGCGGACCGGCCGAGCACCCGGCCGGCCGACGCCGACAACCCGCTGGGCGCCTGGTACGTCACCACCGAGATCCGCGGGGCCGCCGAGGGGCCGCTGGCCGGCCGGACGGTGGCGGTCAAGGACAACGTCGAGGTCGCCGGTGTCCCGATGATGAACGGCTCGTACACCGTGGAGGGCTTCGTCCCCCGCGAGGACGCCACCGTCGTCACCCGGCTGCTCGAGGCCGGCGCGACGGTCGTGGGCAAGGCCGTCTGCGAGGACCTCTGCTTCTCCGGGGGCAGCCACACCTCCGTCACCGGCCCGGTGCGCAACCCCTGGGACCCGTCCCGGACGACGGGCGGCAGCTCCAGCGGCAGCGCCGCGCTCGTGGCCGCCGGCGAGGTGGACCTCGCGATCGGCGGCGACCAGGGCGGCTCGATCCGCATGCCGGCCGCCTTCTCCGGCATCGTCGGCCACAAGCCGACCCACGGCCTGGTCCCGTACACGGGGGCGTTCCCCATCGAGCTGACCCTCGACCACCTGGGCCCGATGACCCGCACGGTCGCCGACGCCGCCGCGATGCTCGACGTCCTCGCCGGCCGCGACGGCCAGGACCCGCGCCAGCCGGCCGACCTCGCCCCCGAGCAGTACGCCGCCGCGCTCGGCGGGGACGTCGCCGGGCTGCGGGTCGGCGTCGTCGCGCAGGGCTTCGGCTGGGAGGAGCTCTCCGAGCCGGGTGTGGACGACACGGTCCGGGAGGCGGCCGGCCGGCTGCGCGAGCTCGGCATCGAGGTCGTGGACGTCGACCTGCCGTGGCACCGGCACGCCCTGCACGTCTGGAACGTCATCGCCACCGACGGCGCGACGGTGCAGATGATCGAGGGCAACGCCTACGGCTGGAACTACGAGGGCCGCTACGACCCCGAGCTGGTCGCGCACTACGGCCGGCAGCGGCGCGAGGTGGTCGACCGGTGGTCGCCGACCGTGACCGCGGTGGCGCTGGCCGGCCGCTGGTCCTTCGAGCAGGAGCAGACCCGGCACTACGCGATGGCGCGGAACCTGGCGACCGAGGTCCGCCGGCAGTACGACGCCGCGCTGACCGACGTCGACCTGCTGGTGATGCCCACCGTGCCGATGGTCGCCCCCGAGATCCCGGCACCGGACGACCCGCTGGAGACCCGGGTGGCCCGCGCGCTGGAGATGATCGTCAACTGCGCGCCGTTCGACGTCAGCGGCCACCCGGCCACGAGCGTCCCGGCCGGGCTCTCGCAGGGGCTGCCGGTCGGGATGATGCTGGTCGGACGCCGGTTCGAGGACACCACGCCGCTGAAGGTGGCGCACGCCTTCGAGCAGCTGGTCGGCGGCTTCCCGCGCCCACCGGCCCGCTGACCCGCCGGCCGACTGGGCAGTTCCGGTCGTCCCGTACGGCGCGTCCCACCGTGTCGACGACCGCAACTGCCCAGTCGGCCGCGGGCCCCGTCACTGGGCCGGCGGGACCTCCACGGCGGTCGCCGTCCCCGCGAGCACCCGGGCGTCGTGGGCCTGCATGGCCTCCTGTCGCGCCGGCTCCTCCTCCAGGATCGCCGCGCGCTTCCACTCCGCCGGGATGGCGAAGCCGTCGACCAGCGTGACCAGGTGCGGGCGCAGCTCCTTGAGCAGCGCGTTCACCGTGGCCGTGAGGGCCTTGGCCCGGGGCGCGGTCAGCCGGCCGTGCTCGAGGAACCAGCCCTTGTGCGCCTCGACGGTCGACAGCGCGTACAGGTCGCAGAGGCGGTCGAGCAGGGCGCGGGCGCCGTCGTCCGCCGTGCGCTCGATGCCGGCGACGAAGGCCTCGAGCACGATGCGGTCGATGTGCGCCTGCGCCGCCTGCAGCACGTGGTCCTGGACGTCGTTGAACACGTCGAACGGGTCGGTGCCGGGCTGCGCCGCACCGCGACGGAGCCGGCGGATGGCGCTGTCGAGGGTGTGCTTCTCGCGGTCCTCGAACACCTTCAGCTGCCAGCCGCGGTCGAGCATCGGCACCTCGTCGTCCCGGCCGGGGACGGCGTCGACCAGCCGGGCGATGAGCCCGCGGGCCGCGGTCCGCTCCAGCACGGTCTCGCGGACCAGGTCGGCGACGAACCCGACCCGGCCCCACCCGTCGAGGGAGCCGAACGCGTCGCGGTAGCCGGTGAGCAGCCCCTTGGCGACCAGCTGCAGAAGGACGGTGTTGTCGCCCTCGAAGGTGGTGAAGACGTCGGTGTCGGCCTTGAGGTGCGGCAGCCGGTTCTCCTGCAGGTAGCCGGCGCCGCCGCAGGCCTCGCGGCACAGCTGGATGGTGCGGGTGGCGTGCCAGGTCTGGGCGGCCTTGAGGCCGGCGGCCCGGGACTCCAGCTCCCGCTGCGCGCGCTCGTCGACCTCGTCCACCCCTTGGACGTCGTGCATCGTGCCGACCAGCTCCTCCTGCGCGAAGGAGTAGGCGTAGGTGGCGGCCAGGGCCGGCAGCAGCGCGCGCTGGTGCACCAGGTAGTCGTTGATCGCGACCTCGCGGTCGGCGCCGGGGGCGGCGAACTGGCGGCGGACCTCGCCGTAGCGGACGGCGATGTCGAGGGCGAGCTTGGTGGCCGAGGACGCCGAGCCGCCGACGCTCACCCGGCCCCGGACCAGCGTGCCGAGCATCGTGAAGAAGCGCCGGGTCTCGTTCTCGATGGAGCTGGTGTAGGTGCCGTCGGGCGCGACCTGGCCGTACCGGTCGAGCAGCATGTCCCGCGGCACGCGCACGTGGTCGAAGCTCAGCCGGCCGTTGTCGACGCCGTTGAGCCCGGCCTTGGGGCCGTCGTCGCCGATGGTGACGCCGGGCAGCGGGTTCCCCTGCTCGTCGCGGATCGGCACGAGCCAGGCGTGCACGCCGTGCCGCTCGCCGTTCGTGACCAGCTGGGCGAAGACCACCGCCATGCGGCCGTCCTGCGCCGCGTTGCCGATGTAGTCCTTGCGCGCGCCCTCGTGCGGCGTGTGCAGGTCGAAGGTCTGCGTGGCGGGGTCGTAGGTGCACGTCGTCCGCAGCTGCTGGACGTCGGAGCCGTGACCGGTCTCGGTCATCGCGAAGCACCCGGGCAGGTCGAAGCTCATGATCGCGGGCAGGTACGCGGCGTGGTGCCGCTCGGTGCCGAGCAGCTGGACGGCGCCGCCGAACAGCCCCCACTGGACGCCGGCCTTCACCATGACCGACAGGTCGGTGAAGGCCAGCATCTCCACCGAGACCACCGAGCCCCCGGCGTCGTCCTCCCCGCCGTACTCCTTGGGGAAGCCGAGGCCGACCCGGCCGGAGGCGGCGAGCACCCGGGCCGCGCGGGTGACCCGCGCGCGGGCCTGCGCGACGGTCTCGCCGTAGACGGGCAGCAGGTCGGGGTCGCGCAGGTGCTCGCGGGCGTCGCGGCGGACGTGGGCCCACCGGCCGTCGAGCACCTCGGTGAGTGCGGTCGGGTCGACGGCGGTCGGCAGGGTCGAGGTCATCGCTGGTCCTCCTCGGGGACGACGCCGGACAGGCCGGCCCAGGCGAGATCGGTCAGGTGGGCGGCCAGGTCGGCGCGGGGCATGGGGCGGTCGGCCTGCAGCCACCAGTCGGCGGCGGCGCGGACCAGGCCGACCAGGCCGTGGCCCCACGGCGCGGCCGCGGCGGGGTCGCGGCCGGCCCGCTCCAGCGCCACGGCCACGAGCGCGGCCGCCTGCTCGCCGACCAGGTCGGACAGGGTGCCGATGGGGTCGGGGGACGGCGGCCGGTCGGCTCCCGGCCGGCGGACGACGAACCGGTAGACCTCGGGGTCGGCCTCCAGGAAGGCCAGGTAGGTCTCGACCGCGGCGGCGAGCATCTGCCGCGGCCCGGTGCTGGAGGTGATCGCCTCGCGCAGCTTGGCGGTGAGCTGCTCGGCGACCCGCGCGCAGACGGCCACGTGCAGCTCGGCGCGGTCGGTGAAGTGCCGGTAGACGGCGGTCTTGCTGGTCCCGGCCGCCGCGGCGATCTCGTCCATGCCGACGCCGGCCCCGTGCCGGCCGACGGCGGCGAGCGTGGCGTCGACCAGCTGCTCGCGGCGGGCGCGGCGGTGCTCGTCCCAGCGGGAGTCCCGGCGGTCGCGCCGGCGCGTTCCCGCCACGTCGAGAGCCTTCCCGAGTTCCACGGTACGGACGGTACCCAGTACCGTGAGTCCCGCGTTCCAGGTGGCCATTGTGGCCACTTTGGCCCCCTGAGCGACCGACCCCGGAGGTACCCCGATGGCTCCCTCGCCCCGGAAGGCCGCGATCGTCGGCGGCAACCGGATCCCGTTCGCGCGGTCGAACGGGGCCTACGCCTCCGCCTCGAACCAGGACATGCTCACGGCCACCCTCGACGGCCTGGCCGCCCGCTTCGGCCTGCAGGGTGAGCAGGTGGGGGAGGTCGTCGCCGGCGCCGTCCTCAAGCACGCCCGCGACCTCAACCTGACCCGGGAGGCCGTCCTCGGTTCCACGCTGTCGGCGAGGACCCCCGCCTACGACGTCCAGCAGGCGTGCGGCACCGGCCTGGAGGCGGCCGTCCTCGTCGCCAACAAGATCGCCCTCGGGCAGGTCGAGTCGGGCATCGCCGGCGGCGTCGACACCACCTCCGACGCCCCGCTGGCGATCCACGACGACATGCGCCGGCTGCTGATCACGCTGAGCCAGGCCAGGACGGTGCAGCAGCGGCTGAAGGCCCTCGCCGGCGTGCGCCCCGGGATGTTCGTGCCGGAGGCCCCGCGCAACGCCGAGCCGCGCACCGGGCTGTCCATGGGCGAGCACATGGCCCTCACCGCGCAGGAGTGGGGGATCGGCCGCGAGGAGCAGGACGCGCTCGCCGTCGCCTCGCACCGCAACCTCGCCGCCGCCTACGACCGCGGCTTCTTCGACGATCTCGTCACGCCCTACCTGGGCCTCACCCGCGACCAGAACCTGCGGCCGGACAGCACCGTGGAGAAGCTCGCCACGCTGAAGCCGGTCTTCGGCGGCGAGCACGGCACGATGACCGCCGGCAACTCCACCCCGCTCACCGACGGCGCCTCCGCCGTCCTGCTGGCCTCCGACGAGTGGGCCGCGGCGCGCGGGCTACCGGTGCTGGCCCACCTCGTCGACGCCCAGACCGCCGCGGTCGACCACGTCCACGCCGGCGAGGGCCTGCTCATGGCCCCGGCCTCCGCCGTCCCGGTGCTGCTGGCCCGCAACGGCCTCACCCTCCAGGACTTCGACTTCTACGAGATCCACGAGGCCTTCGCCGCCACCGTGCTGGCCACGCTGGAGGCCTGGGAGGACCCGTCGTTCTGCAAGGAGAAGCTCGGGCTCGACGCACCCCTGGGTCCGATCGACCGGACGCGGCTCAACGTCGTCGGCTCGTCGCTGGCCGCCGGGCACCCGTTCGCCGCGACCGGCGGCCGCATCGTCGCGACGCTGGCCAAGCTGCTGCACGAGGCCGGGCCGGGCCGGCGCGGGCTGGTCTCGGTCTGCGCGGCCGGCGGCCAGGGCGTCGTCGCGATCCTCGAGTCCTGATGGCCCGCCGGGAGCTCGAGGCGGCGCCGTCGATGCCGGCGCTGTTCGCGCGGGCGGCGGCGACCACGCGCGGGCGGGGCGGCGAGCTGCCGGACACCCGGCTGGCCCGCACCGGCGTGGTGGTCGAGCCTGGGGACGTGGCCGCCTACGCGCGGGTCTGCGGGTTCGGGCTCACCGGCTCGCTGCCGGTGACCCACCCGCACGTCCTCACCTTCCCGCTGCAGGTCGCCCTCATGGCCGACCGGTCCTTCCCCGTCGCGCTGCCGGGGCTGGTGCACGTCCGCAACCGGATCGACGCCCTCCGGCCGATCGGGCTCGGGGAGGTCCTGGACCTGGAGGTCTGGGCCGAGCGGTTCGCCCGGCACCCGCGCGGGGCCACGGTCGACCTGTGTGCCTCCGTCTCGGCCGCCGGCGCCGAGGTGTGGCGCGGCCGGTCGACCTACCTGGCCCGCGGCGCGACCGCTCCCGACGGCGCGCCGCGGGCCGACCTCGAGGTGACCGTGGGCGCGCTGCCCGACGGCGCCGTCCGGTGGCAGGTGCCCGCCGACACCGGACGGCGGTACGCGGGGGTGTCCGGCGACGTGAACCCGATCCACCTCTCGGCCCTGACCGCCAAGGCCTTCGGTTTCAAGCGGGCCATCGCGCACGGGATGTGGATCGAGGCCCGCGCACTGGCGGCACTGGGGGGCCGGCTGCCCGACGCGCTGACGGCCGACGTCGCCTTCCGCAAGCCGCTGCTCCTGCCGTCGACGGTCACGCTGGCCACCGCTCCCGTCGACGGTGGCTGGGACCTCGCCGTCCGCAACGCCGCGGCCGGCACGGAGCACCTGCGGGGCACCGTCCGGCCGCTCTGAGGGCGGACCGGGCTGCGCGACGGCCCCGTCTCCGGTGAGGTGGGGGTGTGGACCGGATGGACCCGACCGAGCACCCGCGCCCGCTGCTGCGCCGTCCCTGGACCTCCCTGGACGGGGAGTGGGAGTTCGCCGCCGACCCCGACCTGACCGGCACCCCCGGCGGCGTCGCGTTCGACCGGCGCATCCAGGTGCCCTACGCCCCTGAGACCCCCGCCAGCGGCGTGCACTGGAAGGGCCCACTGAACCGCGCCTGGTACCGCCGCCCGCTGCCGGCCCCGGACGGCGACCGCCGCACGGTGCTGCACCTGGGCGCCGTCGACCGGGTCTGCGACGTGTGGGTCGGCGGCGCCCACGTCGCGCACCACGAGGGTGGCTACACCCCGTTCGGCGTCGACGTGACCGACGCGCTCGGGGACGGCGCCGACCTCGTCGTCCGTGCCGACGACGACCCGCTGGACCTCGAGGCGCCGCGGGGCAAGCAGGACTGGCGGGACGAGCCGCACGAGATCTGGTACCCGCGCACCACCGGCGTCTGGCGCACGGTGTGGCTGGAGCAGGTCTCTCGGCAGCACGTCACCGACGTGCAGTGGCGCGGTGACCCGCGAACGCTGCGCGTGGACGTCCGGGTGGAGCTGTCGGTGCCGGTGTCGGGTGCCCGCCTGCACCTGCGGCTGCGCGCCGGGGAGCGGGTGCTGGTCGACGACGACGTCCGGGTGGACGGCGCGGTGGTCGAGCGGACGGTCCAGGTGGGGGACGGCGGCCACGACGACCGCGGTGCGCTGCTGTGGGAGCCGAGTGCCCCCACGCTGCTGGACGCCGAGATCGCGCTGGTCGGCGCGACCGGTCAGGTGCTCGACGAGGTGCGCAGCTACACCGCGCTGCGCTCGGTGGAGGTCGACGACGGCCGGTTCCTGCTCAACGGCCGGCCGGTGCGGCTGCGGCTGGTCCTCGACCAGGGCTACTGGCCCGACACCGGGGCCACCCCGCCGGACGTCGATGCCCTCCGGCGCGACCTGGAGCTCACCCGCGCACTGGGCTTCACCGGCGCGCGCAAGCACCAGAAGACCGAGGACCCCCGCTACCTCGCCCTCGCCGACCGGATGGGACTGCTGGTCTGGGCGGAGATGCCGTCGGCCTACCGCCCCGGGCCCACCGCCGCCGCTCGGCTGCTGCGCGAGTGGCCCGAGGTCGTCGCCGCGCACCGCGGGCACCCCAGCGTCGTGGCGTGGGTGCCGGTCAACGAGTCCTGGGGCGTGCCCGAGGCCGAGACCGACCCGCGGCAGCGCGCGCTGGTCCGGGCGCTGGCGGCGCAGGCCGACGCCCTCGACGGCACCCGTCCGGTGTCGGCCAACGACGGGTGGGAGGCGCTCGGCGGCGACGTCCTCGGCATCCACGACTACGGGCAGGACCCCGCGGAGCTCGCCGCCCGCTACCGCACGCAGGCCGACCTGGAGCGTGCCGCCACCGGTCGGCGCGGCGACGGGCGCCTGGCCGACCTGGACCGGGCCGGGACGGCGGGCCGGGCCGTCGTCCTCTCGGAGTTCGGCGGGGTGTCGCTGAACGCCGAGGCGCTGCGCAGCCGGCCCGACGCCGGGGACCGCACCGAGGCGTGGGGGTACGCCGACGCCTCCTCGGCGGAGGACCTCCTGACGCGGTACCGCGACCAGTGGGCTGCGGTGCACGCCAGCGAGGCGCTGGCCGGCGCCTGCTGGACGCAGCTGACGGACACCTACCAGGAGGTCAACGGGCTGCTGACCATGGACCGCCTGGCGAAGTGCGACCTCGGCGACCTGCGACGGGCGACGCTCGGCCGGGGCTGAGGCCCGCCCGCTCGTGCGGTGTCTCGCCCGCTCCTGCGGATGGGCGCGCGGACGGGCGCCGGCCCGGCCCCGGGCTGAGGCCCGCCCTCTTGCGGTGTCCGGCGTGGGCCCGGGGTTGACGCGTCCACGCCCTCTTGCGGTGTCTCGCGTGCTCCTGCGGCCGTACGACACCGCAAGAGCTGGGAGGGCACCGCAGGAGTGGTGCCCCCACCGCCACGGCGGCCGCTGTCGTCGTCGGGCGTGTCCCGCCCCTGGCGTGTCGGACGGCAGTCGCCTGCCGGTGACCAGCGGTGGAGCGGACCAGGCCGTCTCGGATGGCCTCCCGGGCCGCTGGCCACCCCTCGTTCGGCTGTCGACAAGTGGGCAAATTACGCCAAGAGATGGTCGCGGTATGTACACATCACGGTTTCGTAACGCGGTGCACCAGTGATGTGTCGGCGCTTTCTGTGGCGACTTGCACATGGTGTTGTCTCCTTGCGCCCGGAGCACCGGGCTGGAGCGCCCGTCGACCGGGCCTGTCCCTCGGGGGAACACCGTGAGTCTGAAGAGCCCGTCCCGGCGTTGGGGCAGCCTCCTGGCTGTCAGCTCTGTCGCCCTCTCCACCGCTGTCCTCGGCTTCGGCGGCGTCGCCCAGGCTGAGACGACCAGCACCACCACCGACTGCGTCGACCCGGGCAACAGCCCCAGCCTGGAGCAGATCGCCATCCAGGCCCGCGAGGCCGCCACCGAGGCCCGCGCCGCCGCGAACACCGCGCAGGCCGCTGCAGACGAGGCGACCAAGACCGCCGAGGCCGCTCGCGCCACGGCCGACGAGGCCGCTGCAACCGCCCTCAACGCCGCACTGCGTGCCGAGACCCTCCAGGAAGCCGCGATCAAGGCTGCTGGCGACGTCACCCTCACCGACGATGCGCTCGTCGCGGCACAGGACGCTGCCGCCCAGGCGAAGACCGCTGCCGACCAGGCCGCCACCGAGGCAGAGAAGGCCGCTACCGAGGCGACCAATGCCGCCACCGAGGCGACCAACGCCCGCACCGCTGCGGACAGCGCCGCCTCCGCCGCGACTGACGCCGAGACCGCCGCCGAGGCCGCTCGCAAGGCCGCGGCCGACGCCGACGCCGAGCTCGCCAAGGCTCAGCTCGACAAGGCTGCCGCCGACAAGGCCCTTGCCGAGGCCGACTCCTCGGACGCCGAGGCATACAGGCTCGCCGTCGAGGCCGCCGATGCCGCCGCCGCCGCGGCCTCTGCCAAGGCCACCGCCGCGGAGGCAGCCGGTGCGACCGCCGACACCAAGACGGCTGAGGCTGAGGCCACCGCAGCGGCCGCGACCAAGGCTGACGAGCTGGCCGACGCGAAGGAGGCGGCCGCTGAGCAGGCCGCCACCGCCGCCCAGGCCGCAGCGACCAAGGCCAATGAGGCAGACGCTGCGCTCGAGGCCGCCGAACTGAAGGTGACCGAGGCTGAGACCGCGGCCGGGCTCGCCGCCCAGGCCGCTGAGGGCGCCGCGATCGCCGCCAACGCCGCGAAGGTGGATGCCGACGCGAAGGCCACGGCCGCCGAGGAAGCCGAGGCTCTGGCCGTGACCGCCGCGGAGACGGCCGCCGCCGCTCAGATCAAGGCTCAGGAGCTGGACGCGATCGCCGATCAGGCCGAGGCCGAGGCCACGGCTGCCGAAGCGGCTGCCGGCATCGGCTCCGGTGACCAGACGCAGGTCGTCGTCGCCGGCGCCGACGTCGCAGACGCCACCGTCGCCGCCGTCGCGTCCGGCCTGACCTGCACCCCGGGTGGGGACACCGGCACCAACCCGACGAACCCGACGAATCCGACCACGCCCACCACGCCGACCACGCCGGAGGCCCCGCAGGTCTCCATCGGCGCGGTGCGTGACATCAAGGCCGTCGTCGGCACCTCGTCGATCGTGGTCAGCTGGTCCGCTCCGGCCGACGCCTCCGCCGTCGTCGGCTACGAGGCCTTCGCCAACCCGGTCGGGGCGCAGAGCAGCGCCGAGATGATCTCCTGCATCACCGACGTGACCGTCCACACCTGCCGGCTGGGTGTCGTGGCCGGCCGCGCCTACGACGTCGGCGTCTTCGCCTTCGACAAGGACGCCAACCTGAGCGAGCCGGCCGGCTTCATCGAGACCGCCTCGGTCCCGGCGCCGGCCAAGGCCGCCACCGTGCCGGCCGGCAACGCCACGCTGAAGAACAGCGACGGCTCGGCCATCGCCAACGTCACGGCGGGGCAGAAGATGACGCTGAAGGGTGAGGGCTACCTGCCCTTCTCCACGGTCGACATCTACGTCTACTCGGAGCCCACGTTCCTCGGGACCGTCCAGGCCGACGAGAACGGCCGCTTCACCGTCGACGTCACCATCCCGGCCAACCTGGTCAACGGTCAGCACAGCCTCGTCGCCAGCGGCGTGGACGCCAACGGCAACGCCTACGTCATGCGCGCGGACTTCACCGTCACCGGTGGCGTCGCGGCGCCGGCGGCCGCCAACCAGGGCGGGCTGGCCTACACCGGTGCCTCGGTGGCCCTCCCGCTGATCGGTGGCCTGGCCGCCCTCGGTGTCGGTGGCGGGCTCGTCGTCGCTTCCCGCCGTCGGAAGGCCTCGACGGAGGCGTGACCTCCCGCCGCCGCTAGGCGGTAGCGCAACGGTCCGGGCCCTGCTCCTCACGGAGCAGGGCCCGGACTGCGTTCGGGGAACGCCGGTCACGGCGAGGTGACGATCAGTGCCCCGACCTGCGAGGCCGGCCGGACGGGGGCAGGGTCGGTGCTGGTCGCCACTGCCGAGCCCGCCGGAGGTCACCCGTGCGCAGCAACCGACTCCTGCCCCTGGCCGCCGCCGCAGCGCTGGTGCTCAGCGCCTGCGGCGGTGGCGAGAGCGTCGACACCGGTGGGGGTGGCGGCGGGGGCGGCGACGACGTGCTGGTGGCCGCGGTCAGCGCCCAGCCCGACCAGTTCGACCCGCACGTGACCACGGCGTACCCGAGCTTCCAGGTGCTGGAGAACGTGTACGACACCCTCGTCGTCCCGAACGCCGAGGACCTCACGATGGAGCCGAGCCTGGCGACGGAGTGGACGACCAGCGAGGACGGCCTGACCTGGACGTTCACCCTGCGCGAGGGGGTCACCTTCCACGACGGCAGCGAGTTCGACTCCGCCGACGTCGTCTACTCCTACAACCGGATCATCGACGAGGAGCTCAGCAACTCGTTCCGGTTCGCCAACGTCGCGTCGGTGGAGGCCGACGGGCCGCAGACCGTCGTCATCACGCTGAGCCAGCCGACGCCGAACCTGCTGGAGCGGATCGGCTCGTTCAAGGGGATGGCGATCCTGCCGGAGAACGCCGCCGACGACCTCGACCTCACCACCGAGGCCAACGGCACCGGCCCCTTCCGGCTCGAGAGCTCGGACGCGAGCAGCACCGTGCTCACCGCCTACGAGGACCACTGGGGCGGCGCCCCGAGCGTCGACGGCGTCGAGTTCCGCTACATCACCGAGCCGGCCGCGGCGCTCACCGCGCTGCAGAACGGCGAGGTGCAGTGGACCGACAACGTCCCGCCGCAGCAGATCGAGTCCCTGGCCGGCGACGACACCGTCGAGCTGCAGCGGACGCCGAGCGTCGACTACTGGTACATGTCCATGAACTACGGCCGCCCGCCGTTCGACAACCGCGACGTCCGGCGCGCGATCTCCTTCGCGATCGACCGCCAGGCGGTGGCCGAGGCGGCCTGGTTCGGCGCGGCCCAGCCCAACCAGACCGCGATCCCGCAGGACAGCTTCTTCCACCACGACTACGCGCCGTTCCAGCCCGACCCCGAGCAGGCCCGCCAGCTGCTGGCCTCGGCCGGCGTCCAGACGCCGCTGACGATGGGGCTGATGGTCACCGACGAGTTCCCGGAGACCGTCACCGCCGCGCAGGTGATCGCCAGCCAGCTGGAGCCGATCGGCATCGACGTGGAGATCGAGACGCTGGACTTCGCCACCTGGCTGGACCGGCAGGGCCAGGGCGACTTCGACGCCTTCTACCTCGGCTGGCTCGGCAACCTGGACCCGGCGGCCTACTACCAGGAACAGCACCAGACCGGTGGGCCGAACAACTACCAGGGCTACAGCAACCCGCAGGTCGACCAGCTGCTCCAGCAGGGTGCGACCGAGACCGACCAGGCCGCCCGCAAGGCGCTCTACGACCAGGCGGCGCAGCTCATCGTCGACGACGTCTCCTACCTCTACCTCTACAACCCCGACGTGGTGCAGGCCTGGGCGCCGGGCCTGTCCGGCTACCAGATCCGGGCGGACAAGGCGATCAACTTCGAGACCGTGGAGCTGCCCTGAGCGGGTACCTCCTCCGCCGCACCGGGCAGTCGGTGGTGGTGCTGGTGGGGGTGAGCGTCGTCGTCTTCGCCCTGGTCCAGTTCGTCCCGGGTGACCCGATCCGGCTGGCCCTGGGCACCCGGTTCGACCAGGAGACCTACGACGCGCTGCTCGCTCGGTCCGGGCTGGACCAGCCGCTGGTGCAGCAGTACCTCACCTGGGCCGGACGGGCGCTCACCGGCGACCTCGGGGTGAGCTTCCGCAGCGGGGAGACGGTCACCTCGCTGATCGCCGAGCGGCTGCCGGCCACGCTGACGCTCGCGTTCGCCTCGATCCTCGTGGCGCTGGCCATCGCCCTCCCGCTGGGCACGCTGTCGGCGCTGCGGCCCCGCTCGGTCGTCGACCGGGCGGCCACCGTGGTCAGCCAGATCGGCATCTCGGTGCCCGAGTTCTGGATGGCGATCGTGCTGATCCTGGTCTTCGCCGGGACGCTGGGCTGGCTGCCCTCCGGCGGCTACGTCCCGCTGACCGAGGACCCGCTCGGCTGGCTGGAGCGGCTCGTGATGCCGGCGCTGGTCGTCGGGATCGTGTCCGGGTCGGTGATCACCCGGTTCGTGCGCTCCAGCGTGCTGGAGGCGCGGGGCGCCGACCACGTCCGGACGGCGCAGGCCAAGGGGCTCCTGGCACGGCAGGTCTTCGGCTGGCACGTGCTGCGCAACGCCCTGCTGCCCCTGGTCACGATCACGGGCGTGCAGCTGGCCTACCTGCTCTCCGGCGTGGTCGTGGTGGAGATCGTCTTCTCCTGGCCCGGCCTCGGGCAGCTGGCCCTGCAGGCGGTGCAGTCCCGCGACTACCCGGTGCTGCAGGGCGCGATCCTGCTGTTCGCGGTGGTGTTCCTGCTGATCAACCTGGTGGTCGACCTCCTCTACACCGCCATCGACCCCCGGATCCGCCGATGACACACAGCCGAGGCCTGCTGCGATGACCGCCGAGGTGACCGCCCCCGCCGTGTCCGGCCCACCGCGCGGGCGCTGGCGCGAGACGCTCGGACTGCTGGCCCGCAACCCGACAGCGGCGGGCGCCACGGTCGTGCTGCTCGGGATCGTGCTGGTCGCGATCTTCGACGAGACGCTCGCGCCGAGCGGCCCCAACGAGATCTCCGTCGAGGACCGGCTGCAGCCGCCCAGCCTCGAGCACCCGTTCGGCACCGACGACCTCGGCCGCGACATCCTCAGCCGGGTCATCCTGGGCGCGGGCGTGTCGCTGCGGGTGGGGTTCCTCGCGGTGGCGTTCGCGCTCGCCGTCGGCAGCCTTGTCGGGCTGCTGTCCGGGTTCTACGGCCGCTGGGTGGACGACGTCCTGATGCGGTTCATGGACGTCCTGTTCGCGTTCCCGGCGGTGCTCCTGGCGATCGCGGTGCTCGCCGTCCGCGGGCCCGGGGCCGGCAACACCGCGCTGGCCATCGGCATCGTCTACATCCCGGTGTTCGCCCGGGTCACGCGCGCCAGCGTGCTCGGCGTCCGCGAGGAGGTGTACGTGCGGGCCTCCCGCTCGGTGGGGGCCTCGGACCTCCGGCTGCTCACCCGGCACGTGCTGCCCAACGCCGCGCCGCCGATCATCGTGCAGACCTCGATCAGCCTGGCGTTCGCCGTCCTGGCAGAGGCTGCGCTGTCCTTCCTCGGCCTGGGCACCCAGCCGCCGAACCCGTCGTGGGGGCTGATGCTGGCCGAGGGCCGCGGGTACATCGACCTGGCCTGGTGGCTGGCCTTCTTCCCGGGCATGGCGATCTTCGTGACGGTGCTGTGCTTCAACCTGCTCGGCGACGGGCTGCGCGACGTGCTCGACCCGCGGCAGCGCACGCTCATGTCCGGGGGTGGCCGGTGACCCTGCTCGAGGTCGAGGACCTGCGGGTGCGGCTGCGCACGCCGCGCGGGCCGGCGGCGGTGGTCAACGGGCTCAGCTACGCGGTGGGGGAGGGCGAGACCGTCGCCGTCGTCGGCGAGTCCGGCAGCGGGAAGAGCGTCTCGGTGCTGGCCCTGCTCGGGCTGCTGCCGGCCGGCGTCGCCACGGTCACCGGGCGGGCGCTGCTGCAGGGCGAGGACCTGCTGACGATGCCGCCCGAGCGGCTGCGCCAGGTGCGGGGTCCCGGCGTCGGCATGGTGTTCCAGGACCCGATGACGTCGCTGAACCCGGTGCTCACCGTCGGGCGGCAGCTGGTCGAGGGCATCCGCGCGCACGGGGAGGTCGGCAAGGAGGACGCGCGGCGCCGAGCCGCGGAGCTGCTGGCCGAGGTCGGGCTGCCCGACCCGCGCGGGGCGCTGGACCGCTACCCGCACGAGCTGTCCGGCGGCATGCGGCAGCGGGTGGTCATCGCGATCGCGCTGGCGAACTCGCCGTCCCTGCTGATCGCCGACGAGGCGACCACCGCGCTCGACGTCACCGTGCAGGCGCAGATCATCGACCTGGTGGAGCGGCTGCAGGCCGACCACGGCACCGGCGTCATCTGGATCACCCACGACCTCGGGGTGGTCGCCGGCATCGCCGACCGGGTGCTGGTCATGTACGGCGGGCGCTGCGTGGAGGACGGCACGGTGGACGACGTCCTGGAGCGGCCCGCCCACCCGTACACGCGCGGGCTGCTCGGCGCGCTGCCCGACCTCGCCGCGCCGTCCGTCGACGGTGAGGTGCCGGAGCTCGCCACCGTCCCGGGAGTGCCGCCGGCGCCGACCGACCTGCCACCCGGGTGCGTGTTCTGGCCACGCTGCCCGGTCCGCGCGGATCCCCGCTGCGAGACCGAGCAGCCGCCGCTGAACGTCGTGGGGACGTCGGCGGGCGTGCTGCCGCACCGGGCGGCGACGTGGTGTTCGGAGGATCGATGAGTGACTGGAGGGTGACGGGCGAGCGAGCATCGCAGGGAGCGCCGGCGACCGAGGAGCGGAACGAGGCCGGAGCCCCACCCGTGGACACGGTGCTGGTCTCCGCGCGGGGGCTCGAGGTGCACTTCCCGATCCGCTCCGGCGGCCCGCTGCGGCGGACGGCGGGCGTGCTGCGCGCGGTGGACGGGGTGGACCTCGACATCCGGCGCGGGGAGACGCTCGGGCTGGTGGGGGAGTCCGGCTGCGGGAAGTCCACGCTGGGCAACGCGCTGCTGCGGCTGGTGCCCCCCACCGGCGGCACGGTGACGTTCGACGGCACCGACGTGACCGCGCTGGACCGCCGCGGGCTGCGGGAGCTGCGCCGGCGGGCCGGCATGGTGTTCCAGGACCCGTTCGCCTCCCTCGACCCGCGGCGCACCGTCGCCCAGACCGTCTCCGAGCCGCTGGAGGTGCACGGCCTGCACGGTGGACGGCGGGAGCGGGCGGCGCGGGTCGCCGAGCTGCTGGAGCTGGTGGGCCTGGACCCCGCCGTCGCCGGCCGCTACCCCCACGAGTTCTCCGGCGGGCAGCGGCAGCGGGTCGGCATCGCCCGCGCCCTCGCCGGTGAGCCGGACTTCCTCGTCTGCGACGAGGCGATCGCGTCGCTGGACGTCAGCGTGCAGGCGCAGGTCCTCAACCTGCTGCGCCGGCTGCAGCGGCAACTGGGGCTGACCCTGCTGTTCATCTCCCACGACCTGTCCGCCGTCCGGCACATCTCCGACCGGATCGCCGTCATGTACCTGGGGCGGATCGTGGAGGTCGGGCCGGCGTCGGCGGTCGGGTCGGGGCCGCAGATGCCCTACACGCAGGCGCTGCTGTCCGCCGTCCCGGTGCCGCACCCGGCGCTGGAGCGCGCCCGCCGGCGCATCGTGCTCGGCGGCGACGTCCCCTCGCCGGCGAACGTGCCCAGCGGCTGCCGGTTCCGCACCCGCTGCCCGCACGCGTTCGAGCCGTGTCCCGACGTCGACCCGTCGCTGCAGCCGGTCGGCACCGCGCCCGGCCACGTCGCCGCATGCCACCTGCACGGGGTGGTCGGCACACCGGTGCAGCGGGAGGACGCCGAGGTCGCCTCCTGACGCGACAGGCGGGCCCCCAGCCGAATGAGCACCTGCGGCCGCCCGCCGCGGCGTGTCATCGCGGGTCGGCGCCCGCAACTGCTCAGTCGAGCGACGGGGTGTCACGGGGTCGTCCCCAGGTGGACGGGACGCCGGTGTGGGACGGTGACGCGATGACTGTGGCTGAGCACCGGAGCGGTCAGCGGACCCAGGCCGTCACCTCCTACCGGGGCCACGGCATCCACGCCGCCCCGGGGGTGCACGAGTACGCCGTGGAGCTGGTGCGTGCGGCGCTGCCCGACGGCGGGCGGATCCTCGAGGTCGGCTCGGGGTGCGGCGCGCTGGCGCTGCGGCTGCGGGACGCCGGGTTCGACGTCGTCCCCACCGACCTGGACCCGCCGCACGACTGGATCAACCGGCTGGACCTCGACGACCCGCAGTGGACCGACGACACCCGCGGACCGTTCGACATGGTCGTGTGCGTCGAGACGCTGGAGCACGTGGAGAACCCGCGGCAGGTGCTGCGCCAGATCCGGTCGCTGCTCCGGGCCGGTGACCGGCTGCTGGTCAGCACGCCGAACATCACGCACCCGCACTCGCGGCTGAAGATGTTCCTCCGCGGCGCGCCGTACATCTTCGGGCCGGGCTTCTACCACTCACCGGGGCACATCACGATCCTCCCGGACTGGATGCTGACCGAGCACGTCCGGCTGGCGGGGTTCGACCAGATCGAGGTCCGCAACGGCGGCAACACGTTCTACAAGGGCCTGGTGCAGCTCGGGTACCGCCTGGAGATCGCGCTGCTCAAGCTGATCGGCGTCCGGCAGCGGGCGCACTCCGGCGACGGGATCTGCACCTTCGTCACCGCGACGGCGGTCTGACCGGCGGCCGAGTGCGCAGTTGGCGTCGCCCGCCGCGGCGTGTCCGCGCGTGTCGACGACCACGACTGCGCACTCGGCGGGAAGCGAGTCGCGCCGCGGGATAGCCTCGACGGCGCCAGGAGGGCTCGCCTAGTGGCCGATGGCGGCGGTCTTGAAAACCGCTATGGGGTCAAACCCATCGTGGGTTCGAATCCCACGCCCTCCGCCGAGTGACCGGCCCGCGGGGATACCGTTCCGTCGTGGCCGCTGCTCCGATCCGCCCGCCCTGGTTCGGCAACCGGGGGTTGCAGGTCGTCGCCGCCGGCGCGCTCGCGTACTCGCTCGTCCAGCTGGTGCTGCACCTCGTCGACGGCCGGGGCGGAGAGGCCTTCCTCAGCTTCGCCTGGTGCGTCCTGTTCGGCTACGTGCTGGTCGAGTCGCTGCGCTTCCGCCGGCAGCAGGACGCGGCGCGGGACGAGCCGGCCGAGCCGGGCGACTGACCGGCCGCTCACGGCGACCGCCGCTCAGGCGCGGACGACGAGCTCCCCGCCGTCCGCGGCGAACTCCTGCCGCATCTCCCGCAGGATGTCCAGCCCGCCGGCGTCGGCGGCCCGCACCCCGCGCAGGTCGAGCACCACGCGGGCGTGGCCGCTGCCCCGCAGCCCGTCGGCGGTGCCGCGCAGCAGGTCGGCGCCGAGCGAGGTCAGGTGGCCGCTGGCGCGGATCAGCCCGGCGTCCCGGTCGACCACCTCGGAGAGGGTCACGCCGGCACCCCCGTCTCCAGCTCGATGACCCGCCAGAGGCCGGTGCGGTGCAGGAGGTCCTCGGTCCGCCGGTTGGCGCCGCGCAGCACGACCGCGCCGCCACGGGCCCGGCATATCCGGTGTGCCCACAGGAAGCTGGCCACCGCCGAGCTGGACAGGTGCTGCACGCCCGCGAGGTCGACCACCAGCCGGCGCGCCCCGGCCAGGAGCGCGTCGTGCAGCATCCAGCGCACGTCGGCCAGGCCGTCGGCGAGCAGGGCGTCGTCGAGGTGGATGGTGACCACGTCCGACCGGGTCTCGACGTCGATCCGGTGCCGGGCGGCCATCGTCATCTCAGTCCTCCTCGGGGGGTCGTGGCGCCGATCCTGCTGGCGGTCACTGACAGCCTCGTGTGCGGACATTGAGATCCGGCTGGACGTTGCTTTGCGATCGCGTGACGGGCGGCCGAACGTCCGGCGACCGGTGGCAGCATGGCCCGAGTGGCTCCGCGTCTGCTGGTCGTCGAGGACGACGACCCGATCCGCACCGCCCTGCGCTGGGCGCTGGAGGACGAGGGCTACGACGTCGCCGAGGCGGTGAGCGGGGAGGCCGCGGTCGCCGCCGTGGCCACCGCCGCCCCCGACCTGATGGTCGTCGACCTGATGCTCGGCTCGATGGACGGCTTCGAGGTCATCCGGGAGGTCCGCCGCGACCACGACCTGCCGATCATCGTGGTCAGCGCCCGGGCCGACACCCACGACATCGTCGCCGCGCTGGAGGCCGGGGCCGACGACTACGTGACCAAGCCGTTCCAGGTCAAGGAGATCACCGCGCGGCTGCGGGCGCTGCGGCGCCGGGCCGGGGCGCACGGCGCCGCGACGCCGGAGGCCGCGCCCGCGGAGGTGGTACTCGACCGGCACCCGCCCGCGCCGCTGGTGCTGCGGGAGATGCGGGGCACCGTGCACCGCGGCCAGGAGCAGGTGCCGCTCACGCTCACCGAGTTCCGGCTGCTGTGCGAGCTGGCCGCCGCCCCGGGGCGGGTGTTCAGCCGGCAGGCGCTGCTGGAACGGGTGTGGGAGCACGGCTTCTTCGGCGATGAACGGATCGTCGACGTCCACATCCGGCGGTTGCGCACCAAGGTCGAGCTCGACCCGGGGGCGCCGCGGATCGTGGTCACCGTACGGGGGCTGGGCTACCGGCTGGATCCGCAGTGAGCGGACAGGAGCGGAAGCCCGACAGCGAGCGCCGGCGAGCGAGGAGCGGAGCGCTCCGCGGAAGCGCACCGAGGGCACGGTGATCCGGGCCCTCCGGTCGCGGGGGCTGCGGGCGCGGATCGTGCTGGGCTTCGCCGCAGGTGCGCTGCTCGTGTCGGCGGTGCTGGTGACCACCACCTGGTTCCTGGCCCGCGGCTACCTGCTCGACCAGCGCGAGGGGTCGCTCACCCGGCAGGCCTTCGCCGACGCCAACGTGCTGAGCAGCCGGCTGGCCACCGCGGGCACCGAGGTCGGCGACGTGGTGGCCGAGCTGGTGCCCTCGGGCGGGGCGGACGTCGTCGTCCGCAGCGGGGACTCCTGGTACTCCTCGAGCCTGGACGTCGGCGCCCGCGACGTGCCCGAGCGGCTGCGCACCCTCGTGGCCGACGGCTCGGCCGGCACAGTCCGGGTCCAGACCTCGGCCGGTCCGGCACTGCTGGTCGGGGTGCCGGTGGCCAGCGCGGGGGTGGAGTTCTACGAGCTGTCCCCGCTCACCGAGCTGCAGATGGTGCTGCGCACGCTGGCGGCCGTCCTGGCGGCGGGGGCGCTGGCCGCCACCGCGGCGGGGGCGGCGTTCGGCGGCTGGGCCAGCCGCCGCGCCCTGCAGCCGCTGGAGGAGGTCGCCGGCGCGGCCACCCGGATCGCCGGCGGCGACCTCGACACCCGCCTCGCGCCCACCGACGACCCCGACCTGCTGGCGATCGTGGCCGGGTTCAACAGCATGGTCGACGCGCTGGCGGCCCGGCTCGAGCGCGACGCCCGCTTCGTCGGCGACGTCAGCCACGAGCTGCGCAGTCCGCTGACCGGCGTCGTCACCAGCGTGGAGGTGCTCGCCGCCCGGCGGGCGGAGCTGTCGCCGCGTGCCGACCAGGCGCTGGCCCTCGTCGAGGGCGAGCTGGACCGGTTCCGGCGCATGCTCGACGACCTGCTCGAGCTCGCCCGCATCGACGGCGCGCCGCCCTCGGACCGGGCCACGCCGGTCTCGATGACCGCCCTGGTGCGTGAGGTGCTGGCCGGCTCGGGGCGGGACGCCGCCCTGCTGGCCGGGGACCCGGACGAGGGGACCGTGGTGGCCGGCGACAAGAGCGGGCTGGAGCGGGCGGTGCGCAACCTGCTGGACAACGCGGACCGGCACGCCGGCGGGGTGGTCGCCGTCGCCGTCCAGCGTCGCGGGGGCGCCGTGGTGGTGGACGTGGACGACGCCGGCCCCGGCATCCCGGCCGAGGAGCGGGAGCGGGTGTTCGAGCGGTTCGCCCGCGGGCCGCGGGCCGCCCGCCGGTCGCTGCCCGGGGCCGGGCTGGGCCTGGCGATCGTCGCCGAGACCGCGGCCCGGCACGGGGGCGCCGCCTGGTGCTCCGCGGCGCCCGGCGGCGGGGCCCGCTTCACGCTGTCGCTGCCCGGGGCTGCGCGGTGAGCGCCCGCCGCACCCGCCTCGGCCTCGTGGGGCTCGGCGTCGTCCTCGCCGGCTGCGGGGTGCCCACCGGAGGCCCGGCGGAGACCATCCCGCCGTCGGAGGTCCCGTTCGGGCTGACCACGACCAGCGCGCCGCCGGCGCCGACCGCCGCGCCCGAGCCGCGTCCGGATGCCGGCCGGGTCTACCTGGCGGCTCCGGACGACAGCCTCGTGCCCCGGCCGAGGGAGGTGACCGGTCCGTCACTGCAGGAGCGGCTGGACGACCTGCTCGGCGCGCTCGCCGCCGGGCCCACCGCGGCCGAGCTGGACCTGCAGCTGTCCACCGCACTGCCGCCGGACGTGGAGCTGGCCGTCGCCGACCTCACCGGCGGCACCGCGACCATCGACCTGACCGGTCCGGCCGAGCCCCCGGCGGGGTCGGCCAGCCGGCAGGCGGTGGCCCAGCTGGTGCTGTCGGCGACCAGCGTGCCCGGTGTCGACGCCGTCGTCCTGACCCTGGACGGCGAGCCGATCGAGGCGCCGCTGCCCTCGGGGCAGCTGAGCGCGGCGCCGCTGACGGCCGGTGACTACGCCGCCTACCTCACGCCGGCGCCCGCGGCCACGCCTCCGCCCGCCCCGCCGAGCTGAGCCCCGCGGCACCCCCGGGCTGCTCCCCCCGAAGGGGCAGCGGGTGCTCCAGCCGGCCGGCGCCCGGGCCGATGCGAGGGGTGTGCAGATCCCCGCCGCGCTCCGGGCCCGCGAGCCCCGTGCCGCCGCCCGCACCGCCGCTGTCGTGCTGGCGGTGTGCGCGGCCATGCTGGGCGTGGTCGCGCTCGTCGGTCCGCTCGGGGCCGGCGACGCCAGCCGGGGCGTGGTCGTCTGCTGCGTGGCCGGGCTGGGCATCGCCGCGGCGGCCTTCACGTGGATCCCCCCGCAGCAGCTGGACCGCGTGGGCGCGTTCCTCGGCCTGACCGTCGTCGGCGTCACCGTGCTGGCCGCGCTCAGCCTCTCCTCGGGCAGCTCCTCCACGCGCGCCCAGGCGCTCCTGGCCTTCGTCGTCGTCTACGCGGGCTTCCACCTGCGCCCGACCTCTGCCGTGGTGACGACGGTGGTCGCGGTGCTGGGCGGCGGGGTCGTGCTGCTGCACGAGGACGAGCTCCGGGTGGCGCTGACCGATCTCCTCTTCCTCGGCGCGATGCTCGCGGTGGTCGGCGGGCTGCTCACGCGGGCGATGAGCGCCCACGACCGGATGGTCGCGGCGCTGCAGCAGCAGGCCGACGTCGACGCGCTCACCGGGCTGGTCACGCGCCGGGTCCTCGACGAGGCGCTGGACGTCGAGCTGTCGGGCGGCTGCCTAGGCGACGGGTCGGCGCTGGTGCTGGTCGACGTCGACTCGTTCAAACAGGTCAACGACGTGCACGGGCACCCGGTCGGCGACGACGCCCTGGTGCACCTGGCCGGGATCCTCAGCCGGCAGGTGCGCAGCGGCGACGCCGTCGTCAGCCGGCTGGGCGGCGACGAGCTGGCGGTCCTGCTGCGCGGGTGCGCTCCGGAGGTCGCCGTCCGGCGTGCCGAGGAGCTGCTCGAGGCGGTGCGGGCCGCGCCGCTCCCGCTCCCGGACGGCGGGCTGCTGGCACTGTCGGTGAGCGTGGGCGTGGCGCACGCGCCGCGGCACGCCGTCCGCATGCGGGAGCTCTACGCCGCAGCCGACGCGGCGCTGTACCGCGCCAAGCGGGACGGCCGCGGCCGGGTCGAGGTCGCGATCAGCGTCTCCTGAGGACCAGCCGGCCCGTGGTGGCCGCGAGCGTGCGCGGCGTCAGCCGGCCGGCGGCCAGCCCGAGCTCCACCACGTCGTCGAACACCCGCTGGTCGGCCGCGGCCGCGCGGAACGCGGCGTCCATCACCGCGGGCCAGCGGCTCAGCTGCGACGCCAGGCGGGTGGAGCGCAGGTGTGCGGCCAGCCGGCGGTGCAGCATGCCGCGGTAGCGCACGCCGGCGTCCGGCCCCGCGGCCGCCGCGCACCCGGCCAGCGCCCCGGAGGCGACGGCGTAGAAGATGCCCTCCCCGGTCAGCGGGTTGACCAGCGAGGCGGCGTCCCCGGCCAGGAGCACCCGGCCGTCGGGCTGCCGCGGCCGGCCGGTGGACAGCGGCAGCCGGTGCGCCCGCAGCGGGCCCGGCTCCACCCCCGGCAGCAGCCGGTGCAGCCCCGCGACGAGGTCGGCCCGGGTCGCCCCGCCCGACACCAGCTCGCCGTAGCCCACGTTGGCGCGGCCGTCGCCGATCGGGAACGACCACGCGTAGGCCGGCCACCGCTGCCCCGTCGTCACCAGGGCCAGCGTGCCGGGGGAGCCCGGCGGCTCGGGCGCGTAGCCGCGGATCGCCACGGCCAGCCGGTCGGCGGGGTTGCTGCCCAGGCCCAGCGCCCGGCGGACGACGGACTCCGCGCCGTCGGCCGCGACCAGCACCGACGCCCGCAGCGCGCCGTCCACGGTCACGCCGTCGGCGTCCGCCTGCACGGCGCGCACGGTGCGCCGCCGGAACCGCGCCCCCCGGGCCAGCGCCGCCGCCAGCAGCCGGCCGTCCAGCACCGCCCGGGGGACGACGTGCGACGGGCGGGCGGTCGCGCGCTCGACCGTGACGCCGCCGGGGGAGCGCAGGGCCAGGCAGGGCACCGGCGGGTACCCGTCGACGACGGCGGCGCGGTCCACCCCGAGCGCGGCGAGGACGTCGAGCGCCTCGGGGGCCACGCCGTCGCCGCAGACCTTGTCGCGGGGGAAGTCGGCCCGGTCGAGCACCAGCACCGACGCCCCGGTGCGCAGGGCGGCCAGCGCGGCCGCCGACCCCGCCGGACCGCCACCGACCACGACGACGTCCCACCGCTCCACGGCGCCGACGCTAGGCCGACCGCGCCCGCCCCGCTCCCGGACCGGGCCCGCGGGCACCTGCTGCTGCGCGACCCACGGCTCTGAGTGCACGTGCACTCAGAGCCGTGCCTTCCGAGGACCAGGTGCGCCCAGGCCCGAGCTGCGTGGGGCGCCAGGTCACCAGGCGGGGTCCCGTCACGGCGGGGTGGGGGTCCACTTCCGGGTCGGGTGCTCGTACGCCGAGACGAACGCGAGCAGGCCGGCCGCATCGGTGACCACGCCGAGCGCCTCCAACCGGCGAGCGGCCAGGTAGCCGTCGTCCACCATGCGGCGCAGCTGGGTGAGCAGCGGCTGCCAGAAGCCGTCGACGTCGACGAGCACGACGGGCTTGGCGTGCAGGCCGAGCATCCCCCAGGTCCAGGCCTCGAACAGCTCCTCGAGCGTGCCGGCGGCGCCGGGCAGGGCGACGAAGGCGTCGGCGAGCTCGGCCATCCGCGCCTTGCGCTCGTGCATCGAGTCGACGACCTCCAGCTGTGGCAGGCCGGGGTGCGCCAGCTCGTCGTCCACCAGGTGCTGGGGGATGACGCCGACCACCTCACCGCCGGCGGCCAGGGCGGCGTCGGCGACGACGCCCATCAGCCCGACGTGGCCACCGCCGTAGACGATGCCCACGCCGGCGCGGGCCAGGTCCGCGGCGAGGTCGGCGGCTGCCTGCTGGTGGGACGGTGGTCCGTCCTGGGACCCGGTGAAGACGGCGACGCGCACGCCCGCGAGCCTGTCACGCCCTCTCCGGGGGCAGTGCCGAGGGCGCGTCCTCCGCGCCCCTCCCGCACCGCACCGGGTTCACTGGGGGCGTGTTCTCCTCCACCGACGGCTGGGTGACGTGCTCGTTCGGGCACCGGCACTGGGGGCTGCTCGGTGCGGCCGGGCTGCTGGTGCACCGCGCCGGCGCCGACGGGACCGAGCTGTTGCTCCAGCACCGGGCGGCCTGGTCGCACCACGGCGGCACGTGGGGCACCCCGGGGGGCGCGCTGCACGCCGGCGAGTCCCCGCAGCGCGGCGCGCTGCGGGAGGTGAGGGAGGAGCTGGGCCTGCTGCCCCACGACCTCGAGCTGGGCGCCGTCTCCGTCGACGACCACGGCGGCTGGTCGTACACGACCGTGCTGGCCCGGCCGGTCCGCAGCATCGAGCCCGGCGACCTGCGGCTGGACGGCGAGAGCGACGGCGTGGCGTGGGTCCCGCTCGACGAGCTCGCCGCGTTCCCGCTGCACCCCGGCTTCGAGGCCTCGCTGACCCGCCTGCACGACCTGCTGGTGCCGCCCCGGTAGCCCGGGCCGCATCAGGTCGGCGACACGGTGACGGTCAGCGCGCGGTGGTCGCCGACCGGGAGCACCGTCGCCGCGCCGTCGCGCCCGCGCACGCCGTCCCCGACCGCCAGCAGGTGGTCCAGCTGCAGCCGCGGGTCGGTGACCGGGAAGGTCGGGGTGCGCACCAGCGCGGTCGCGCCCAGCAGGCGGGCGGGCAGCGGCCCGGGCAGGTTGAGGTCCCCGGCCAGGACGACGGGCCCGGGCATCGCCGCCGTCCACGCGCGCAGCCGCCGCAGCTGGCGCACGGCGGTGTGCGGGGCGAAGGAGAGGTGCGTCGCGACGACGGTCACGGCGTCCAGCCGCGCGGCGACGGCGATCCGCGGCTCGTCCGGGATCCACCAGCGCCGGCCGTCGGGGCCCCGCATCGGCAGCCGGGCCCGCCCGCTGCCCAGGCCCAGCACCGACCACTGCCGCACCGGCAGCCGGCTGAGCAGCGCGATCCCGTAGACGGGGCCGTCGGGGGCGTCGTCCGGACCGCGCAGGGCGGGCACGGCCGGCGTCCAGCTGCGGAACGGGTCCGGCGTGCCGACGACGGTCGCCGCGCCGCGCCAGTGCGGGGCGCCCAGCCCGTCGGCGAGGGCGGCGGCCTGGTCGGTGCGGGCGGAGCGGGGCTGACCGGTGTCGACCTCCTGGACCGCGAGCACGTCGACGTCGAGCCCGGCCACGGCCGCGCGCAGTGCGTCCCGGTCGAGCACCGTGCCGGCCGCGCTGCGCCCCGAGGATATGTTCGCGGTGCCGATCCGCACGGCGGTCGGCTCGGTCACGTCCCGACGCTACCGGCCGGTGCTCGACGTGCCACTGCGTGCGTGCCCGCTTACGTTGGGCACCGCAGTCCGCCCGCCAGGAGGAGCCCACCGGTGTACCGCCGTCCCCGCCACCTCGCCGAGCCCGCCGCACCGGCCCACGCGGCCACGTCGGGGCGGTGGTCGGTGGCCGTCCGCGCCCACGCGCCGCTGACGCTCCTGTTCCTGTCCGGGTTCCTGCTCACCGCGGCCCTCGTCATGATCGTGACCGCCCCGGCGCCCGGTTCGGACCGGGACACGCGCGCCTCGGCCTGGTCGATCGGGGAGCCGGAGGGGGTGGGGAGGTCGGGCATCGGCACGTCAGCCCGGGTCTCGGGCACCCCCACCACCCCGGTGCTCGACGCCGCGGGCAGCGCGGTGGGCGCCGGGTCGCTGGTCACCGGCCTGCTCCCCGAGGGCTCCGGCGCCGGGGGCGCCCCTGCGACGGGCACGGACCCGGCGGAGACGACGGCGGCCGCCGACGTGCCGCCGGCGGCCGTGGCTGCAGGGACGACGGCGTCCGGCACGGCGCCCGCGGCTCCCGGCAGCTCGGTGCCCGGCACCGCGGCTCCCCGCAGCTCGGTTCCCGGCGCCGCGGCGGCGGTCCCCGGCACGACGGCACCGGCACCGGCACCGGCCCCGGCACCGGCACCGGCCCCGGGGACGGCGGTCACGACGGCGCCCGGCGCGGCCCCCTCCGCCGGAGGGGGCGGGCCGGTGGTGCGCAGCACGCCCGCACCGCAGCCCGAGCGGCCGGGGCGTGGCGGGCCCACCGGCGGCTCTAGCGGCGGCTCGACCGAGCGGCCGGGGCGTGGCGGGTCGACCGGCGGTGGCGCGGGCGGCACGTCGTCCGGCAGCGCGCCGTCCAGCGGCGGGTCGACCGGCGGGCGCGGCGGCGGGCCGCTCGACGACGTCGGTGGCGCGGTCGGCGGGGTGACCGAGGGTGCGGGCGGCGCCGTCGGCGACGTGGCGGACGGCGCCGGTGGCGTGGTGGGGGGCGCCGCCGACGGCGCGAGCGACCTCGTCGGCGGGCTCCTCCCATGAGGGCGTTCCACGGCGCGCACTAGGTTCGGGGGATGACCGCCCGGAACGACGTCTCGGAGATCTTCGACAGCGCCGCGTGGCAGCCGGTCGAGGGCTTCGACTTCGCCGACCTGACCTACCACCGGGCCGTCGACGCGGGTGTGGTCCGCATCGCGTTCGACCGGCCGGAGGTGCGCAACGCCTTCCGCCCCCAGACGGTCGACGAGCTGATCACCGCGCTGGAGCACGCCCGGTTGTCCACCGACGTGGGGTGCGTGATCCTCACCGGCAACGGCCCGAGCCCCAGGGACGGCGGCTGGGCGTTCTGCTCCGGGGGCGACCAGCGGGTGCGCGGCCGGTACGGGTACGAGCACGCGGCCGGGTCCAGCGGCCGGCTGCACGTGCTCGAGGCCCAGCGGCTGATCCGCTTCATGCCCAAGGTCGTCATCTGCGTCGTCCCGGGCTGGGCCGCGGGTGGCGGGCACAGCCTGCACGTCGTCTCCGACCTCACGCTGGCCAGCGCCGAGCACGCCCGGTTCAAGCAGACCGACGCCGACGTCGGCAGCTTCGACGGCGGCTTCGGCTCGGCGTACCTGGCCCGGCAGGTCGGCCAGAAGTTCGCCCGCGAGATCTTCTTCCTCGGCGACGAGTACTCCGCCGAGGACGCCCACCGGATGGGCATGGTCAACAAGGTCGTCCCGCACGCCGAGCTGGAGGCGACGGCTCTGGACTGGGGACGGCGGATCGTCGCGAAGAGCCCCACCGCCCAGCGGATGCTCAAGTACTCGTTCAACCTGATCGACGACGGCCTGGTCGGCCAGCAGCTGTTCGCCGGTGAGACCACCCGTCTGGCGTACATGGCCGAGGAGGCCGTGGAGGGGCGGGACGCCTTCCTGGAGAAGCGCGATCCCGACTTCTCCCGTTTCCCCTGGCACGTTTAGGCGTCTCGCTGGACGCCAACGGTACCGGCGTCGTGGCCCCTTCCGGGTCCCGGCGCGAGCTTGCGAGGGCTGGGGAGAAGGGGGTCCTTCTGGTGATCGTCGAGGTGGTGGGCGGCGTCGACGAGGTGCCCGAGGTGAAGGTCGTCGACGTCGACGACCTGACGAGGCTGCACCTGGCGCTGGGTGCGGTGACCGACGAGGAGGCCGACCGGGTGCTGCGCGACGCGGGGCTGGGCCGGCTGCAGGACGCCGAGACCGGGTTCCTCGACGTCGCGGCGCTGCGGGCCGCCGCCGAGCCGCAGGCCGGCGCCGCGGACTGGGCGCAGCAGTGGGACGGGATGGTCGCCTACGCCGAGCGCAAGGGCTGGCTGGCCGACGACGGCGCGAGCCTTCAGGTGCACGTGGAGAGCGCTGCAGGCGCCTGACAGGGCGAACGCGAGGCCGTTCGCTTCGCGCACAAGGTTGAGAGTCTCAAGAAAAACCAGGGGACTTCGTGCTCTGGTCATTGTGGTGACTCCAATGAGCGTCCACGATGTCGCGGTGAACTCCACCTGTGAACGGGGCGCAGCGTGACGGGAACCCCGGGGCGCCCTCTCAGCGCTGAACTGTCCGACCAGCTGCTGTCGGTCGCCGTCGACATCCTCGCTGAGGAGGGCTGGGGAAAGCTCAACAGCGATCGCGTCGCCGCCCGCGCCCGAGCGGGGAAGGCCGGCATCTACCGGCGCTGGCCCACCATGGCGGCCATGGCCCGCCACGCGGTGGGCCGGTTCACCCTCGTGCGGGTGCCCCCGGACACCGGCTCCCTCCGGGACGACCTGACCGGCCTGGTCGACCGCTGGCGGCGGCCGCTGGACCGCGAGGAGCGGGCCACGGCCAGCCTGGTCGGAGCTGCCCGGCACGACGAGGACCTGCGGGCCGGCCTGGACGACGCGCTGGTCCGGCCGCTGGCGGCGGCGGTGGCCACCCTCGGTGCCCGTCAGGCCGAGCGCGGGGACGAGGTGTCCGAGGCGCGCCTGGCCCTGCTCGGGTCGGTGCTCGAGGCCTTCTGGTGGCAGCGGTTCACCTCGGGTGACGGCGTCATGACCACCGAACAGCTGCAGCGGGTGGTCGACGAGGTGCTGCTGCCCATCCTCCAGCCCTCCCGCGAGGACGCCACCGTCTGACCCGGCGCCGGCCGGTCAGCCGGTGCGGCTCAGCAGCGGCGCGGCCGGCGTCACCGGGATCGCACGGACCAGGCCGGAGAACACGCGGTCGGCGACGGCGCGGGCCGCGGCGGCGCCGCGCTCCCTGCGGTGGGGGCAGTCCCCGGCCATCTCGCCGGCGGTGCGGCGCTGCTCCCGGATCATCGTGCGGACGGCGGCCAGCCACACCGAGGCGGTGATCGACGCGACGGTGCAGGGGTCGGCGGCGATCTGCGGGGCGCCGCCGTCGGACTCCCAGGCCTCCTGCAGGGCCTCGGCGAGCAGTGCCATCGACCGGTGGTGCAGCTCGCGCTCGAAGGTGCGCAGCGAGGGGGAGGCCTCCAGGGTGGCCACGAAGGCGCGGCCGTCGTCGGTGGTCAGGTACCGGACCTGCAGGCCCACGCGGTCGGTGAGGTACTCGTGCAGTGCCTCCAGGGGGGCGACGCCGGCCGGCCGTGCCCGGACCGCCTCGGCGGGGCCGGCCACCCACTCGGCGTGGCCGTCGAAGAACAGCTCCTCCTTGGTGGAGAAGTGGTTGAACACCGTCTGCACCGCGACGTCGGCGGTCGCGGCGACGTCGGCGATGGTGACGGCCTCGAAGCCGCGCTCGGCGAAGAGCCCTTGGGCGGTCTGCCGGATGTGGGCCCTGGTCTGTGCCTTCTTGCGGGCGCGCCGGCCGTTGAGCTCACTCACCGTGCGAGGGTAGCTGCGCTGAGTAGGCGCAGCTGGGTGTGCGGCGTCACGCGGCCGCCCCGTCGCGGGCCCAGTCGGCGACGACGGCCCGCGCCCACGCCTCGACCAGCACGGACAGGTCGATGACGTCGAGGTCGGCGGCGACATCGGCGATCGTGGTGCGCCACGCCGGGGGCGGACCGGCGTCCGCGGGGCCGGGTCGGTCGCCGAGCCGGGCGGCCAGGCTCTCCAGGCGCTCCCGCAGCGCCCGCGGGTCGCCGTGCGGGTGCTGGAGGACGTAGGCGTCGTCGGCCAGCGCGACGGTGCCCGCGGCCCCCGGATCGGCGGCCGCCTCCTCCCGCACCCCGCGCAGTGTCTCCTCGAACAGCCGGGCGCAGGCCGCGGTCGGACCGGCCTCGGCGAGCTGGTCGCCCGGGGGCAGGGCGAGGACCGACCCGCAGCCTGGGCAGCGGACGGTCGTGGGGTCCTGGCCGGGCGGGGAGCCGGAGAGCCGCGGGGAGGACATGCCCCGATCGTGCCGCACCCCGCGGGCACCCGCCCCGACGACCTCAGCCGACGACGTCCACGGGTCGGCTTCCGCCGCCGGTCCGCTCCTCGCTCGCCGGCGCTCGCTGCGATGCTCCCGTCGGCGTCAGCCGACGACGTCGGCGTGCGGCGCGCGGTACTCGGGCACGGTCACCATGGGCGGCCGCTCGTCGACGGCGACCGGGGTGCTGTGCGGCACGAAGCCGGACCCGTCGTGCCGGAACTGGGTGAGCAGGCCGCCGGCGTCGTCCCGGAGCGAGGCTGGTCCGCGCTGGCCCGCCCGGGAGAGCACGGTGGACACCACCTGCCCGGCCATCCGCCCGAGCGCCTCCTGGCTCTGCGAGGTGTGCCGCCGTACGCCGAGGTCCACCTGGGCGAGCGCGCCGAGCCCGGACAGCGCGAGCAGGTCGACCAGCAGGCCGACCTCCACCCCGTAGCCCGAGACGAACGGCACCTGCTCCAGCACCGACCGCCTCCCGGCGTACTCCCCGCCGAGCGGCTGCACGAACCCGGCCAGTTCCGGCCACAGTGCGTTGAGCAGCGGGCGCGCGGTCAGCTCGGTGACCCGTCCGCCGCCGGCGGGGACGGTGCCGCCGACGACCTCCAGCGGCCGGGTGTAGCAGCCCTTGACGTAGTCGACCTGCGGCTCGGTGAGCAGCGGCGCGAGCAGGCCGGGCACGTAGTGGGTGACGTCGCCGAGCAGGTCGGCGTCGAGGAAGACGACGAGGTCGCCGGTGGTGGCGGCCAGCGACTTCCACAGCGCCTCGCCCTTGCCGGGGCGGGTGCCGTGGGCGGGCAGCACGTCGGCGCTGGCGACGACGTCGGCGCCGGCCGCCCGGGCCACGCGGGCCGTGGCGTCGGTGGAGTCGGAGTCGACCACGAGCACCTCGTCCACCAGCGGCGTCCTCAGGACCCAGTGCTCGCGCAGGTCGGTGACCAGCCGGCCGACCGTGGCCTCCTCGTCGCGCGCGGGGAGGACGACGCTGACCCGGTGCCGGCCGCGGCGCTTGGCGCGCAGCAGGGCGGGCAGGTCCAGGGCGTCCAGGGACGGTGCGGAGGTCGTGCGGTGCTGGAACCAGGCGCGCGCGTCGGGTCTCATCGTCCTACCTTCCGGGACGCTGTCGGCCGGGCGCCACGCGCCGCGACGGTGTTCACGCGCACGTCATCCACTGTCCCGCCGACCGTCACACCTCCGCGCGGGAGGGGTGCAGCGCGGTCGTGCTCAGCGGCCCGACGGCCGCGGCGTCCAGCGGCGGCTCGGGGTGGCCCAGGTCGGTCAGCCAGCCGCGGAAGACGCGGTGCAGGGCCTCGGCGCCCACGATCTCGCCCGGCGGCCGGAACGCCTTCGGGTGCACGAGGAACCCGTGCTGCTGCGCGCCGCCGAGCCCGCCGTGCGAACCGACGTGCGGCTCGAACGCCGAGGCCTCGTCGGTGTCGGGGTCGTAGCGGCTGTTGATGACGACGTCGGCGCAGTGCGGGAACGTCGACGCCCGGGCGACCAGCCGGGCCGCGTGCTCGCCGTAGGGCGTGAGCGGGTCCTCGCCGATGACCAGCCCCGCCGCGAGCCGGTGCACGCCGTCGCGGCCGAGCACGACCGGCCCGTACTCCTCGGAGTGCACGAGCAGGAAGCCGACGCCGTCGTGGTCGACCAGTCCCGGCAGCAGCCCCGGCCAGTGCCGCTCGATCTCCTCCAGCGAGACCCGGCCCGGGATGTCGGCGAAGGACACCATCGCGGTGTGGCCGGAGACGGCGACGACGACGCCCGGCGCGACCCGCGGCGCGCCGCCCACGCGGTCGGCGGGCAGCTCGTGGGAGTGCGGCACGCCCTCGGCCCGCTCGACCCGCTCCCGCAGCCGGCGGGCGATCGGGCCGCCCTCGGCCAGCGCGGCTCCGACCTGCCAGCCCTCGGTGAGCCGGCGGCTGTCCCGCGGGCCGGTCAGGTGCGGCTCGGGCAGGCCGTGCGCGCCGCCGCAGAGCCGGCCCACGAGCTGCTCGATGGACTCCCCGAAGCGTGCGGTGAACGCCTGGCCCTGGGTCTGCCCGTGGTCGGACAGGCACACCAGGTGGTACTCCCGCGGCGCGAGCTGGGCCGCGCGGTGCAGCCGGCCGATCTGCTGGTCGATGCTGCGCAGGACGGCCAGGCTGTCGGCCCGCTCCAGCCCGGCGTGGTGGGCGGCCTCGTCGTAGCCGAGGAAGTCCGCGTAGGCGACGGGGCGGCCGGCCAGCATGTCCTCCAGCAGCGCGAACACGACGACGTCGCGGGCGATGACCGTCGTCCCCGGGCGGGCCAGGGGGTAGATGCCGCCGCGGGACACGCGGGGCCGGACGTCGTCGCGGCGTTCCCGGGCGGCGGCGACCAGCTCGCGCTGGATGTCGACGGCCGAGACCGCGATCGTGCGCAGCGCGTTCACCGGGCTGGCGAAGTAGGCGTAGTAGCCCGAGCCGACCCGGTCGCGGGCCTGGCGGGGACGGCGGCTGGCGGCAGGGACGACGTGCGCCAGCGAGCTCATCGTCAGGCTCACGTGCGCGGCGTCCCCGGTGAACAGGTTGCCGCGGCTGGCCCCGCCGCCGGAGAGCAGCCCGCGGCCGTCGGAGTGCGCACGCTCGATCTCGGCGGCGTCGACCGGGGAGGAGACGCGCACGATCCGGTCGCGTTCCTTGTCGTACCAGCGGAAGCCGGGGACGTCGTGGTTGGAGCCGTGCAGGATGCCGCAGACGGCCGCGCCGGTCTGGGAGCTCCAGTCGGTGTGCCAGGAGGTCAGCGTGTGGCTGCCCTCGCGCAGCCAGGCGGCCAGGTTCGGCATCGACCCGTCGCGGACGGCGCGCCGAGCGGTGTCCAACGACAGCGCGTCGATCTGGAGGAAGAGGACGCCGGGCGTGCGCGGGCCGTCCTCCGTCGTCGCCCGTGCACGGCGGCGGGCGCGACGGAAGAACAGTTCGTCCTCGTCGATGGCCAGCACGCTGCTGACCACGCCGGAGACGGCGGCCATGCCGATGCCGACCCACACCGCGGTGCGCAGGTTCTCGACGACCACGCCGGGGACGAGGAACGACAGCCCCAGCACCGCGGCGCCCAGCAGCAGGAAGCTGCCCAGCCCGAGGGTGAAGAAGGCCAGGGGCAGGGCGATCCGCATGACCAGGGGCCACACGACCGCGGTGAGCAGGCCGAGCAGCAGCGCGATGACCGGCGGCTGCCACCACGAGGTCATCGTGAAGTCGCCGAGCCAGTCGTCGAGGGCGACCAGCGCCCCGGTCGTGGCGGCCCAGGTGAGCAGCACGCGGGCCGGCGTCCGGCCGCGCTGGAGGACCCGGCCGGAGGGGACGGGACGGCTCATGCCTGCCGGCACTGGGTGGGCTCGACCGGCTGCTCCTCGGGCGGCGCCGGCTTGCGGCGGCGCGCGCTCACGAGGTTGAGCAGGGCACCGACGACGAGCACGAGCACGGTGGCCAGCAGGACGGCGGTGAGCGGCGAGTCGAAGATGCCCCCGCTGGCCACGCCGAGCAGCGCATAGGCCACTGCCCAGAGGAACGCGGCCAGGAGCGAGGCCGGCAGCAGCCGCCGCCACGGGTAGGCCAGGGCGCCGGCGGCCAGCAGCACCGGGATCCGGCCGGCGGGCAGCAGCCGGCCGACGACGACGATCTGCCAGCCGTGCCGCCGGAACTGGTCGCGGACCTCCTCGATACGGTCCGCGTGCTGCCCGCGGGACACCCAGCGCACCGCCGCCGGCCCGCCGGACCGGCAGATCGCGAAGGTGACGACGTCGCCGGTCCACGCCGCGAGGGTGGCCACGAGGACGACCAGCGGCAGGTTGAGCCCGTGCGCGGTGACGGCGAACGCGGCGCCCGCGCCGACGACCGCGCCGGTGGGCACCACGGGCACGATCGAGCCGAGCAGCACGCCGCCGAACAGCACCGGGTAGCCGATCGCCGACCCGTCGGTCCACGCGGCGAGCGCGCTCACGTCGTCCCCGTCGGGGTGGGGAGCACGACCGGCCGCCCGGGCTCGGTGAGCGCCACGTGCGTGGCCAGCCCGCGGGCGGCCACGGCGGCGGCGAAGGAGCGCGGCGGCTGGCTCAGCAGCGGGCGCATCCGGCCGCGCATCCCGGGCAGGGTCAGGGAACCGGGCAGCGCGAGGGTGCCCCAGTGCACCGGGACGGCGACCCGGGGGCGCAGCCGCGCGGTGGCCTCGGCCGCGCCGTCCGGGTCGAGGTGGCCCGGGCCGAGCGACGGCCCCCAGCCCCACACCGGCAGCACCGCGACGTCGAGGCCGCGGCCGCCCAGCAGGTGCATCTCGTCGAACAGGTCGGTGTCGCCGCTGACGTAGACCGTCTGCCCGGCACCCTCGACCAGGTGGCCGACGGCCTCGGTGTCGGGGCCGTGGGTGAGCCGCGGCCCCCAGCGGTGGCCGGCGTGGTCGGCGGGGACGGCGGTGACCCGCAGCCCGCCGTGGGCGAACCCCTCGCCCGGCAGCAGCTCCACCACGTGCCGGAACCCCCGCGAGCGCAGCCACTCGCCGGCGCCGCGCGGGACGGCGATGCGCACGTCGGGCCCGAGCAGCCGCAGCGAGGGGAGGTGCAGGTGGTCGCCGTGCAGGTGGCTGACCAGCACGAGGTCGACGCCGGCCCAGGTGCTCGGGTCGGGAACAGGCACCACGCGGCGCAGCGGGCCGACGCGGCCGGTGAGCAGGGGATCGGTCAGCACGGTGTGCCCGGCCAGCTCGACGCGCACCGTCGAGTGGCCGAGGAAGTGCATCTCCAGGCTCCCCACGCGGCCAGTATCGACCTCCCAGGTGACAGCCCGGGACCGGTTTCCCCCTTCCGGGAACACCCGGATCAGCGGCCGGCACCCACCGTCGGCAGGCCGGTCGGCCACCGGCCCGCGGCCAGCTGAGGGACCTCCAGCGGGCAGGACAGCGCGAACCCCTGCAGGTAGCGGTGGCCCATGTCCCGCAGCAGCGCGGCCTCGGCGTCGCCCTCGACGCCCTCCACCACGACCGGCAGGCCGAGGCTGGCGCCCAGCTGGAGGACGGCCCGGCACAGCGCCTGCCGCTGCTGGTCGTGCTCGACGCCGGCGAGGAACTGGCGGTCCATCTTCAGGACGTCGACCGGCAGGCCCACCAGGTACGCCAGCGACGACCACCCGGTGCCGAAGTCGTCGACGGCGACCCGGATGCCCATCTGCCGCAGCGTCTGGAGCTCCTCCACCACCGCCTCGTCGTCGAGCAGCATCGACTCGGTCAGCTCGAGGCACAGCCGCCGGGCCGGGAGCCCGCTGGCGTCGAGCGCGGCCAGGACGTCGGCGGCCAGCGAGCCGCCGTGCAGCTGCCGGGCCGACACGTTGACCGCCACCGCGAGCTCGGGGCCGGGCAGCGCGGCGACGGTGGTGCACGCCTCGGCCAGCACCCACCGGCCGAGCTCGGTGATCAGGGCGGACTCCTCGGCGAGCGGCACGAACTCCGCGGGGGACACCTCTCCGAACACCGGGTGCCGCCAGCGCAGCAGCGCCTCGACGGTCACGGTGCGCTGCAGGACGAGGTCGACGACCGGCTGGAACACCAGGCGCAACTCGCCGCGGTCGCGGGCGCCGGTCAGGTCGGCGCGCAGGGCCTCCCGACGGTCGCGCTGCTGCCGCACGGCGTCGTCGTACCGGCGCACCTGGCCGGGGCCCGCGGCGCACCGGGCGAGGTCGGCGTGGCGCAGGGCCTCACCGGGGTCGAGGTCGTCGGGCAGGGCGGCGACGCCCGCGGCGGGACGCAGGTCGGGGCCGGCGACGGCCACGAGTCGGGCGGCGAGCACCTCGGCGTCGGCGACGCTGCCGGAGGCGAGGACGACGAAGTCGCCGTCCTTGGTGCGGGCCGGCCAGTCCTCGGTGCGCAGCACGCGGGTCAGCCGGGCGGTGAGCGCGCGCAGGGCTGCGTCGGCGTCCTCGGCCGGCAGGGCGGCCAGGCCCGGGACGCCGAGCAGCGCCAGCGCACGCGGCCGCCCGCACGCCTCCCGCCGCACCGCCGCCACCCGCCGGACCAGCGCCGTCCGGTTGGGCAGGCCGGTGGCCGGGTCGGCGAGGCGGAGCTCCGCCAGCGCCGGGTCGCCGTCGGTGCCGGGCACGGTGCCGGTCACGTCGCGGCAGTAGAGGACCAGCGCCCCGACGTCGGGGTCCTCCCGCAGGTCGGCCACGGTGGCCTGGATCAGTCGCCAGCTGCCGTCGGCGTGCCGGACCCGCGCGATCCGGACCACCGAGCCGGGCACCGGACCGGTCAGGGCGGCGAAGAGGGCCGGGGCGTCGGCGTGGTGGACGACGTCGGCGATGGGCCGGCCGACTGCGGAGTCCGGGTCGCGGCCGAGCAGTCCGCGGAGGGCCTGCGAGGCGAAGCTGACCCGCAGCCGGCCGTCGAGGATCACGACCGGGTCGGCGCTGCTGCGCACGAGGGTGCGGAAGTAGGACTCGCTGCGCAGCAGGTCGGTGGTGAGCCGCCGCTGGGTCCGCCACATCACGGTCTGGTGTGCCAGCACGGCCCCGAGCCCGATGACGCCGAGCACGGTGCCGTGCGCGTCCGCCGTCCCGGTCACGGAGATCTGCAGCAGCAGCATCGAGCCCGCGACCAGGGCCATGGCGTGCGGCAGCAGACCGCTCGCGGCCCCGGTCGCGCGTTCCCGGGGTTCGCAGGTGGTCGTCGTCCCTCGCCGGACGTCGGCCCGGCAGGCCAGGCACAGCACGACGAGCGTCAGCACGGTGGCCGGCCGCACCCACGCCATCAGGACCTCCGAGGACGTGCCCCATGCGAGGACCCGGAGGACACCGGCGCCGGCGGTCAGCCCGTGGGACACCAGCAGCAGGGCGGCGACCCGTGCGCGCTCCGGGCCCGTGGTGCCGGCGAAGAGCAGCGCGGCCGCCGTGCTCGACGCGAGCACCACGGGGACGACCGTCACGGCGACCCCGAGCAGCCCGGCCTCCGCGTGTGCCGGTACCAGGTGCAGGACCACGTGGAGGGCCAGGAGGGTCGCCACGAAGAACAGCGTCGACGTCGTGACCAGCCGGGCCCGGTCGGTGCTCCGGCAGCACCGGTCGCGCAGCCGGAGGAGGGCGAGGATCGTCAGGAGGCTGCCGGGCAGGACGCCGAGCACCGAGCTCGCCGGCTGTCCGGTGACCACCTCCACCGAGATCCCGCCGGCGACGCACGTGGCGGTCGCGGCCGCGTACCACCTCCAGCCCGACGGTGCGGCACTGCACCCGGCCCGCAGGAGCAGGTACAGGCACGCGGACACGGCCGTGGCCAGCCCCGACGCCTGCTCCAGAGCCGGAGGGCCCGCCACGGAGGTGACGACCGCGACCACGGCGAGGGTGACCACCACGCGCAGGCCGGTGCGGCCGCGCAGGGGCCGGGGCGCCAGGACGGCGGCCGGCCCGTGGAGGGCGCGTGCGGAGGTCATGGCCCTGGTATCGGAGCGGCTCCGGCAACCCTGGAGGCGGCTCCGCGCCGGGTCACCCGGAAGGGGCGGCGACGCCGGGCGGGCGGCGGTGCCGGGCCGGTGACCTGGGACGCGACGCGCCCCGATGCGCCGGATCGCCCCGGTGGTGGCAGAGTCCTGGGGGTGAAGACCTGGCTAGACGCGTGGCCGGTGTTCCGGCAGCTGACCGGCCCGGACCCGCTGGGACGCGGCAGGGCGGCCCGCAGCAAGGGCACCGAGAACGTGGTGAGCCGCACGGCCACCGCCGACCGTGTCGTGCAGAGCGTCTGCCCGTACTGCGCGGTCGGCTGCGCGCAGCGGATCTACGTGAAGGACGAGCAGATCGTCCAGATCGAGGGCGACCCCGACTCGCCGATCAGCCGCGGCCGGCTGTGCCCCAAGGGCAGCGCGAGCAAGCAGCTGGTCACGAGCCCGACCCGGGTCACCACGGTCAAGTACCGCCGCCCGTTCGGGACGGAGTGGGAGGACCTCGACCTCGACACGGCGATGGAGATGATCGCCGACCGCGTTCTCGAGAGCCGCCGCAAGGGCTGGCAGGACACCGCGGACGGCAGGCGCGTCAACCGCACCATGGGAGTAGCGAGCCTCGGAGGGGCGACCCTCGACAACGAGGAGAACTACCTCATGAAGAAGCTCTACAGCGCCCTCGGCGCGATCCAGATCGAGAACCAGGCGCGCATATAGCACTCCGCCACGGTCCCCGGTCTGGGGACCTCGTTCGGACGTGGCGGCGCCACGAACACCCTGGAAGACCTCGCGAACTCCGACTGCATCGTCATCGAGGGTTCGAACATGGCCGAGTGCCACCCGGTGGGCTTCCAGTGGGTCACCGAGGCCAAGGCGCGCGGGGCGAAGATCGTGCACATCGACCCGCGCTTCACGCGGACCAGCGCGATCGCCGACCTGCACGTGCCGCTGCGCATCGGCACCGACATCGCGTTCCTCGGCGGGCTGATCAGGTACGTGCTCGACAACGAGCTGTACTTCAAGGAGTACGTCGCGGCCTACACCAACGCCGCGGCGCTGGTGGGTGAGGAGTTCGTCGACTCCGAGGACCTCGACGGCATCTTCTCCGGTTTCGACCCGGCCAACCGCACCTACGACGAGTCCAGCTGGCAGTACGAGCCCGAGGAGCCGCCGCACGCCTCCTCCGACGACCCGGCCCAGGCGGCCGAGCAGAAGCAGGCCGAGCAGCACCCCGACGTGAAGAGGTCCGACCGCGCCCAGGCGGCCGGCAGCGGCGGGCCCCCGATCCCGGCGAAGCCGAAGCGGGACGAGACGCTGCAGCACCCGCGGTGCGTCTTCCAGATCCTCAAGCGGCACTTCGACCGCTACACGCCGGAGATGGTGGCCGAGGTCTGCGGCGTCGAGCCGGAGGTCTTCCTCCAGGTCGCCCGGTGGATCACCGAGAACAGCGGCCGCGAGCGGACGACGGCGTGGGTGTACTCGGTGGGCTGGACGCAGCACAGCGTCGGCGCGCAGTACATCCGCACGGCATCGATCCTGCAGACGCTGCTGGGCAACATCGGCCGTCCCGGCGGCGGGATCATGGCGCTGCGCGGGCACGCCAGCATCCAGGGCTCGACCGACGTCCCGACGCTGTTCAACCTGCTGCCCGGCTACCTGCCGATGCCGCACGCCCTCCAGCACCAGACGCTGGACGACTACGTGGCCGACGCCGCCGGCAAGGCCGGGTTCTGGGGCAACAAGCGGGCCTACACGGTCAGCCTGCTCAAGGCCTGGTTCGGGGACGCCGCCCAGCCGGAGAACGACTTCTGCTTCGACCACCTGCCCAAGATCGACGGCGACCACAGCTCGTACCAGACGATCGCCGCGATGATCCGGGGCGAGGTCTCCGGCTACTTCCTGGTCGGGGAGAACCCGGTGGTCGGCCACCCGAACAGCCGGATGAACCGGTTCGGGCTGGCCAACCTCGACTGGCTGGTGGTCCGTGACCTGCAGATGATCGAGTCGGCGACCTTCTGGAACCAGGCGCCCGAGATCGAGACCGGCGAGCTGGCGCCGGAGACGATCGGCACCGAGGTGTTCTTCATGCCCGCGGCGACGCACGCGGAGAAGGAGGGCACCTTCACCCAGACCCAGCGGGTGCTGCAGTGGCGGCACAAGGCGGTCGAGCCGCCGGGCGACGCCCGCAGCGACCTGTGGTTCTACTACCACCTGGGCCGCATCCTGCGGGAACGCCTGGCCGACTCCACCGACCCGCGGGACCGCCCGCTGCTCGACCTCACCTGGGACTACCCGCTCGAGGGCGAGACGCAGGACCCGAGCGCCGCGGCGGTGCTGCGCGAGATCAACGGCACCGGCCCCGACGGGCGGGCGCTGTCGTCCTACATGCAGATGACCGACGACGGCTCCACCACCGGCGGCTGCTGGATCTACTGCGGCGTCTACGCCGACGAGGTGAACCAGTCCGCCCGCAAGAAGTCGCACCGCGACCAGGGGCCGGTCCCGTCCGAGTGGGGCTGGGCGTGGCCGCTGAACCGCCGCGTGCTCTACAACCGTGCCTCGGCCGACCCGGAGGGCCGGCCGTGGAGCGAGCGCAAGAAGTACGTCTGGTGGGACGAGGAGGCCGGCCGCTGGACCGGGGACGACGTCCCCGACTTCGAGGCGACCAAGCGGCCGGACTACGTGCCGCCGGAGGGCGCGCGAGCGCAGGACGCGATCGCCGGGACCGACCCGTTCGTCATGCAGGGCGACGGCAAGGCCTGGCTGTTCGCCCCCGCGGGGCTGGTCGACGGGCCGCTGCCGACGCACTACGAGCCGGCGGAGTCCGTCGTCGAGAACGGGCTGTACAAGCAGCAGGCGAACCCGACGGTGGAGTACATCGAGGGGCCGTGGAACCGGGGCAACCCGACGCGCAGCGACGTCTTCCCGTTCCAGGTGACCACCTACCGGCTCACCGAGCACCACACGGCCGGGGGGATGAGCCGCACGCTGCCCTACCTCGCCGAGCTCCAGCCGGAGTTCTTCGTCGAGGTGAGCCCGCAGCTGGCCGAGCTGCGCGGGCTGGCCAACGGCGAGTACGCCACGCTGGTCAGCGCCCGGACGGCGGTGGAGGCCAAGGTGCTGGTCACCGAGCGGATGCGGCCCATCCGGCTGCGGGACGGCACGGTCGTGCACCAGATCGGGATGCCGTACCACTGGTCCTACAGCGGCATCTCCACCGGCGACGCCGCCAACGACCTGCTCGGCATCGTGCTCGACCCGAACACGCACATCCAGGAGTCCAAGGCGAGCACCTGCGACATCCGGCCGGGACGCCGTCCCCGCGGGCCGGAGCTGCTGGAGCTCGTGGAGTCCTACCGACGGCGGGCCGGCGTGGCCTCCGGGCGGGTGGGCCTCAACGGCCGCGACCCGGTCGAGGCCTCCGCGGGGGAGGGGTCCACGCAGTGACCAGAGAGAGGAGGCCGGCGTGACCTCGATCAGCTCGGCGAGCCCGGCCTTCACCGGGAACGACCCGCACAACCGGCTGTACGGGCCGCTGCCCGACGTCCAGGGCGAGGCCGGCTACGACGGCGACCACCCCGCGCGGGTGGGCTTCTTCACCGACACCTCGGTGTGCATCGGCTGCAAGGCCTGCGAGGTGGCGTGCAAGGAGTGGAACCTCCTGCCGATGGACGACTCGCACGGCAACCGCGACGTCATCGGGCTGTCGGGCATGTCCTACGACAACACCGGTCAGCTGGGCGCCAACACCTGGCGGCACGTGGCGTTCATCGAGCAGGTGCGCACCGTCGACCTGCCGATGCCCACCGTCGGGCCGCCGTCCCACGTGTCCGCGCCGGGCGGGACCGGGGACGCCCAGAGGCACCCGGCCGACGAGCTCGGGCTCGGCGCCGACCAGGTGCTGTCGGCGCAGACCAGCGTGCTCAACGCCGAGGCGCTGACCGAGTTCGACCCGCAGACCGCGCAGTCCGGCGACCGGCAGGTCCGCTGGCTGATGAGTTCCGACGTGTGCAAGCACTGCACGCACGCCGGCTGCCTCGACGTCTGCCCGACCGGCGCGCTGTTCCGCACCGAGTTCGGCACCGTGGTCGTCCAGGGCGACATCTGCAACGGCTGCGGCTACTGCGTGGCGTCCTGCCCGTACGGCGTCATCAACCAGCGCAAGGACGACGGCCGGGTGTTCAAGTGCACCCTCTGCTACGACCGGCTCACCGACGGGCTGCAGCCGGCCTGCGCCACGGCGTGCCCCACCCAGTCGATCCAGTTCGGCAACCTCGACGAGCTGCAGGCCCGGGCCGACGCGCGGCTGGCGACGCTCAAGGCACAGGGTGTGGAGACCGCGCGGCTCTACGGCCGCGACGAGGACGACGGCGTCGGTGGCAACGGGGCGTTCTTCCTGCTGCTCGACGAGCCGGAGGTCTACGGCCTGCCGCCGGACCCGATCGTCACCACCCGCGACCTGCCGGCGATGTGGAAGGCCGCGGGGAAGGCGGCCGTGATGATCGTCGGGGTGGCGCTGTCCGCCGTCCTCGGCTCGAGGCGGGCGCGGTGACGGAGGGGATCACGACGCCGGGCGCGGGCTGGCGGCGGGCCGGCGGCTCGGACGTCACGGCCGAGGCGAACGGCGGGCGCCGCCGCCGACGGGGTCGCGGCCGGGCCGGTGGCGAGGTGTCGATGGTCGAGGAGGCCGACTTCACCTCGTACTACGGCCGGCAGATCGTCAAGACACCGATCTGGAAGAGCCCCGACGTCCCGCTCTACCTCTTCCTTGGCGGCGCCGCGGGGTCGTCGTCGATCCTCGGAGCGATCGCCGACCTCACCGACCGCCCGAACCTGACCCGGGTCACCCGGCTGGTCTCGGGCGGCGGGGCGATCGCGTCGGTGGTCTTCCTGGTCCACGACCTGGGGCGCCCGGAGCGGTTCCTGCACATGCTGCGGGTGATCAAGCCGACCTCGCCGCTGTCGATCGGCACCTACATCCTGTCGCCGTTCAGCGCGGCGGCCGGGGCGACCGCGGCGGTCGAGCTGCTCGGCTGGTTCCCGCGGCTCAAGCGCTTCGGTGGCGTGGTGGCCGCGCTCTTCGGCGGGCCGCTGGCCAGCTACACCGGGGTGCTGCTGGCCAACACCGCCGTCCCGTCCTGGCACGCGGCGCACACCCAGCTGCCCTACCTCTTCGGGGCCTCGGGGATGGCCGCCGGCGGCGGTCTGGCCATGGCGCTGAGCCCGGTCGCCGAGGCCGGCCCGGCCCGCAAGATGGCGGTGGCGGGGGCGGCGATCGAGCTCGCGGTCACGCACGGGGTGGAGAACGACCACGGGATCCTGAGCGAGCCGTACCACGAGGGCCGGCCCGGAGCCCTGCTGCGGGCGGCCAAGGCCTGCACCGCGGCCGGGGCGGCGCTGACCGTCGTCGCCGGACGCCGACGGGCCGGCGCGGTGGCCTCCGGAGCCCTGCTGGCGGCCGGGTCACTGCTGACCCGGTTCGGGGTGTTCGAGGCGGGGATGGCCAGCACGAAGGACCCGAAGTACGTCGTCGTCCCGCAGCGGGAACGGATCAAGGCCCGGGAGGACGCCGGCACCATCACCCGCTGAGTGCGTCCGGCGGAGGAGGTCCGCCGGAAGGGCGGGTGTGTTCGTCCTCGTGGTCGCGGTGCCCGGGCTGCTGGTCGTCGTCCTCGGCTATGCCGTCGGCCACGCACTGTGGACGGCGGTCGGTGGCCCGGCGCCCGAGGTCGCCGGCTGGGTCACCGGCCTGCTGTTGCTGGCCGTTGTCTGCTGGGCGGTCACTCGTCGGTGGCGCCACTCTCGGTGACCACTGCGACTGCCAGGTGCCCAAAGCGGACGACCAGGGTCGTGCCCCTTCTCCAGGGCACTTGACCCGGATACCGTGCCCAGACCGCCGGGGGAGGCGGCGCTGACGAGGACCGGCCCGGGCGGCTCGAACCGGCGAGATGCGGCTGGGCCGTGATGGGCCACCACCACGGGACGGCGAGATGAGGGTTCTCCGAGGAGCCGGTCGCACTGCGTCCGGCGTGGTCACTGCGGCGCGAGGCTGGGGTCGCGGGCTGAGGTCTGCGCATCCCCTGGTCCGCTGGGCCGTGCCGGTGATGCCGGTCCTGCTCGTCGTCCTCGCCGCCTGGGTCTTCTCCGGCGCGTCCCAGGCCACCGCGCCCAGCGGTGGGGATCTCCAGGGCGCGCCGCCCTCGGCACCGCAGACAGGCCCCGCAGTGACCACCGTCGTGTCCCTGACCTTCGACGACGGGGATGCTGCCCAAGCCGTGGCCGGTCCTCTGCTGCGGGATCGGGGCCTGCGAGGGACCTTCTACGTGAACGCCGGGAAGGTGGACGCCGGCAACGCCCAGAACATGACCTGGGCGCAGATCGCCAGCCTGCACGCGGACGGCAACGAGATCGGGGGCCACGGGGCCAACCACCTGGACCTGACCGATCCGGCCCTGCCGGACTCGGTGCGGCGCGAGGAGGTGTGCGGGGAGCGCGCTCGGCTGGAGGAGCTCGGCTTCGACCCGGTGAGCTTCGCCTATCCCTTCTCCGCCTTCGACCCGGCGGCGGAGCAACTCGTGGCTTCGTGCGGGTACCTGTCGGGCAGGTCGGGAGGCGGGCTCGGGCCCGAGGTGGGGGTCTTCTCCGAGACCATCCCCCCGCGCGACCCGTTCGCGACGCGGGCCGTCCACACGCCCCCCAGCGGCCCGTGGTCGCTCGCCGCCCTGCAGGACGCCGTCGTCCGCGCGACAGAGCACGGCGGTGGGTGGGTCCCGGTGCCGTTCCACCGCATCTGTGCCCAGGGGGATCCCGTGTTCTCCTCCTGCATGTCCGGCGAGTCGCCCGTCGACGTGGCGTCCTTCACCGCCTTCCTGGACTGGCTGGGAGACGGCGCGCCCCCGGGGACGACTGTCCAGACCGTGCGTGAGGTCATGGGGGTGCCCGGCTGAGGGGCGTCTCAGAAGCCGGGCTCGCGCCAGGGGGCAGTGTGGTACCAGTGCCGCGCTCGCGTCAGGTAGCCCTCGCCGGAGCGCACCTCGTCCGCGCTGCCGTCGTGCCAGTCCCCGGAGTACCAGGCTCCGACGCAGCCCCACAGGTCACCGGGCCCGTAGACGCCCCTGCTGCGGTTCCCGTGGTCACGCAGCCACCAGACCCAACCCTCGTAGCAGCCGCGCAGCCAGCCGCCCAGGACGTCGACGCCGGCGGCCGTCGAGTCGCGGTTCCACGGGTAGATCCCGGGCCACGAGGACGACCGCACACCGACGAGCCCGAACGTCACGGGGCAGGGGAGCGGCATGCCGGGTTCCGGGCACTCGGCGGCGTCGTAGACGAAGTCGCCGTAGTTGGACTGGCGCCAGGTGCTCTCCATCATGGCCATGGCCCTGAGGACGTCGTCCGGCACACCCCACTTGGCAGCCGCCCACTGGATGATCTCGTCGGTCGTCCCGGTGGCGTCTCCGGTGATGCGGCCGAGCACGTGGGTGTTCCACTTCGGGTCGTACGCCAGGTCGGCGTCCCGCCGCGGTACCAGGGCCAGCCCGGTCGGCACCGTTTCGTTGTAGCGCCGGTTCTCCGGGCGGGGCTCCCACGCCGACCGGTGCACCATCGCGGTCGCCTCGGCGTCGGTGGGCAGAGAGGCGTAGGCCCCCACCGGCTCAAGCTCCAGGTACCCGCCCTTCGGCGGCGGCGGCGGCGACGGCCCGGGTGCCGGGGCCGTCGCACGTCCCGATCCGTCCTCGGCGACGGCGACGGCGGCGACGATCGCGACGACCGTCACGGCTGCGAGGACGCCCCCCGATACCCAGCGCAGTCGCCTCGGCCGGCGGACCGCGGGGCCGTCCCCGGGCCCGGCGGTCGGCCCCACCACTAGGGCCCCCGCCCGGCGTCCGGAGCGTCGTCGGGGTGCACCGCTCCACGGTGCGGGGACCTCCGGGGGTGCGCGTGGAGCGCGGCCGGCACGCAGCCGATGGCCAGCAGCAGCCACGCCTGTACCTCGCAGCCGTGCTTCACCACCGCCTTGAGCTGGTGCGCCAGCGGGTCGGCGCCCACGCCCAGACCCGTCAGGACGCGCTCACCGACCACGTGCAGCCCGAAGGCGACCGCCAGCAGCGCCACGCCGGCCAGCAGGAGACGCGACCCGGGACGGGGCACCATCCGGGCGACCGCCACCACGCAGGCGAAGGCACCGGCCAGGACAGGCGCGTACAGGAGGAGGTAGTGGGGGACGTGGTCGTGCACGCGGAGCGCCTTGTCCACGGCGATGACGGTGAGCAGGGGCGGGAGGGCGACGAGCGCCGGCCGACGGTGCGGGGACCGCACCAGCAGCAACCAGGCCGAGCCCGCGGCCGCGAGGGCGGCGAGGTCCCCGACCAGCCCGAAGGCGCCGCCGTCCTCGGCGGAGTCCAGTACGTCCACCCGGAGGTCGAGGACGGCGTAGTCGACCAGCTGCGCCACACTCCCCGCGGCGACCACCAGCACCGAGCCGACGACCGCCGCAGGAACGGGACGGTCGCGGACCCACCGCCATCGCGGGCGGGCGGGCGTGGTCGTGGCCATGTCAGCGCACCTCCGTGGTGTCGGGCCGGGACGGCGGGGTGGCCGTGCCGAGGGGGACGGCTCGTGCGGCCCGGCCAACGCGGTCGGTGGCCCTGTCGACGACCTCGACGTAGTCCCGCACCTGCCGCTCCCATGCGAGCTCGTCGCGGAACCGCTGCCGTCCGGCACCACCCAGGGCTGCGCGGCGCCCGGGATCAGCGAGCAGTGACACGATCGCGCCGGCCAGCGCCGGGACGTCGCCGGGTGGTACGAGCACCCCGGCGCCGGCCCCGATGGCCGACGTCTCCCGCAGGTCGAACGCGACGAAGGGAACACCGAAGGCCATGTACTCGAGCACCTTGACCGGCGAGACCTCCTCCTGGAGTGCGGCGTCCATGCCGAGGTCGGCCGTGGCGAGGTGCGTGAAGACGGTCTCCTCCTGGACCCAGCCGGGGAACGACACCCACGCGTCCAGCCGGAGCTCCGTCGACAGCGCTCGGGCCGCATCCAGGCACTCACCGTCACCGAGCAGGACGAACCGGACGTCCTGCACGCCGAGGACGTGGACGACGTGGTGGACGGCCGCGAGGACGAGGTCGAGACGGTCCTGCCGGCCCATCTTGCCCGTCCAGCAGCAGAGGAACCGGCGGCCGTCCCGCAACGACTCGTCCGGGCGCGCCGTCGACACGCGGGCGAGAACCGGACCGTTGCGCACGATGGTCACCCGGTCGGGGTCCGCCCCTGCCTGCACCAGCCGTTCCCGGAGTCGGTCGTTGACGGTGACCGTCTCGTCGGCGACACGCTGCGTCTCGCGCTCGAACCACCGGAGGACCGCGGTGATGGCGGGTGGGGGACGCTCCAGACGCATGGCGAGGAGCTCGGGCATCAGGTCGCGCTGGTCCACGACGACCGTCGCGCCCAGGCCCTTGAGCACCCAGGCGAGGGGGAAGTAGAAGTCCGGGGGCTGGCTCAACTGGAGGACGTCCACGCGGTCTCGCAGGCGGACCCGCGCCGAGTGCACGGCCGCCCAGGCGAACGAGACGGCGTACTCACGGACGTAGCCCAGCACGCTCCGCGGCTCGCTGGGCGAGGGGTATTCGAGCACGGTCGTGCTGGGCAGCCGGCGGTACTCGTCGTTCTCCGGCGCCGCCCGGGTGATGACCGTGACCCGGTAGCCGGCGGCGACCAGGTCACGGACCTGCTTGCGCACCCGGATGTCGATCCCCAGCGCCACGTTCTCCACGACGAGGAGGACGTGAGGGGTGCGGTCGGGGGCCGCTCGCCGGCGCCGGGACGGCATCACGGCGCCTCCACCCCCGGGGCGGCGAGCAGAGCGGCGTCCGGGGTCGCGAACCGGACCCTCCCGTCGGCGGCGGCCGGCCCGTCCACCCGCCATCCGTCCGGGGTCTCGCGGAGGGTGGACGCCGCCCGTCGTCGCCACCACTCGGCGACCTCTCTCGGCAGTGCCTGCCACGCGGTGCCGTCGTCTCGGAACTCCGACACGAACCGGGCCCAGGCCCTGGCCACCCGGGTGTCCACGGCGTAGTCCGGATGGGCGAGGACGAGCGCCATCCCGCCGCGGTCGCGCAGGTGGTGCGCCTTGCGCAGCCACAGTTCGGCGTCCTGGTGCCCTAGGATGGCGAACACGGTGTGGTCCTGCGGCAGCGTGATCGGCAGCTCGACCTGGTCCTCGTTGAAGAAGGGCAGGTGGCTGCAGCACCCGCCCGGTTGCGGCTCGTAGGGGTCGGTGTCGGTGTAGGACGAGTCGTAGTCGAACCCCAGTCGGGGCATCCAGGCCCAGACCCGCTGGGTGGCCGGTGAGCGGAACCCCACCGCACCCCACCGCTCGGCGTACGCCCGGATCGCCGGCCGGCGCCGTTCGAACAGCGTGCGCGAGCCCAGGTCGCGACCGTCGTGCCGCAGTCCGTGCACGCCGATCTCGCACCCCTCGCCCCGGAGGGTCTGCAGCACGGACTCCTCCACCGGGTACCGCTCGGGGACGAAGTTCCACGACGAGCGGAACCCCGCCGCCCGCTCCGCGTCGCGCAGCAAGTCGATGTTGCGGTAGCCGAGCTCGGTCTCCACGTCGTGCGTGAGCACCAGCGCCCACGACCGGCCCCCGGGCCAGGCGTCGAGCCACGGGACGGGACCGCCCCGAACGCCGGCCAGGAGGGCGAGGAGCCACACGTACAGGTCGTGCAGGCTGTCCTCCACCGGCCACCGCGGGAAGTCCGACCGGCTCTGCACCCGGGTGAGGCGACGCCGGAGGGCGAGCTGGGCGGCTCGGGGGATGGCGGGTTTGGCGAGGTAGTAGCCCCTCAGCAGGGCGGCCTTGGCGACGGCGGCGGATCGGTTCCGCCCGATGGTCAGGTACCGCTCGGACCAGAGGTTCTGCATCACCTCGCCGGCGTCGAACGGGACGAACACGGCGCCGTCCTCGTCCCTCCACACCGATGCGACGCGCGCCCCCCGACCATCGAGGACCGGCTGGACGGGGCGCCATCCGGTGCCGACCTGCGGCAACCACCCCGCCGCCGTGGGATCCGGGACGACATGCCCGACCAGCCACGAGTCCCCCAACCGGAACCTGCCCTCGACGCAGGACGTCGCGAGCTGGTCCCGCGCCTCCGCCCGGAACCAGAACAGGGCGCGTCGCGCACCCACGTCGGTCGAGTGGTCGTGGACCCGGCCGAGGAAGTCCAGCGTCCGGTCCGACCCGAGGTCCCGGGCGTCGACCGAGTAGGGCACGCGGTGGTAGTCGAGCGGGGCGAAGGGGTGGGTGGCGCGGAGGAGCATCGGTTCTCCCGGGGTGGTCGCCGGTCTCGGTCACAACCCCCGGCGCACGGCCAGGTAGGGCAGCAGGGCGAGCTCGTAGAGGCCCGGTAGCGGATCCCGCAGGGAGAAGACCGCCTCGGTGTCGACCGACCGGAGCGAGGACAGGTACTGCCGCAGGTCGAGGTCCCCGCGCCGGAGGTCGCGCAGTGCGTTCGGCACGTCGGTCGTGAGGCGCACCCAGCGCACACCCGCGCTGGCCCGCACGGGTGCGACCGGCTCCCCGACCTGGTCCCGGAAGAGCAGGTACGGGAAGTCGACCCCCGCCGCGGGCCCGAGCGAGTGGTAGCCCCAGGTCCGCGCGTTGACGTCGAGGAGCTTGAGGACGCCGTCCCGCGGATCGCGTTTGTACTCGAGCTCCACCAGGCCGTGGTAACCGATCTCGGCGAGGAACCGCAGCGAGGGCTTGACGAGAGCCGACTCGTCGACCGTCTCGGCGAACGTGGTGGACCGGCCGAGATCGCTGGGGTGCTGCCGCCGCCGGACGACCGTCATCCAGGCGAGGGCTGAACCGTCCTTGACGAAGGCGCAGTAGGAGTACTGCTGCGTCCCGCCCCCCGGGATCATCTCCTGGACCAGGAGTTCGCCGTCGGTCCCCACCACGGAGGTCCCCCGTCGGAAGGCGTCGAGCAGCTCGCTCCGGCTCGTGACCCGCCAGCCCTTCACGTGCGTCGCGTAGAAGAAGTGCTCCTTGATCGCCGGCTTCACCACCAGCGGCACGGTCGTGTCGATCTGCGCGAGGTCGGCCTCCTCGGAGGGGTACCAGGTGCGCGGCACGGGGATGGAGAGTTCCTCGGCCAGCCGGTACGTGCACCGCTTGTCCCAGGCCTGCTCGACGCAGGCCCAGGACGGCGTGGGTACCCGGAAGTGCCGGGCCAGCGCCTCGCGGTGGGTGGCCAGGACGGCGACCGTCTCGTCCCGGGTGGGGTAGAGGACCCAGCCCTCCAGCCCGAACCGGCTCCGGGCGGCCCGCAGCGCCTCCAGGGTGGCGTCCGCGCTGCCGAGGTCGGGCACGCGCAGCCGGTGCGTGGTGAAGCGGGAGGCCCCGGCGATCGACCGCTCGTCGTCGACGACGCAGACCGGCACTCCATGCCGTCCCAGACTGCGGACGATCCCGAGTCCCTGGTAGTCCCCCCCGAGCACGACGGCACCGACGACGGGCCCGGATCCTCCACGGCCCGTCCTCCGCACGTGCGCCCGGTTGGACGCGGCGGCCCTCACGCCGCCTCGCTCCTCTCACGCACCGCCACCGCGGGGCGGCCCCGCCGCCGGCGGTCGGCCGCGGTGACCCGCTGAGCCACCGACTGGCCGCCGTACCAGCCGCCGGCCACGAAACGCATGATCGGCCCGAAACTCCAGGCGGCCGGGGCGCCGACGACGTGCAGTCCCGGCACCGATGTCTCCATCCCCCGCCGCAGCACGGGGTACCCGCCGACTCGCTGCAGCCGACCGGCGAGGGAGGGCGCGAGGAACGGGTACCGCGTCACGTCGACCCGGTAGCCCGTGCCGAACAGCACGTGGTCGACCGTGAGCTGTCCTCCCGTGGAGAGCCGTGCGCGCACCTGGTCCCCCACGGCCGTGAGCTCCTCCACCGTGGTCGCGAGGTGGATCGGGATCCCCTCGAGGCGGGGCTGCAGCCACCGTGCACCCGCGGGCCGGATCGAGCGGTGCGCCATCGGGTCCTGCACCGGTCGGGGGAGTCGGCGGAAGAGGTCGGGAACCGCCACGATGCGGGACAGACCCATGGGGCCCACGTCGGTGGGGGCGTAGACCACCTTCGACCAGCGGCCCAGCATGCGGTGGTACTTGCCGCCGTGCAGCCAGGTCAGGTGATCTCTGCGGACGGCGACCTCCACGTCGGCGCCGGCCTCGTGCAGCAGCGCGGCCGATTCCAGAGCGCTCTGGCCGCCCCCCACCACCAGCACGCGGCGTCCAGCGAACCGGGCGAGGTCGCGGTGGTCCGCGGTGTGCGAGACCAGCTCCGCCGGCAGGTGAGCGGCGACGGCGGGCCGGTGTGCGAAAGGTGCGATCCCGGCGGCCACGACCACCCGGTGCGCGCGCAGCTGGTCCCCGTCGGCGAAGCGCAGGGAGAAGCGGTCGGCGTCCTGCTCGAGGCGCTCGACCACCCGGTCGTCGACGTCCGGGGCGACGTGCTCGGCCACCCACGTGCCGTAGCGGAGGAAGTTCTCCAGGGCGATGGGATAGGTGAAACGGTCACCGGTGTCCGCGCGGTACGCGTCCAGCGACAGCGGACCCTCGTACTCGGCGATGCAGCTCGCCGTCCAGTTCGACCGCAGGACCATCCCCACCGGCATGGTCCTCCAGAACGACATGGGGTCACCGATGACGCGTGCGTCGACCCCCGCGCGTCGCAGGTGGGCAGTTGCGGCCAATCCGTGCGGTCCGGCACCCAGGACCGCGACATCCACGTCTGTCATGGGACTTCCTCCACCATCGTCGGGCACACGGGCGACGGTCAGTCGTCCGGCGTCGGCACCGCATCGGCGCCAGGTCGTTCCGGGGACCGGTGCGTTCCGCCGCTGCGCCCGTCCGGCGCGATGTCGTCGGCGGGTGCTCCGGTCCCCACGGCGGTCGTTCGGCCCGGCTCGCGTGCCGAGCGGCGCACCACCAGGACGAATCCGGCCAGCGCGGCATCGCTGCCGCGCAGCTCGGCGACTCCTGCGGCGACGTCGCGCCGCGTGGTCGCGCCCAGGAGGGCGGCGATGACGACCAGGTCGGCGCGCTCGGACAGCGAGGACGTCGCCGCGGCGCGCAGCACCGGTGCCGCGTGGACGACGACGTGCCGGATGTCGCGGGGGACCTGCTGCAGCAGTCGGTCGATCGCCCGCTCGTCGAGCAGATCCCCGGGGGCCGCGTGTCCGCCGCCGCCTGCGGCCAGCACCACGAGCCGCTCCGTGCGGCCGACACCCACCGCCTCGACGAGGGGGACGCGCCCAGCGACCACGTCGGTCAGGCCCACGCCGGTCGAGCGCTCCGCGGGGTCGCCCGTCCCGACCTGGCGCAGGTCCGCATCGACGAGGAGGACGCGGGAACCCGCGACGGTGAGCGCCGCTGCGAGATTGGCGGCGACGTCGGCGGCCCCGTCGTCCTCGGCCGTACCAGCGACCACGGTCACCGTCGCCGTCCCTGTCGCGCGGCGGTCGCCCGCCATTCGGCAGAGCTTGGTCCGCAGCTGCCGGTACGCCTCCGCCGTCGTGGAGGCCGGCTGCTCGACGACCGCGAGGTCGTGTCCGCCGTCCCGGCCGGCGGTGGCCGGCACGGTGACGAGGAGGGGTGCGTCGGCGCGCCGGGCCAGGTCCTGCGGCCCGCGGAGCCGGTCGTCTCGACGGTCCCGGACCATCGCGGTGCCCAGACCCAGGAGCAGGCCGAGGACGAGTGCGGCAGCGCCGTTGGTCACGTAGGCCGGTCCGGTGGGGGCCCCCGGGTCGGTCGCCGCAGTCAGGAGCGCCGCCTGCGTCCCGCGGTAGGAGATGTACGCGTCGGCGAGCGCCTGCGCCCGCCGACGCGCCGTCGCGGCGGTCTGGTCCTGGTACTCGAACACGAGGACGGTGGTCTCGGGGGGCACGCTCACCGACATCCCGGCCCGCAACCGCTCCGGGGACAGGCCCGTCTGGTCGGCCGCGGCCGACAGGACGGTCCCGGAGATCGCGACCTGCCGCTCCGTCTCCATGTTCGTGGCCAGTGCTGCGCCGCTCGGCGTGAGGGCGGGGTTGACGACGACCTGGACGTCCGAGCGGTAGACGGGGTCGTGCAGCGCCCAGGACAGGACCAGCGCGCTCACGGCCGTCGCGAGCGCGACGAACACGATCCACCCCGCCTGCACCCTCAGCAGCGAGCGGTCGCGCGGGCCCTCCAGAGGAGCCCACCGGGTCGAGTCCTCACTCATGGCTTCGCCGGACCCCCTCGTCGATCCCGTCCTCCGGCCTGGCAGCCGTGGCCCTCGCCGGTACGCCGCGGGCACCCGGGGCCGGCACCTGCCTCCTCGCCACGGCAGTGAGCGCCAGGAGCGCGAACGCCTCGTCCGCCGATCCCCGGTAGGTCACGTGCGGGTCGAACAGCATGAGGACGGCGATGACCACGAACGCGACGAACGTGGCGCTGCCTGCCGCCCCCACCGCGTCCGCGCGCCGCCGGGAGACGAGCCAGCCCCGGGCCGAGGCCACGGTGGTCAGGTAGACGTAGCTGAGCAGCAGCGGGATGCCGCCGCCCCACAGCAACCAGGTGTAGCCGCTCTCGATCCACACCCACTGCAGCGACTGGGTGGCCACGGGGACACGCGCGCTCGGCCGCACCCCCAGCAGGTAGTTGCCGTGGGAGAAGAGGTCCGGCCAGAAGTACGTGCGCAGGTTGCGCAGTCGCCCCACCCAGCTGGCCGGCATGCCGGAGGCGAGGGCGAAGCCCGAGAGGCGCTCGATGACGATCGGCCAGACCGCGATGATCCCGAGCCCAAACCCGAGGCCGAAGCCGCCGAGGAGGGAGGGCGAGCGGTGGATCCAGGCCACGAGCACGATCGCGAGGACCAGCCCGAGAGTGGTGGAGAACTCACCCGCGGCCAGCGTCGCGAGGATGAGCAACCCCGCGACCGCTGCGCACAGGAACGGGTAGCGGCGCTCCCGGAGCCACAGCCCGGCCAACACCGCCAGGTTCATGATCATCAGGTCCGCCACCGCCGCGGGGAGGGCGAGGGTCGCCCCTCCCCGGGCCACGTCGGTGACCGCGCTGGTGTCGCCGAAGGGGGCGTAGAACTCGGCCAGGATCCCGCGCACGCCGAAGAGGTCCAGGCCCTGCAGGATGCCGATGACGCCGACGACGACGGCAGCGGCCAGTGAGACGAGCAGACAGTTCCGCACCGAGCGTGGATCGCGGACGCTGGACCGGACGATCCAGTACAACCCGAGGAGCTTCCAGAGCACGAGGCTGTAGAGGAGGTCGTCCAGGGTGATCTCCTGACCGCGGACGGTCATCGTGACCAGAGGCACCAGTGAGTTGGTCACCGCGAACAGCAGGATGCCGATCTCGACGGCGTCGGGTCTGCCGAAGCGGACCGCTCCGGATCGGAGTCCGAACAGCCAACGCGCGGACAGGGTGGCGCCGAGCAGCAGCAGCAGGGCCTCGTTCGGCCGGAAGAGCGGGATCAGCACGCCGCGGTCGATCCCGGCGACGAGCGGCGTGGTCCCGATGATGAGGTAGGCAGCGGTCGGCGGGCGGACCCAGACGAGGGCCACCAGCAGCGCCACGGCGCAGGCGCCTACCACCAAGAGGGGCTGGTACACCGCCGCGAGCCCGGCGGCGCAGGCGCCGATCAGCGCCACCGGCTCCAGTGCCCTGCTCCCGGCGGCAGCGACGTGGTCCCGGCCTGGCTGCCGCGTGTGCCGGGCACGGGCGCTCAGCAGACCGGGCGACGTCATGGTCCACCCTCCCGGTCCCTGCCCCGGACGCGGCCGAGCCCGCCAGTGACCCAGGCGAGCTCCGGCGACCTCCACCACACCTGGAGGAGGAGGAACACCGTCGCGCCGAGCGCCGTGGCCGTCAGCACGGTCGCCGCCCAGCCGACCCGGCCGTCGAGCCAGCGGGGGATGAGCTGGGTCAGCACCCACACGGGGGGAGCCATCAGCGCGGCCCCACCCACGACCCTCGCGACGGTCGACCCCAGTTGGCCTTGGGCCGTGCCCGTCCGGCGCCGGAGGCGGAGCGCGAGGTGCCCGGCGCCGACGCAGTTGGCGATGGAGAAGGAGAGGCCGAGGACGGTCAGCACGGCGGCGCCCTCCACCAGGAAGGCAGAGCTCGCGAGCACCAGGAAGACCAGGACCTGCACGCCCATGGAGCTCAGTGGTGTCCGGCTGTCCTTGCGGGCGTAGGAGGTGTAGGTCAGCACCTGGAACAGGCCCTCGCCCACCACCCCCAGGGCGAGGGTCGCGATCGTGACCGCCACGAGGTGGACACCGGTGTCCGAGCCCATGCGCCCGATCGCGATCGTCTCCGCCAGGGGACGCGCCAGGAGGACGTAGCCCATGGCCGCCGGCACGGTCACGAAGAGCACGAGGGCCATCCCCCGCGTCCAGACCTGCCCGAAGCCCGAGGTGTCGCCGTCCGCGTGCAAGCGGGCCAGGCGGGGGAGGAAGGACAGCGCCACGGGCGTCGCTCCCAGGGCCACCACGAAGTAGTAGAAGGTCAGCCCCATCTGCATCGCCACGACGCCGCCGGCGACGCGGTTGGCGAGGACGAGGACGGCCAGCAGTTGGAGGGCGGCCAGACCCGCGAGGCCGAGAGCGGGCATGGCCCGGCGGACGAGGGCGACCACCTCGGGGTTGCGCCACCCCGCCCGTGGGACCAGCGTCACGCCCGCCCGGCGCGCACCCCACCACTGGACCGCGGCGTGGAGGACGACCGCTCCGGTCGCACCTGCTCCGAGGAGGACGAGCTCGGACTCGGGGACGACGTCGAGGTGGCTGGTCGTGCCATAGAGGAGCGCGGCGAGCCCGAGGACGACGAGCATGCCGAGGTTCTCCAGCGCAGGAGCCGCTGCGGCCAGGGCGAACCGCCGCTGGGCGTTCATCACCGCCGTGGCCGACCCCACCACGACGTAGAGCAGGACCTGCGGGACGAGGAGGAAGACCAGGAGTCGCCCGACGCGCTCCTGCGTGTCCCCGAGGGCAGCCGCCTCCGTCCCCAGGAGGCCCACGCGCAGCAGGAGTGGGCCGACCAGCACGACCGCGAACCCCGCGACCACCAGGGCCGCCAGGGCGACACCGAGGAAGCCCCCGGCGATCTGCTCGGCGGTGCGCCGGTCGCCGCCGTCCAGGGCCGGGACGAGACACGGCACCAGGAGGGAGGAGAACAGGGAGCCGGCCAGGAACCCGTAGTAGACGAGGTTCGGCAGCGAGTTGGCGAACTGGAAGGTGTTGCCCAGCAGAGTGGGGCCGAGGACCGCACCGATGGCGGCGACGCGGAGCACCCCGGTGAGCCGGCTGACCAGGGTCCACCCGGCGATGCGCACGGAGTCGCCGGCAGCCGCGGTGGCGACCACCTCCTGGTCGCCCCGTGCGGGGTCCAGTGCCTCGGCTCCTCCGGACGTGATCATCCGCGGTCTGCCCGGTGGGCGATGGGGGTCAGCGCCGACGTGGCTCCGGGCGAGGCCACGCGGCGCCGGTGCGCCACGGCGCATGTCACCCGATCGTCAGGCGACACCGTCGCCCGCTTCCGTCGCGACCGCCTCCTGGAGCGCCTCGCACACCCGGTCGACCTGCTCCGGGGTCAGGTGTGGGGACATGGGCAGAGAGAGCACCTCGCCGGCGCTGGCCTCCACGACCGGCAGCGATCCAGGCAGAGCGGAGGACCGGAAGGGGCGCTGTAGGTGGCAGGGCACGGGGTAGTGGAGGCCGGTCTCGATGCCGAGGCGGCGCAGCCGGGACCGGACCGACTCACGGCCGGCCACCCGGGCGACGAGCAGGTGGTGGACGTCCCCGGCGTCGGGGAGTCCCACGACCAGACGCGCCGGTCCTCCCGCCAACCGGGTCCGGTACCGCTCAGCGAGCGCACGACGCGCGGCCGTCCAGCCGTCCAGGCGGCGCAGCTTGGCGGAGAGGACGACGGCCTGGAGGGCGTCCAGACGGCTGTTCGTCCCGAGCAGCGCGTGGTCGTGGTGGGAGTCGGCTGCCCTCCCGTGGTCCCGGATGGAGCGGAGCCGGCCGGCCAGGTCGGCGTCGTCCGTGACCACAGCTCCTGCGTCCCCGAAGGCGCCCAGGTTCTTCCCGGGGTAGAAGCTGAAGCACCCGGCGTGACCCCAGGAGCCGGCCGGGCGCCCCCGCCAGTGGGCACCGTGCGCCTGCGCCGCGTCCTCGAGCACGACGAGATCGTGCGCCGCGGCGGTGCGCGTGAGGGCGTCCATGTCCGGCATCTGGCCGTACAGGTGGACGACGACCACCGCGCGAGTGCGCGGGGTGAGCGCCGCCTCCAGGGTTGCCGGTGTCAGGAGCAGGGTGTCCGGGTCGACGTCGGCGAACCGCGGCGTCGCCCCGGCCAGGGCCACCGCCTCGGCCGTCGCGATGAAGGTGTTGGCCGGGACGACGACCTCGTCGCCCGGCCCCACCCCGCAGGCGCGCAGCGTCAGGTGCAGGGCGTCGGTCCCGTTGGCCATGCCGACGGCGTGACGGGTGCCGCAGTAGCGGGCCCAGTCCTGCTCGAACCGCTCGACGGCCTCCCCGCCGATGAAGCGGCCGGAGTCGAGCACCTCCGCGAACCCGGCCTCCACCTCGGCACGGATCTCCCGGGTCATCGCGGCGAGGTCGGCGAACGGCACGGCAGGGAGTGATCCGTGCCCCGCCTCGGCCGGATGCGGGGCATCCGGCCGGGTGGTGGACAGGTCGGTCGTCATCGCACGTGCTCCCTGCGGGAGACGAGCGTCCCCCCGTCTCCCGTGAGCGCGGCCTCGGACTGCGGCGTCGGCACCAGGACGGCGACCGACGAGCCGGGGACGTGACCGCCCCGGCCACGGCGGCAGCCGCACGTCGTCCGCGGTCGGGCAAGGGCTGGAGTGATCATCGCGACCTCTGCTGGTGCGCTCGTGCGGCGGTCGTGGCGCGGCCGTGTCCCCGCTCAGGTGCAGGTTCTCGAACTCCGTCGGACAGGCCGACCTGCGGCGGCGTGCACCGTGGCCGGGCTCGGAGACGTCATCTCGGAGCCGCCCCCGCGGCTGGCGCGTCCAAGCGGAGCAGTCGTCACTCTGGGGCACCGAATGGCGCCTGTCCACACCCTGTAACGCGGATCCTCGCTTTTTCCAAGATCAGTCAATGATCTCGCTGGTCCGTCATCCCGTGGTTTCGGACCGTGCTCATCCCGTGACTGTGCGACTGTGTCGAAGATCCATTCGGACCGGCGGACTGTGACGCCGGTAATGGTCTCCGCCACGACTCCGCACCATTCTGCGACTCGTTTGTCCGGACTCTTCCGGATCCGTGTCGCCCGACGTACGGTGCCGGGCATCACTCGCCGGGTGTTAGCGGACAGTGACTGCCCTCGTCAGCCGACGACCCGCGCCGGGCCCGCGCACGAGAGGAGTCCGTCGGATGAGGGGCGCCTCTCCTGCCTTCAAGAAGGCCGCCGCCGTCGCCGTCGCTGCCGTCGTCCTGCTCGCCGGCCTGCTCGTCGTCCCTCGTTTGCTGGGGGCGTCACAGGAGCAGTCGGAGGCGGCGGCGGACTCGACCGGCCCGGCGGGGGACTCGATGTCGGGGCTCCGGGTGATGGGCAACCGCATCGTCAACGCCCTCGGCGCCCCCGTCCGGCTGGTGGGCTTCAACGTGTCCGGCTCTGAGTACGCATGCCTGTCCGGCTGGGGCTTCTTCGACCAGCCGGCGCCGGACTCGGCCCGCATGACCGAGGCCAGGGTCGCGCAGATGGCGGCCTGGAGTGGCGCCAACACCGTCCGCGTGCCCCTCAACGAGCAGTGCTGGCTCGGGCTCGGCGTGGACCCGGCCTTCGGCGGTCCCAACTACCAGGACGCCATCCGGGACTTCGTCGACCTGTTGCGAGCGCAGGGGTTCGCCGTGGTGCTCGACCTGCACCGCTCGGCTCCCGGGGACGCGCGGTCCGAGTTCCAGGAACAGATGCCGGACCGGGACCACAGTCTGGAGTTCTGGCGTCAGGTCGCAACCGCGTACAAGGACGACACGGCCGTGGTCTTCGACGTGTTCAACGAGCCATGGCCCCTGGGCGAGACCTCGGACGGGGCGTGGCGGTGCTGGCGCGACGGAGGGTGTCCGATGGAGTCGCGCAACGGTGGCGGGCAGTACCAGACCGTGGGGATGACCGAGCTCGTCGAGGTGATCCGCTCGACCGGTGCCGCCAACATCATCGCCCTCGGCGGCATCGCGTGGGCCGAAGTCCTCGACCAGTGGCTGGAGTACCGCCCGGACGACCCGCTGGACAACCTGGTGGCCTCCTTCCACAACTACGCCTTCAACCGGATCTGCCGCGACGCGAGTTGCTACGACACGGTCCTGGCCCGAGTCGCGGAGCGGGTGCCCCTCTATGCGGGCGAGGTCGGGCCGGACGCGGACGTCGCGGGGGACGCCCCGTGCCCCCCGAGTGCCGTCGGCGACACGGGGTTCTCCGACGGGCTGCTCGACTGGCTCGACCGGCACGGGGCCAGCTGGACGGCGTGGTCGTGGAACGCGTGGGGTGACTGCTACGCGCTCATCGCAGACCCCGAGGGCACGCCGACGCCGATCTGGGGACAGCAGATCCGGACGAGGCTGGCGGCCCTGGGCCAGTAGTGGGGCTCGGCGCCGGCTGCCCTCGCACGCGGAACGCGTCTGCCGCGCTTCTGCTCACCCTCTGTGATGGGCGAGGCCGCCCGGAGGTGGGTGCGTCCCGGTCGGGTCCCGTTCCCGGCAGCACGGAGAGGAGTGGCGTGATGGGTCGCTCTCCATTCCTGTGCGAGTCTTCGTGTGCGGAGTGCGGGTATGTCCCAAGCCGCATCGTCAGAATGGCGCACGACGATTCTCAGGCATGCGTCGGCGAGCGGTGGCGCGACGTCTGACAGCGTCACCGCTCGTCGGTCGACCGGCTGTCTGTGACCGTTGGAATGGCGTCCTCCGGTTGCCGGCGGACGATTCTCGCGGCCGTCGCGACAATGGCGGTCCGGCTCTGACCGAGGCGACGCGTCCGGTCGCTCACTCGGGGCGCGTGCAGGTCGGTGACGAGGCGAGGACCGACCGACCGACCGGACCGACCGGCCGTGCTGTGTCCGGCCGGGTGACCGGCGCCGGCAGGAGGCGACCGGCACGTGCCGGACCCGCGTCGTCGCCCATCCGGGCGACGACGCGGGATCGGGACCCCAGGAGGACCGGTCCCGGGATCAGTGGCGAGGGACGTCACCCGACCCCCCTGCGGCGGAGGACGGCGGGAACCGTGCGCAGGAGGATCGCGACGTCCAGCCGGAGTGACCGGGTCTCGACGTACCGGACGTCGAGGTCGAGCGCCTCGGTCATGGACAACCCGTTGCGTCCGCTGGTCTGCCACAGCCCGGTCATCCCCGGCCGTACGGCGAAGCGCGCCTCGTGCCGGGGGGAGAACAGGTCGGCCTCCCACGGCAGCACCGGCCGCGGTCCGACGAGGGCCATCTCCCCCCGCAGGACGTTGAACAACTGCGGCAACTCGTCGATGCTCGTCCGGCGCATCCAGCCACCCAGCGGGGTGATCCGCGGGTCGTCGACCAGCTTGAACAGCCCGTGGGCTCCCGTGGGGACCACCGCGGGGTCGGTCAGCAACGCGCGGACGTACTCCCGGTGCCGGGTGTCGTCGCACCCCGCCTGCATGGTGCGGAACTTGAGCATCACGAACGGCCGTCGCTGCTCGCCGAGACGCACCTGGCGGAACAGCGCGGGACCCCGGGAGGTGCACCTGGTCAGCACCGCGATGACGGCCATGAACGGGGCGAGCACGACCAGCGCGAGACCGGCGAGGACCACGTCGACGACGCGCGAGACGCCTCGCCGGGAGCGGACGGGGACGACCGGCGTCGGCAGAGCCGGCTCCGGGGGAGCGGTCTGCGGTACCGCCGCCGCCCGCCACGGTGTGGGTGCGGGCCGGATGAGCAGGGGTCTCACTGGTCCCTCCTGGTCAGGCGGTAGCGGGAGGCGGACTCGCGGACGGCCTCGATCCGCCGATCGACGGGAGGCAACTCCGTCACGCGACCGTGGACCACGGCGGGGTTCCCGTAGGCCACGCACCCCTCGGGCAGGTCGCGGGTGACCGTGGCGCCGGCGCCCACGAGTGTGCCGGGGCCGATGCGCACGAACGGCAGGATCGTGACGTTCACGCCGATCCGCGCGCCGGCACCGATGAAGGGGCCGGACATGACCGCTCCCGAGTCCGGGTCCCCTGGGTACAGGTCGTTGGCGATCGTCACGCCCGGCGCCAGGAAGGCGCCGTCTGCGATCTCGGTGAACTGCGCCACGTAGCAGTTGACGTGGATCTTCACGCCACTGCCGATGCGGCAGCCGTAGTCGACCACCGACCCGCTCCAGACGGAGACGTCGTCACCGATGTCGCACTCCTCCCGGATGACGACGTGGTGACCGGTCTGGAAGCGGGCACCGATCCGGGAACCCCGATAGAGGACGCTGCCGCTGCGCAGCCGCGCGTCCTCGCCCAGGACGAGGGGACCCCTGACGGGCCGCCCCGGTGGGTACCCGATGCTCACGTCGTCGTCGGCGAGGATCCGTGGGCCGATCTCGGCCTCCAGCGCGGTCATGACAGCACCGGGGACGGGGTGCGCGGGTGCGGGGTCTCCGACCCCCGTCGTCCGGCGCCATCCGTCAGGTGGTCCGAAGGCCGGGTGCGGTCGACGGACTGGCCGTCGGCGTGGATGGCCTGGTCCGTGGCGGCGAGGACGCGCACCACGTCCAGTCCGCGCTCGCCGGGGGTGTCCGGCCGGGCCCCAGTCCGCACGCAGGTGATGAAGTGCTGATCTTGGACGAGCAACGGCTCCTCGAAGGCGATGTACGGGGAGACGATGTCGCCGTTCCGGTAGGACACCGGGAGGGCGTGGGCCCGTGCCTGGTCCTCGATCGCCTCCACGTCGACCCCGATGTCGTAGACGCGGATCCGCTCGTTGTCCGAGAGGTCGTCGTACACCGCCATCCGGCGCTCACCGACGACGGTCACGCGCCGGGTCTTGTTCGGGGTCAGCCAGCTGACGTGCACGTAGGCCTGCGTCCGAGAGCACGGGAAGTCCAGGCGCAGGTGGGCAACGTCGGGGTGCTGGTTGCTGATGTGGCTGTGCGCCCAGACCGCTGTGGACGTGGGCATCTCGTCGAGGGCGTACGACACGATGGAGATGTCGTGCGGGGCGAGGTCCCAAATGACGTTCACATCGCTCTGGTAGCGGCCCAGGTTCAGCCGAGCCGTGTCGACGTAGAGGATCCGGCCCAAGACCCCGGATCGCACCAGCTCCCTCAGCTTGCGGACGGCGGGGTTGTACTCGAACGTGTGGCCGACCATGAGGCGCACGTCGTGCTCTTCGGCCGTCCTGACCAGGAGTTCGCCGTCGCTGACGGACGTGGTGAGGGGCTTCTCGACCAGGGTGTGCCGGCCGGCCGACAGGGCGCGGTGGGCGATCGCCGCGTGGGTGCCGGGTGGCGTCGCGACGACGACCGCGTCGACGTCGTCGAGCACGTCGTCCAGACACGTGGCCAGCCGGGCGCTGGGGTGGTGGGCCGCCGCTTCGGCCAGGCGGGTCGTCTGGCCGTCGACGACGGTGACCTCGACGCCCGGGATGCTGCTGAGGACCCGGACGTGCTTGGAGCCCCAGTAGCCGTACCCCACGACGGCGACGCGGTCGGGGCAGACGTGGTTGGACGTGAAGCGGATCGAGTGCGCTGTTTGACTCATCGGAAGTAGTCCTTGGCGTGCTCGCGCGAGTGCGCGGAGGAGCCCGTTGTCGGGCGGGAAGGTGTCTCGACGGGCGCCGGCTGAGCCGGGCCAGGGCAGGTGTGCGGTCACGGTCGGCGACGCGGCGAGCGCAACGGCGACCGTCGCCGCTCCTCAGTCGGGCCGGTCCCCTGGATCGTGCGATCGCATGATGGGGCGTCCGTCGACACTCCGAGTGGAGCGACCCTCGGCTCCCGGCGCCCCGAGCGGCAGCTGGTCGACGAGGATCGCCAGCTTGCCGTCGATGTAGGTGCCCTGTCCGGTCCCCGGGGGGGACGGACCGGCCGTCGCTGTAGCCAACTGCGCCATCGGCGGCAGGGGCGGCGGCGGTGGCGTGATCGGTGGCGGGCCGGGGAACGACGGCAGCAGGGGGAGGACCGGTCGGACAGGCGTGTTCGTCGCCGAGAGGGTGTCGGCGCCCACGGGCGTGCCCGCGCTGGAGGCATCACCCGGGCGGGTGGACGAGGTGCTACCACGGGAAGTCTGCCGACTCCCGGACGGGAGTGCGCCGGTGGTCGTGCACGACGGCGACGCGAACGTCTGCGTCCACGTCTGCTCGTCACTGCCGACGACGAGTAGCGCGGTGGTCGCCCCCGACGTGCCGGCGGAGGGCGTGGTCGACGATGCCCTCGCTGTCGCCGTCCCGCCGGACCGTTGCCGGGTCTCGGAAGCGGCAGGTGGCTTGGCCTGCGGGGGTGCGGAGTCCGGAGCGGCCGTGACCTCGGCGTCCTCGAGCGGGGCCGGGGCGGAGGCGTCCCCGGTCGTCATCCCCTCGGTGGGAGGCGGTGGGGTCTCACGGCTCGCGTCGACGGTCGGACCGTTCACCTCCGCGGTGGGGCCGGACGGGATCGCCGGCTCGTCGTCTCGTCTGGGATCGGAGGCTTCCCGTGTGTCGGAGGCCCGGGAGGAGCCGCTCGCGGCAGCGGTCGACTCCTCGTCGGTCGTGCGGGGCTCTTGCACGGAGCCGGCGTGATCGGCCGCCGGTGGCGATGGGTGCGCGGTGAGTGGTGGGTCCGGTTCGGGGTCTTCGGGGAGCGGCGACCGGGGGCGCGGACCCAGCGGCGGTGTCCCGCGGTCTGTCTCGGCTGGTTCGGGGTCTGGAGTGGCGTCGACCGTCGGCGTGCCGAGGGTGGGGGCGGCGGGACCGGTGCCCGGGGTGGGCTCGACGGGGTCCGTGCCGGGGTCGGTGGAGGGTGTGTCGGGGACGGGCTCGACGGCATCCGTGCCGGGGCCGGGCTCGGCAGGCGACGGGCCGAGGTCGGTGGGACCGGTGCCCGGGGTGGCGTCGATGGGATCCGTGCTGGGGTCGGGGTCGACCGTCGGCGTGCCAGGGTCGGCAGGACCGGTGCCGGAGTCCGGGTCGGCCGCCGGCGTGGTTGGGGTGGCGTCGATGGGATCCGTGCCGGGGTCGGGCTCGGCCGTCGGCGTGCCGGGGTCGGTGGGACCGGTGCCGGGGGCGGGGCCGGCGGGATCCGTCCCGAGGTCGGGGTCGTCCGCCGGCGTGCGCGGGTTGGGGTCGGGGGGAGGCCTGCCTCCCGCACGTGCGGGCGGGTCGTCCACTGGCCGGTCCGCGTCAGCGGGGGGCGCTCCGGGTGTGGGCCGCGTCTCGGGGGGCTCCACCGCCGGCTGGCGACCACGGTCCTGCCGTGGAGGCGAGGGTCGATCGGTGGGGTCGGCCTCCTGCTGCTCATCAGTGGGCGACGTGACGTCGGGCTCTGGGGAACGCGCACGCACAGGGGCGTCGGACTCGCGGTTCGGGGAAGCGCTGGAGTCGCCCCTCGCAGCTCCTCGCGGGGACTCGTCACGAGGGGGGGCCGACGAGGGTGGGTCGGAGGGCTCGGAGCGCGGTGGCTCGGCGTCGCGCCGTCCGCCGGAACGCTCACCACTTGCCGAGTCGGCCGCAGGAGACGCATCGGTCGACGTCTCCCGACGGGCGGAGGCGGACTCGCCTCGGCGCGCTGCGGCGGCGGACCCGGACCGGGAGGCGGGTTCGTCGGCGCCCGGTGCGTCGGCGCCTCGTCCCGTGTCGGGCGGCGAGCTCTCCCGACCCCTGGTCCCGTCCTCCGATGACCGCCCGCGGTCAGTCGACGGTCCCTGCCCCCCGGTCTCGCCGCCTCCCTCGGGTCGCTGCGACCCTCGTTGCTGAGAGGCATCCGATGACGAGGGGGACGCGGCGGCGGGTGAGGCCTCGGCCAGCGCGAGCAGTAACCACCAGGCGCATGCGGCCAGCAGGAGCCCGACCACCAGGCGGCGACCCCAGGTGGACCGAGGAGCTGCCGTCGGCCGGCCCGGCGGACGGCAGGGTGCCATGACGATCGTCCCCGGCAGCTCTGCTGTGCCGGGCGACCGAGCAGGGCGCCTGCCGATCACCGCACGTCCCTTCGCCCATCAAGGGGCGACGCGCCAGCGGTTGGTCGGGCGTGTCTTCCCCCTGCTGTGGCTGGGGACCCTGCGACGCGGGCGGTCCTAGGGCAACATCCGCGCGCGGCAATGTGGTGGGACGCCGCCGCGTCTCCACCGGCTGTGACCAGAAACTGCCGTTACCGTATCGAAATCCACCGCCCTCCGGATCGTGCACCCAGGCGCCGCTCGCCCACGTCGCCGGTCGCCCTCGCTCGGCCGGCGACGTGGGCGACCGCCGACGGGGCGGTGAACGGTCCGGGGTGGCGCGAGCTCCGGCCGGCGGTTCAGCTGACGCAGACCGCCCCGGTGCCGGCGGCGGTGGCCGCGGCGAGTCCCGCGTAGGCGCGGTGCAGGACCTCGCCGGCCGGGACGCCGGGCTCGAGGACGGAGACGCCGGCGCAGACACCCAGCCCGGTGCTGCCGAGCTCGCTGACCGCGCCCACGACGCGGGCGGCCGCGGCCATGGCGCCCCCGAGACCGCCGCTGAGCACGAGGGCGAACTCGTGCGGGCCGGTGCGACCGAGCCAGTCGTCGCCGCGCACGGAGCGGGCGATGATCGAGGTGGCGGCGGCCAGACCGGCCGGAGCGGCGTCCCCTGGCTCCTGCACCCGCAGGACCACCAGGCAGCCGGGCACGTCGTCGACCGCGGCCAGCCGCTGCGCCAGGTGGGCCAGCACCGCGTCGGGGCCGGGCAGGAGGCTCGTGACGTCGTCCTGCGGCGAGGCGGTCGGCGCGGCGATCGTCGGGTCGGTGACCGTGTCCATGCCGAGGACGTCGGCCGGCGGGACGTCGAGCTGAAGCGCGGTGGAGCAGATCCACCCGGACGGGTGCACGTGGTCCCACTGCTCGACAGATGAGCGGGAGGTCACGACTCGGTCGCGCTCGGGGACGGAACCGCGTGGTTCCGCGACCGCAGGCCATACGCTTCCCGGCGCGAGTGGAGACGGCGCCGCGCGGCGCCGGCACGGGGGCGACGGGGGAGCAGGTGGCAGTCGACGACGACGTCGCGGCCGTGGCGTTCACGGCCGAGACGGAACTGGGGCCGGCGGCGATCCGCGCGGCCGGACGGCGCGCGGCGGAGGCCGCCCGCCACTACCTGCGGACGACGATCACCGAGGTGCGGGCGACCGGGTCGGGGATCCGCTACCTGGCGCAGGGGCCGGGCGGGTTCGAGCGGCAGATGGCGCTGCGGGTGACGTGGGAGGAGATCGGCGGCGGCCGGCGGCGGGTGCACCTCGCCGTCGGCGACTACCTGGTCGAGCGCGGCCGGGTGCTGGGCATCCCGGTCGGGCCCGCGAGCGTGCCGGCGTTGGGCTCGGCCCGCCGCTTCGCGGAGGCGCTGCGGGCCGAGCTGGCCGCCGCGCGCCCCGACGTCGACGGTGGGGGCGCGCCGCAGCCGCGCAGTTCCCGGGAGAGAGAGCCGGCCCGGCCGGTCGGGCGCTGACGGACGGTTCCGCGCGGCGCGCGGCGGCCCTACGAGGGGTGAGGGCGCGCCGGTGCGGGGCCCTACGTCCCTCCTACGACTCCTGACGCCTGCCTAGCGTCCGCGCAACGGACGGGGGCGTTCCGGATCCAGTGCTCGGGCGAGGAGTGCCCGGGCACTGGGGTGACGTCAGGAGGACCTCGTGGCCCCGCCATCCTCCTGGGACAACACCGTCCAGGAACTGTTCGCGGTCGACGACGTCCCCCCGGCCATCGAGCTGGCCGGCACCCCGGTGCTGGTCACGGGTGGCACGGGGTTCCTCGGCGCGTACGTCGTCCCGAGGCTGGTGGCCGCCGGCTGCGAGGTCACGGTGGTCGGGCCGGACGCCGGGTGGCGCGAGCCGCTGCGGCAGTCCATCCGGGACGGCGTCGTGCGGCTCCTCGCGGAGGAGGAGTGGTGGCGGCCGGTGGTGGCGCGCCGACTCGCCCGCCGGGCAGCCGGGGTCGAGCACCTGGTGCACCTGGCGTCCGCGCCGCCGCGGTCGGGCAGGACGACCCCTACGGCCCGCGCCCGCCACGAGGCGGTGGTGAACCTGGCCGGGACGCTGGAGCTGCTCGCAGCGCTGGGTGACCGGCTCGGGCACGTCGTGCTCGGGAGCTCGGTGGAGGTGTACGGGCACGGCCTCGGCGGTCCGGCGGACGAGGGGCTGCGGCCGACGCCGGACGACGCGTACGGAGCGGCCCGGCTGGCGGTGGAGGACCTGCTGCGGGTCGTCGCCGCTGAGGGCGGGCCGGTCGCGACGGTGCTGCGGTTCACCACCCTGTACGGGGCGGGGGAGACGGTGTCGCGGGCGGTACCGGCGTTCGTCCGTGCCGGGCTGGCCGGGCTGCCGGCGGTGATCGCCGGGGACGGGCTGGAGCGCCGCGACTACCTGCACGTCAGCGACGCGGCGCAGGTCGTGGTGCGGGCACTGGCCCGCCCGCCGGGCGTCGCCGGTGGACCGGTGTTCCGCCTGGTCAACGCGGGCAGCGGGACCGTGGTGCGGACGGTCGCGCTGGCCCACCGGGTGTGCCGGACGGTGGCCGCGCACGCCGGGGCGGAGCCGCCGGGGCCGCAGCACGTGGCCGGTCCGAACGCCGCGGACCTGGTGTGCCGCACCGACCGGGTGCGCGCGGAGCTGGGTTTCCGGCCGATGGTGACGCTGGAGCAGGGGCTGGCCGAGGAGGTCGCCTGGTTCGCCGCCCACGACGAGTGGTGGCGGGACCTGCGCCCCCAGGCGGCGGTCTGAGCGCGGGGGTGCGCGCTCAGGCCTCGCCGCAGGTCGGCACGGCGTCGGCCCACAGCGCCCACGCCGGCAGGTCGGACCGGTAGGCGGCCCGGATCGCGGGTGTGGCCGTGGCGCGCCAGTCGACGCGGCCGCCCACCTCCTGCTCGTCCTTGGCCCACTCGAACCAGTTGACCATCGCCAGCCGGGGCAGTCGCTCGGCCAGTGCCGGGTCGTGCACCTGGCGCCACCAGGCCTGCTTGACCGTCAGCTCGTCGGGACCGGGGCGGCCGGGTGCGTACAGCGCCGCCGTCTCGGGGATGGCGACCGGCTTGCCGTGCGCCTCGCCGTAGATCCCGTAGAAGTCGGGCACCCGGCGCTCGTCCCCGGCCAGGCCGGCGTACTCCCCGGTCAGCTGGGCCACGAACTTGCCTGGCTCGGGCACCTCGTTCTCGCCCCAGGGGTAGGCGCTGCCCCAGTGGTAGAGCGACATGCCCACCCAGTCCACGGCGTCGTCCCCCGGCCAGTAGGGGGCGTAGGGGTCGTCGACGCCGGTGACGGCACCGTCCCCGTCGGTGTCCAGGGCAGGGGAGTGCCCCTCGTAGCGGCCGCCGGCGAACGGGTAGCCCCCGCCGTAGTTCGGCGCCCACATGGTCGCCGAGCCCGGCGCCCCGGTGTGGACGGCGGCGGCGACGCGGCGGAACGCGGCGACGTACTCCTCGGGTTGCTGGCCCCACGCGTACCAGGAGCCGTTCATCTCGTGCGCGAACCGCACGACGACCGGCACGCCGTGGGCGTTCCAGCCGGCGAGCCTCTCGGCGAGGTCGCGGGCAGCGGTGTCGGTGACGGCGGCCAGCCCGTCGTGCGGTTCGAGGGTGAGCAGGAGCAGGCCGCCGTCGGCACGCAGCTGCTCCACCGCGCCGTCGAGGTTCCGCTCGTCGTCGGTGCCGAGCGGGAAGCCGGCGAAGCTCACCGCGACCGCGGGGGCCTCCCCCAGCTGCCCGGCGTAGTCGGCGAGCGTCTCGTCGGCCCAGTCGAGGTTCGTGCCCAGGTAGGCGCCGGAGGTGGGCACCAGGTCGGCGGCCGGCGTCGGCGCGCAGGTGGCCTCTGGGTCATCGGCAGCCGGATGGCAGCCGGTCAGGGTCAGGACGGCGGCCGCGGCCGCGCCCACGGCGCGCCTCACGCGGGCTCCAGCACGCCGGCGGCGGCGGGGCGGACGGCGTCCCCGGCGTCGGCGGCCCAGGTGAGCGCGCCGACCCCCATGGCGGTGGCGGACAGCGCGGCCAGGGCGCGCCAGTCGCGGACGCGGAACTGCAGCCGGTGCCGGTCCTCCTGCACGGAGCGGACGGTGACCTCGAAGATGATCGGCTCCTGTCGGTCGGGCACCCACATGGCGAGCAGCGTCTCCGTCCCGACGGCGAGGGGCTCCCCGGGCACGCGCACCTGCGCGCCACCGAGGGAGACGTCGACCATCTGGCCGGGCAGGCCATCGAGGGTGGCCGGGAAGGCGATGGGGAAGCGGTGGCCCTCGCGACGCTCGGTGCCGAAGCGGGAGCTGCGGATCCGGGCGATCGCGGTGGCGACGAACCCGGCGGTGACCAGCAGCCACAGCAACGGGACGACGGCTGTGCCGCTGACCGGGTACTCGGTCGGCGTGAGGCCGGCGAGGGTGAGCCCGGCGTAGACGACGGCGGCGAGGAGCACGACGCCGAGGGCGGAGAGCGTCCAGGGCACCCGGGCCCGGGCCCGCTCGTCGCCGGTGCGGCCCTTGGCGGTGACGGCGAAGGTGCCGGTGCCGCGCCGGAGGAGGGAGAGGGTGGCCGCGAGGTTGGACGGCAGCCGCACCATGTCGAACAGCAGCGAGAAGGCGGCGCGGGCGAAGCCCCGGCCGAGCAGCGTGACCGCCGCCTGCTGCAGCACGAACGACGAGCCGGCGAACACCACGAAGTGCCACGGGTCGGCCGCGACCGGGAACAGGCCGGTGGCGAGGACGGCGACCGGCATCAAGGCCAGGCCGAGGGTGCGCCACGAGTCGAACCACGCCGACAGCGAATAGCCGTAGCTCAGCCGCTGGGCGAGGGTGAGCCCCGGCGCGGTGAGCGGGTTGTCGGTGCGCAGCACCTGCATGGCGCCGGCGCCCCAGCGCTGCCGCTGGGCGTAGAAGGCCGCGGGAGTGCCCGCGGCGAGACCGCTGGCCAGGACCTCGTTGTGGTACGCCGTCCGCCAGCCGGCGCGGTGCAGGCGCATCGTGGTGTGGAAGTCCTCGGTGAGGGTCTCGGTGGCCACGCCGCCGACCTCACGCAGCGCCGAGACGCGCAGGACGGCGTTGGTGCCGCACCAGAAGGCGGCACCGGCGTTGTGCTTGCCGGCCTGGATGACCCGGTAGAACAGCGACTCCTCGTGCAGCGCCGACCCCGGCCGGTGGTGCTCGAAGGACGCGGTGTTGTAGAAGTCCTGCGGGGTCTGCACCAGGGCCAGCCGCTCGTCGGCGAAGTAGGGCACGGTGCGGGTGAGGAAGTCCGGCTCGGGCACGTGGTCGGCGTCGAACACCGCGATCAGGTCGGTGGTCACCAGGCGCAGCGCGGAGTTGAGGTTCCCGGCCTTGGCGTGGTCGTGCACCGGGCGGGTGACGTAGCGGGCGCCGAGCGCGGCGGCCATCTCGGCCACCTCGCGGCGGTCGCCGTCGTCGAGGATCCAGGTCTCGTGGTCGCCGTCCATCGCCAGGACGGCGGCGACGGTGGGCAGCAGCACCTCGAGGCGTTCGTTGTAGGTGGCGACGAGCACGGTGACGCTCGGCTGCCGACCGGTCCTCGGCGCGGTGCGCAGCCGCTCGCGGGTGGGTTCCACGTTCCACGTCGTGACCACGAACAGCACGAGCGCCACGAAGCCGTGCAGCTCCAGGACGAGGAACGGGACGCCGAGCCACAGCGCGTCGCCGTCGGGCATGGTCCAGCAGATGCGCCAGACGAGGTAGACGAGGGTGCAGACGACGGCGCCGACGGCGACCGCGTGCAGGAGCGCGCGGCGGGCGGGGCCCTCGGGCGCGGGCAGCTCGCCCTGCGGCCGGGGCCGCCTGCGGACCGGCGCGGTGGGAGGCACGGCGCGGGGGGCGGCGGCGAGCGCCCGGGGCGTGCGGTGCCGCCCTCGGCGAGCGCTGGACGTCTGCATGAGGGGCGCATCGGCGCCCGGTAGGTGGCGGTGGAGGCGATCGCGTCCTGGGTCACCCGTTCGGGGGACGGCGACCGCGCTGCCCGTTCGTGATCAGCAGGCCGATCTCCGAGAGCAGGGCGGCGGCCCACCCCGTCACCACGAAGATGTCGCCGCGGTGGATCCCGTGGTCTTCAGCGAGCCGCACCAGCACCGCGCCGTCGTTGATGTACTCGCCGGTGAGCAGCAGGAACGCGAACACCGTGAGGATCCCGGCCACGACGATCGCGAACAGCAAGCGGAGCACCGGGCGCACGGTAATCGGCCGCTGCTCCGGTGCGGCCGTCGCCGCTCCCGGTGTCCCTCTTCGAGTCAGTGCGGCGCCCGGGAACCGCTGGTCACGCATCCTCGGGGGAGTCGTCCAAGAGTGTCGCGGCACTTCCGACCCGGATCGCCTGTCGGCCGATCGCGAGAGTCCGGCGGTAGGCCAGGTTCGCGAGGGGCCGTGACTTCGTGTGGAGCCACACGTCCTCGAGGACCTCGAGGGCCACGCGCTTGGCTGCGCGTCGATCACCCCCTGCGTGTCGGGTCACCACATCACCGGCGATGGCCCTCAGGTAGCCGGATCGCTCGATCTCAGCCCAGAGTTGCAAGGTCTCAGCTCGTGCCTTCCTCCATCTGGTCACGCGGGGAGGGTGAACCTGATCACGAGTCGTAACCGGTCCTGTCCTCAGGGCCTCCCCTGACCGGGTGGTGAAGTCGACCGTTCGTGGGATGCCGGAGGTTGTGCAGTGCTGCGACGGCATGCGGCGCTACGCAGGTCGCAGAAGGCCGGCGCGCGCCTTCGCGGTGAGGGCGGTGCGGACGGCGGCGTCCACCTGGTGCGAGAAGCCGGGATCGCGTTCGGTGCGGGCCAGAACAGCGTCGATCATCTCCGGCGCCGTCCCGGCGTCCACGGTGAGGACGAGCGTTCCCCCGGCAGCGAGGAAGCGAACGGCGCGTTCCCCGACCGGCACGTCCCGGACGGCCTGCGCCGCGCCGAGATCGTCGGAGATGACAACCCCGCCGAAGCCGAGTTGCTCACGCAGGAGATCCGTCACGGCGGTGTGGGAGAACATGGCCGGCGCGGACGGGTCGATCTGCGTGTAGGTGGCGGACGACATCATCACGAACGGGTGTGCGTCGGAGGCAGCCAGCGAGCCGAAAAGGGCGAGCTGGTCGTCGTCCCGGGTGGTGACGTCGTCGGTGACGTCGGCGCTGACGTCGGTGTTCTCCTGCACCAGGCCCAGCCCGGGGAAGTGCTTGAGCGTCGCGGTGACCCCGTGCGTGGCCAGACCGTCGACGACCGTGCGGGCCGCTGTCCCGACGGCGTCGGGGGTGCTGCCGTACTGGCGGCCGTAGGCGCCGATGGGTGCGTTGCTCGCCTCGGTGTCCTCGGGGACGACGTCGACGACCGGTGCCAGGTCGAGGTTGATGCCAGCGCCGGCCAACGAAGCGCCGATGCCGGCGGCGAGCGCCGCGAGCTCGTCAGGGGGTAGCTGACCTTGCTCTACGGCCGAAGGCAGGTCCGAGAAGCCGGGGCCGGAGAGGCTCTGGACCGCGCCACCCTCCTGGTCGACGGCGATCCAGGGCTCAGTGCCCCCGGACGACTCCGTCCATCGCGCCGTCGCGGCGGCGAGCTCCTCGGCAAGCGCGGAGCTGCGGCCCTGGAGGAAGACGCCCCCAACGCCGGTGTCGGCCACGAGGGCGTCAACGGGAGAGAGGTCGTCCAGAGGCACGCCCACGACGAGGAGCTGGGCTACCTGCTGGCGGCGTCCGAGGCCGGCGAGTGCGGTGTCCACCTGCTGCTGCAGGGGGTCTGGCGGCGAGATGACGCTCGCGGTGGCCTGGGTGGTGCGACTGTCAGTGGCCGCCGGGCTCGGTCCTGGCGCTCCGCCGGAGCAGGCAGGCAGGACGAGGCCCACCAACAGGCCGGCCAGGACGATGCAGGGGGAAGCCATCGAACGCATCGACCGCATTGTCCGTCCTCACCCGACGCCTCGGCCGGGCTCGTCGGTCGGCGAGACTTTCGCGGACATCGACGGGCTCGGCGGCCGTCAGCGCCCGGCGGGCATAACCGCTGGTGGCCGCGCGGTGACCGTCTCCCGGAATTCTTGCGCCGATCCGGAACTGGCCAGGATCGTCAGGATTACCGCAGCTCCCAGTGGATAGAGGTCGCCTCTGTAGTCCTGTTCCATGCCTGGGGGGGAACCGCCACCGCACGGGGGTCAGATGGTGTCAGCAGTCGGCATCACCCACTCGCCCAGTCGATCCCATGGCCCCGAGGTCGGCGGGGGATGGTCGCCCTTCGCCGCTCGGATCAGCGGGGAGGGCACCGAGGCACGTCGGACCTGGCGCGCGGACTACGTGCGGCGTGCCGTGCTCCTCGATGCCCTCAGCGCCCTGATCGCTGGGCTGGTCGGCTACCTGCTCTGGTTCGGCTGGAACGGCTCGGGCAGTCCGGCGGTGGTCAGTGTGCTGGTCCTCCCGCTGCTGTGGTTGCCGGCGATCCTGCTCGCCCGCGGGTACGAGCAGCGGTTCCTCTGGATCGGTGTGGAGGAGTACCGCCGGGTCTTCGCTGCTGCGGTGGCGCTACTGGCCGCCGTCGGCACGTTCGCGTGGGCGTTCCAGATCGAACTCGCTCGTGGGTTCGTCGTCGTGGCCCTGCCCACGACCGCTGCCGCCACCCTCGCCCAGCGGTTCGCGCACCGGCACTGGCTGTTCCGCGAGCGCCGCCACGGTCACCTCCAGCAGACGACGCTGCTCGTCGGTCATCCCGTCGCGGTCGCAGACCTCGACGAGCAGCTCCAGCGGGCGCGTCACCAGGGGTACCGGGTGGTGGGGTGCTGCCTGCCTGAAGATCAGGTCTCCCCCGGGATGGACGCCTTCAACGGGTTGCCCGTGCTCGGCGGGCTCGACGAGGTCACCGACGTGGTGATGCGGTTCCAGGTGGACACGGTCGCCGTCCTGCCGAGCGAGGATCTCGACGGCACGTCCCTGCGGCGTCTGGGTTGGCAGCTCGAGAAGACCTCTGCTGAGCTGCTCGTCGCGCCGGCGATCACCGACGTCGTCGGCCCGCGGGTGCACATCCGTCCGGTCGCCGGGCTGCCGCTGCTGCACCTCGAGCGGCCGGAGCTCACCGGGGTGCGCCGGTTCATGAAGGCCTGCTTCGACCGGGTGGTGGCCTCCGCGATCCTGATCTTCCTCTCGCCGGCGCTGGTCGGGATCGCGCTGGCGGTGCGGCTCACGAGTCCGGGGCCCGTGTTGTTCCGTCAGGAGCGGGTGGGCCACTGCGGGCGGCCGTTCACGATGCTCAAGTTCCGCAGCATGGTGCAGGGCGCCCACCGCATGGTGGCCGACCTCGAGGGGGACGACGGCAACGGCGTGCTCTTCAAGAAGAGGGACGACCCCCGCGTGACGCGGGTCGGGACGGTGTTGCGCCGTTACTCGCTGGATGAGCTGCCGCAGCTGTTCAACGTCCTCCGCGGGGAGATGTCCCTCGTCGGCCCGCGACCGCCGCTGCGTTCCGAGGTGGAGCTCTACGGCGAGGACATGCACCGGCGATTCCTCGTGAAGCCGGGGCTGACCGGACTGTGGCAGGTCAGCGGCCGGTCCGACCTGTCGTGGGACGACTCGGTGCGGATCGACATCCGCTACGTCGAGAACTGGTCGCTGGCGTTCGACCTCATGATCCTGGCCAAGACGGTGCGTGCCGTCGTCCGGGGAGAGGGCGCGTACTGAATGAGAGTGGCGCTGACCTGCCGGGGCGACCAGGACCTTCTACGCTCGGCGCACCTGCCTTCCCCGCGGGTCGTTGTCGTCGATCTGAGCCGTGGAGAGTGGATGCCGCCGGTAGAGCTGGGCTGGGGAGCGGCCACCGTGGTCGGTATGCGCGAGGACAACCAGGACAGGTTCCTCGCCGAGCCGCCGGTCTTCGCCGTTGCCGACGGCATGGGCGGGCACGCCGGCGGGGCCGCGGCCGCGGAGGCAGTCGTGGAGGCGCTCCGCTCGCTGACCGACGGCGAGACGACGACCGTCGAGAGGATCCGGCTGGCGCTGCAGCGGGCGGACGGCGAGATCCGGGCCTTCCGCGGTCCGGACAGGGAGGGGGCAGGGACGACGGTCGCCGGGGGGGGGGGGGGGGGGGGGGGGGGGGGGGGGGGGGGGGGGGGGGGGGGCGCGGGGGGCGCGGGGCGGGGTGGTATGGGGGGGGGCGGGGGGGGGGCCGGGGG